>JANOGP010000226.1:0-18711 GCA_031406075.1 Betaproteobacteria bacterium
AATTCCTTCCGCTTCCTGCAGCAGGCGATCGAATACGAAGCCAAGTGGCAGATCGAGACGCTGGAAGAGGGCGGGCGCATCGAACAGGCGACGGTGCTGTTCGATGCGGATACCGGTAAGACGCGCATGATGCGCACCAAAGAAGACGCGCACGACTACCGCTATTTCCCCGATCCCGATCTGCTGCCGCTTGAGGTCAACGGGGACTGGATCGATAAAGTGAAATCGGAGCTGCCCGAACTGCCGCAGTCCAAGCGCGAGCGCTACGCGCGCGAATACGGCCTTACGCCTTACGACGCGGCGGCCCTGACTTCAAGCCGCGAAATTGCGGAGTACTTCGAGCGCATGATGGCAAGGCTGCCCAGGGATCCGAAGCTCTGCGCCAACTGGCTCATGGGTGAATTGTCCGCGCGGCTCAACAAGGAGGGCCTGGAAGTTTCGCAGTCGCCGATTTCAGCCGAGGCACTGGCCGGCCTGCTGGCGCGCATTTCCGACCTCACGATCTCCGGCAAGATCGCCAAGGAGGTGTTCGACGCGATGTGGGCTGGTGAGGGCGGCGCCGACGAGATCATCGAGCGCAGTGGACTGAAACAGATTTCCGACAGCGGCGAGATCGGGAACATCGTCGATCAGGTGCTTGCCGCCAATCCGCAGCAGGTCGCCGATTACAGGGGCGGAAAAGAGAAGGCTTTCAACTCGCTGGTCGGCCAGGTGATGAAGGCCAGCAAGGGCAAGGCCAATCCCGCCCAGGTCAACGAGATTCTGAAGAAAAAACTGGGCTGAGCGCGGGCTATTTGCCGGCCGTCGTCAGTTCGCGGTAACGCAGTTTGTCGGCCTCGTATCGGGCGCGCACGGATTCAGCGTATTTCATTTTCTTCTGCAACTGCACCTCGAGCGCCGAAACCGCCTTCAGCTTGACGTCGATTTCTTCAAGCAGGAGCGGCGGAATGGCTTTTTGCTGTCCCGCCAGCCGGTCAGCCTGCGTCTTCAGATCGAAAAGCTGCATGTTCGTCTTCGCCAGCCTGTTTTCTACTGTCTTAACCTCTTGTAACGGAATCGCCAGGCTACGATCGCGCGCCATGTCGATTTCATCTTCCGAGGTGTAGGTCGCGGTCAGGGCGTGATCGCGGCGGCGCATTTCTGCCGAATCCTCGGTCTTCCCCGCCTCGTCCGCTGCGGACTTCTTGGACACCGGGGCCGGCTTGCCGGCTTCATGCTTCTTCACCACCCTGCCCTGACGATTCAATTCCTCGGTCTGCCCGCATTCCGGCGTGACCCGGTCGGCATAGTAGATCTTGCCCCGGCTGTCCACGCACTTGTACATGACCGGCCCCGAAGCACCGGGCTTGGGTTTCTGCTGGGCAATTGCCGGGACAGCGAGTGCGGCGGCTATGGCCAGGCTTGCCAGCGTACGAAACATTTTCATGCGGATACCCCGTATTCCTTGCGGTAGCGCTCGACTGCCTGCAACTGCCGTGCCATGTCTGCGCGCGCACTGAGAAACGCGGTAAGGTCCTCCAGCGTGGCGATGCTGATGACAGGGATGCCGAACTGGTTGCGCACCTCCTCGACCGCGGACTGCGTGCCGTTGCCGCGCTCCATCCGGTCGAGCGCAATGACCACGCCGCAGGGCTTTGCACCGGCCGCGCGAATGATCTGCACGGACTCACGCACCGAAGTTCCGGCAGAAATGACATCGTCCACGATCAGCACCCGCCCGGCGAGCGGTGCGCCCACGGTCATGCCGCCCTCGCCGTGGTCCTTGGCTTCCTTGCGATTGAAGCAGAACGGCGAATTTTGCCCAATTTCGGCAAGCGCGACGGCAGCGGCGGAAACCAGAGGGATGCCCTTGTATGCCGGACCGAACAGCATGTCGAAGGCAATGTCGGCGGCGACAATGGCTTTCGCGTAGAATTGCCCGAGTTTTCGCAAAGCCTCGCCGTCGTTGAACAAGCCGGCGTTGAAGAAATAAGGCGACAGACGCCCGGCCTTGGTCTTGTACTCGCCGAAGCAGAGGACACCGCGGGCCAAGGCAAATTCAATAAACTCCTGCCTGAAATTTTTCATTGCCCGTCGTGCGAATTGTCTCCCTCAATCTAAACGGCATACGTTCGGCAGTCAACAAAGGCTTTCTCGAGTGGATGTCCGCTCAGGAAGCCGACGCGGTTTGCATCCAGGAGATCAAGGCACAGGACCGCGACCTCGTCGACGCAATCCGCAATCCCGACGGCTACCGTGGCTGCTTTCATTGCGCCGATCGGCCCGGCTACAGCGGTGTTGGCATCTATTGCCGCAAGAATCCGGATCGCGTGATCGAGGGCCTCGGCGTTGCCGACATCGATGCCGAAGGCCGTTACATCGAAGCGCAATACGGCAATCTCAGCATCGTGTCGGTGTACGTGCCCTCGGGTTCCAGTTCCGCGGAGCGCCTCGCGATCAAGTTCAGTTTCATGAGGCGTTTCATTGCGCCGCTGCACAGGCTTGCGCAGAGCGGCCGCGAAATCATTCTTTGCGGCGACTGGAATGTAGCGCACAAGGAAATCGACCTCAGGAACTGGCGCGCAAACCGGAAGAATTCCGGTTTCCTTCCCGAGGAACGCGAGTGGTTTTCCGGCGTGCTCGACAAGCTCGGGTACGTGGACGTGTTCCGCCGCCTCAACCAGGAACCCGAGCAATATACCTGGTGGTCCAACCGCGGCCAGGCCTGGGCCAAGAACGTGGGATGGCGAATCGATTATCAGCTCGCCACGCCCGGCATCGCCGCCAAGGCAAGAAGCGTTGCGATCTACAAGGCGCAGCGTTTCAGCGACCACGCACCTCTTACCATCGACTATGACTTCGCGCTCTGACGAGGCGGCCGCGCTCGCGCGCCGGGAATTCATAGAGTGAGCACACTCGGGCGTGTGCGTCGCCGGCTGAGCGCTTTCGCCATCTACGGCGAGCCGCACGTGGCACGCATGCTGTTGTTGGGCTTGTCGGGTAATTGGGCAGCGGCGACGTGACCCGCATGACGGCTTCTCGCCGGAAGGCGAAGCGGGAAAAGAGGGGCATGGATCAAAACAGTACGACCGCGTTACGCGACTGGCGCAGCAGGCTGCCGGAAGGCATACGCCCCTATTTTGAGTCCGCGCCCCTCGCGGCGTTGTTCCTGGGCATCTCCTCCGGCTTCGGCTTCGCGATGATCGGCGCGACGCTGACCACGCGCCTCGCCCAGCACGGCATCAACAAGAGCGCGGTGACCGCCTTCGCGCTCACTTTCCTCGCCTACAACTTCAAGTTCCTGTGGGCGCCGATCGTCGACAATGTCCGGCTGCCGGTGATCGGCAGGTTCGGGCAGCGGCGCAGCTGGCTGTGGCTGGTCGGCGTGCTGGTGATGGCCGCCGTCGCGTTCCTCGGAATCGCCGATCCGGACGAAGCGCTTTATATCGTCGCGATCGCCGCGATCACCGTGGGCGTCGCCGGCGCCACTTTCGACATCATCATCGACGCCTACCGCATCGAGCTGCTCGAGCCGCGCCACCTCGGCGTCGGCTCCGGCATGTCGCAGTACGGTTGGCGCATCGGAGCCGCGGCGGCCGGCGCCCTGGCGCTGGTCATCGCCGCCCGTTTCGGCTGGAGCGCCGCCTATCTCGCCTGCGCCGTGTTCGCGCTCCCGGGGATGCTGGTCGGCGTGGTGATGGGCGAGCCTGAGCGGCACCGCGAGCCGGCCAAGCCGCGCGGCGTCGTCGAGGCGATCGTCGCCTATTTCAGCCCGTTGCTCGAGTTCCTCAAGCGCCAGGGGGCGCTGGTGGTGCTGCTGTTCGTGCTCATCCACAAGATCGGCGACACGCTCGCCAACCTCACGCTCAGGCTACTCTTCAAGGACCTCGGATTCAGCAACGGCGAGGTGGCCTTCTACGACGTCGGCGTCGGCTTCGCTACGCTGCTGATCGGCATTTTCGTCGGCGGCATTCTTTACGCGCGCCTGGGAATGAAGCACGCGGTCCTGGTCAGCCTGGTCCTGATGGCGGTGTCGAATTTCAGCTTCGCCGCACTGGCGGCGGCCGGCCATACCAACATCGGCATGGCGGCGGCGGTCGGCTTCGAGAATTTCGCGAGCGGCATAGGCGGCGTGACGGTGGTCGCCTACCTCTCCGCGCTGTGCAACCTGCGCTTCACCGCGACCCAGTACGCCCTGCTCTCCGCGCTGGCGAGCATCGCCGGCCGCTTCCTCACCGGGACGAGCGCTGGCGCGCTGATCGAGGCGATCGGCTACGTGAACTTCTATCTGCTCTCCACCGTCATCGCGTTCCCGGGCGTGATCCTGTTCTGGTTCATGATCCGCTCCGGGCTCGCTGACCTGTCGATCGGCTCGGCAGGCAAGGAGGGCAAAGGCGACGCGCGCGCTGAGAAGGCGGCTGACGCTTAGGTTCATCGCCCGATGGTCCGGCCTGGCGGTGGATAGCTTCGGCTACGAGACGTTTTTTACGGGTACGGCGCTGCCCGGTCTGCCGGTGTTGCTGCTGGTGTGGCTGGCTGCTCGCTCCCATTGCGTGCGCGAACCGCCCACGCCAGGCGGGTAATACGGCACTACCGGCGCGAACCCGCGTCGAAACGGAATACCGCGAGTGAACCCAGCAGGTTCGGCAGCACGTTTACCTGCCTGGCATCGACCATCACCAGGCGTTCGAGAATGCGCACGCCGTGGGTTCTGCAGTAAGCCTCGAAATCCCTGATGGTAAAAAGGTGGATGTTCGGGGTGTCGTACCATTCGTATGGCAGCTCCTTCGACACCGGCATGCGGCCGGTCAGAATCTGCAGCCGGTGCCGCCAGTAGCCGAAATTCGGAAACGTGACGATTCCCTCGCGTCCGACCTTGAGCATCTCCTTCAGAACGCGTTCGGTATGGCGCACCGCCTGCAGCGTCTGCGACAGGATCACGTAATCGAAGGAATTCGACTCGAATCCCAACAGTCCCGACTCAAGGTCGTTTTGCAACACGTTCACGCCGTTGCGGACGCTGGCCAGCACCTTGGCATCGTCGATCTCGATGCCGTAGCCGGTCACGCCGCGCGCCTGCTTCAAATGGCGCAGCAGCGATCCGTCGCCGCAACCGAGATCGAGCACCTGTGCATTCGGCTTGATCCACTTCGCGATCGCGGCGAAGTCCGCACGCTCGGATCGCGTGGCACGGATTGGGGACGCGCTCATGTCTCCCGGCCCTGCAGGACGATATTGCCGAAGTAGCTATGGATCAGGTTGTGGTAGCGCGGATCGTCCATCAGGAAAGCATCGTGGCCGTGCGGCGCGTCGATCTCCGCGTAGCTCACATTGAGGCGATTGTCCACCAGCGCCTTGATGATCTCGCGCGAACGCGCCGGCGAAAAACGCCAGTCCGAGGTGAACGACACCAGCAGGAAGTCCGCTTTCGCTGGTTTGAGGGTAGCAGACAGGTCGCCGCCGCAGGACGTTGCCGGGTCGAAGTAGTCGAGCGCCTTGGTGATGCGCAGGTAAGTATTGGCATCGAAGCGTTCCGCGAACTTGTCGGCCTGGTGGCGCAGGTAGGACTCGATCTGGAACTCGACGTCGAAGTTGAACTTGAATACGCCTTCGCGCAACTCCCGGCCGAATTTCTCCGCCATCACGTCGTCGGACAGATAGGTGATGTGCCCGATCATGCGCGCGATGCGAAGCCCCCGCCTCGGTACGACGCCGTACGAGTAGTAGTTGCCGCCGTGGAAATCCGGATCGGTGGTGATCGCCTGGCGCGCCACTTCGTTGAAGGCGATGTTCTGTGCCGAAAGTCTGGGAGCGGCGGCAATAACGATGGAATGACGCACGCGTTCCGGCAGACTGATCGCCCACTGCAGCGCCTGCATCGCGCCCAGGCTTCCGCCCATCACCGCGGCGAAGCGCTCGATGCCCAGCCGGGTGGCGAGCCGCGCCTGCGTTTCTACCCAGTCGTCCACAGTCACCACCGGAAATTCGGCACCCCATGGCCTTCCGGATGCGGGATTCATGCTGGAAGGACCGGTGGATCCGTGACAGCCGCCCAGGTTATTGACGCCGACGACGAAGAAACGGTTGGTGTCCACCGGCTTGCCCGGTCCGATCAGGTTGTCCCACCACCCGACGTTTTCCGGATCATCGGCATAGATTCCCGCGACGTGGTGCGAGGCGTTCAGCGCGTGGCAGACCAGAACCGCATTGTCGCGCGCGGCGTTGAGCGTGCCGTAGGTTTCGTAGGCGAGATCGTACGAATCCAGGCGCGCGCCGCTTTTGAGCACGATCGGATTATCGAAGTGCGCGAGTTTCGGGCTGACGAAGCCGACGGAACCTTCGGGTGGCATGGGAATCAAAAAGGTCTTGTTTGCGCGGATTATATCCGCCGGCCGTCATGTCGCGGGTTTCGCCACCGACAACCGCCGCAGCATCTGCCGCACAGCATCCGCTCTCATGTCCCGAAACAGCAGCAACTCCTCCGACTCCTTGGCGAGCACCAGGGTATCGTCATAGGTCATGTCGCGGCGAAGCGCGATCTCCCCCGGCAACACGAGATCGACGCCGGCGCTATCGGTCAGCCGGTAAGCGACGCGATAACGCAGTTCGAACTCCCGAACCTTGCCGCCGATCGAAATCGACAGGATGTGCCTTTCCTGCGATTCTCCGATGATCTGGATCACCGCCTCGGCCTGTTCGCGCGTATCGACGATCCGGGCCTTGCTGCCGGAACGGATGGCGTTCTCGAGATCGTTGGCGAAAGCCGAGAATCCCGGGGTCTCTACACGCACCGTCTGATATGGAATGGCCGCCTGCCCGCGCAACTGGAAACCGCAGGCCGTCATCATCGCGCAAAGCGCGATGATGACGGCGAAGGATGAAGGCGGAAGGATGAAGGCGGAAGTGTCGAGCGTGCTCCGCGCGCGCCTCATTTCATTCTTCATGCCGCCCGCTCGTTGGCAGTACATTTGCCGTTCTCCTTCATCCCTCCGCCCTCATCCTTCATCCTTGATGTCATACGACGATATTCACCAGCCGTCCGGGCACCACCACCACCTTTTTGACCGTCTGTCCGGCGATGTGTTTCTGCGCGTTCGGGTTTTCCATCGCCAGCCGCTCGATCGCGGCGCGGTCCGCGGTGCGCGCCACCCGGATATTGCCGCGCAACTTGCCGTTGACTTGCAGCACCAGGTCGATCTCGTCCTGCACCAGCGCAGCCTCATCCACTTCGGGCCAGGGCGCATCGAGGATGTCGGCGCCGAATCCCAGCTCGCGCCACAGTTTCTGCGCCACGTGCGGAGCAATCGGCGCCAGCAATCGCAGAAGCATGCCCATGCCCTCGTACAGCAGCGCAGCTCGCGCCGGGGCCGGCGCCGCGGCGACCGCGTCGCCTTCCATCAGGTTCAGGATCTTGTGCGTGGCCGACGCCACGGTGTTGAATTGCTTGCGCTCGTAGTCGAAGTTGGCCTGCTGAAGGTGCTGATGGAGATCGTGCCTCGCATCCTTGGGCACGCCGCCAATGGGGCGCGCCTTCCCATCCTCGATCGATGCCTGGTTGTCGTGCGCGAACTTCCACAAACGGCGCATGAACTTGTAGGCGCCTTCCACGCCCTCGTCGTTCCACGCCAGCGTGTCTTCGGGCGGCGAAGTAAACATCATGAAAAACCGCGCCGTGTCGGCGCCGTACTGATCGATCAGCGCCTGTGGATCCACGCCGTTGTTCTTCGACTTCGACATGGTGCGGATGCCGCCGGACTCGACCGTCTTGCCGTCGGACTTGAGCACCGCGCCCGCGCGCTTGCCCTGGCCGTCCATTTCGAGCTGGACGTCGCCGGGATTGAAATACTGGATGCGGCCGCTGTCGTTCTTGCGGAAGAAAATTTCGTTGAGCACCATGCCCTGGGTGAGCAGCCGGGTGAACGGCTCGTCCAGTTTCACCAGCCCCAGGTCCCGCATCACCCTGGTCCAGAAGCGCGAGTACAGCAGGTGCAGGATCGCGTGCTCGATGCCGCCGATGTACTGGTCCACCGGCAGCCAGTAGTTCACCCGCTCATCCACCATGCTCGCGTGCTGGTCGGCGCAGGCGAAGCGCAGGAAGTACCACGACGAGTCCACGAAGGTGTCCATGGTGTCGGTCTCGCGCCTGGCCGGCTTGCCGCACTTCGGACAGGCGGTGTTGAGGAAATCCGGCCGCTTGTTGAGCGGATTGCCGCTGCCGTCCGGCACGCAGTCCTCCGGCAGCAACACCGGCAGTTGATCGTCGGGCACCGGCACATCGCCGCAGGAATCGCAATGCACGATCGGAATGGGGCAGCCCCAGTAGCGCTGGCGCGACATTCCCCAGTCGCGCAGGCGCCAGGTCACCTGTTTTCCGCCAAGGCTTTTCGCCTTGAGGTCCGCCGCGATCGCGTCCACCGACTGCTGATACGACATGCCGTCGTACTTTCCGGAGTTCGCGCACACGCCATAGTCGGTGTACCAGGGCTGCCAGGCATCCAGCGAGTACGGCCGGCCTTCAACGTCGATCACCGGCCTGATCGGCAAACCATACTTTTTTGCGAAGGCGAAATCGCGCTCGTCATGGCCGGGCACGCCCATCACCGCGCCTTCGCCGTAACTCATCAGCACGTAGTTTCCGACCCACACCTCGATCTTCTCGCCGGTCAGCGGATGCTCCACGAATATCGCCGTGGGCATGCCCTTTTTTTCCTGGGCGGCGATCTCGGCTTCCTGCACGCCGCCGCGCTTGCATTCCTCGACGAACGCGGCGAGCCCGGGATCACGCCTGACCGCCTCGGCGGCGAGCGGATGCTCCGCGGCAACCGCCGCGAAAGTCACGCCCATGATGGTGTCGGCGCGAGTGGTGAATACCCAGAGCTTGCCGGCCTTGCCGTCGAGCACGTACGGGAAGGCGATCCGCACGCCAAAGCTTTTGCCGATCCAGTTGGCCTGCATGGTTTTCACGCGCGCAGGCCAGCCGGGAAGCCCGTCGAGCGCGGACAGCAACTCTTCCGCGTGTCTCGTAATCGCCAAGTAGTACATCGGGATTTCGCGCTTTTCCACCAGAGCGCCGGTGCGCCAGCCGCGGCCGTCGATCACCTGCTCGTTGGCGAGCACGGTCTGATCCACCGGGTCCCAATTTACCGTGCCGGTTTTTTTGTAGGCCAGCCCCTTTTCCAGCATGCGCAGAAACAACCACTGGTTCCAGCGGTAGTAGTCGGGCCGGCAGGTCGCGAGCTCGCGTTCCCAGTCGATGGCGAAGCCCAGCGACTTGAGCTGCTTCTTCATGTACGCAATGTTGTCGTAGGTCCACTTCGCGGGCGGCACATTGTTGGCCATGGCTGCGTTCTCGGCGGGCAGCCCGAATGCGTCCCAGCCCATCGGTTGCAGCACGTTGTAGCCGCGCATGCGGTAGTAGCGCGACAGCACATCGCCGATGGTGTAATTGCGCACGTGCCCCATGTGCAGCTTTCCCGACGGATAGGGGAACATCGACAGGCAGTAATACTTGGGCTTGTGCGAGGCATCGATCGCGCGGAAGGCTTTTTTGTCCGCCCACTCTTGTTGGACCTGCTGCTCGATGGCGGCGGGCTGATATTGCGGCTGCATGATGAATGAAACCAATGCCAAAAAAGGGGGATTATAGCGTCCGGGCCCGCATCCTTTGGGCGTTTCAGGTCGTATCTGCCGCGTAAACTTAGCACTGCAGGGGGGATTCATCATGCTCATTCGCGCAGGGATCGCTGCTCTTTTGATAGCCGCCGCCATGCCATTACAGGCGGCTTCCGACGCCGTGGTCGAAGGCGTCCAGTTACCGGCGTGGATCATTCGCAACGGGCAGCGCGAACCGCTCACCGCGGGAACCGAGTTGAAGGCGCGGGACGAAATCGCAACCGGGTCCGGTGCACGCCTGTTGCTGCGGCTTGGGGACGGCAGTCTGGTCAAGCTGGGCGAAAACGGGTGGCTGCAAATTGCCGCGCTGGCGCAACGCCAGGCGAAGAATTTGCTCAGCGCCACTCTCAAGGTGTTCGCGGGCGCTTTCCGTTTCACCACTACGCCGGCGTCGGGCATGGAAAGCGAAGTGACGATTCAGTTCGCCACCCTCATCGCCAGCCTCAACGCCGCCGATATTTGGGGCAAAAAACTCAGCGACCACCAAGTTCTGGTGCTCATCGACGGCAAGGTCAGCGTCGCCCGCGTTCCCGATCGATCGGCGGACCCGCCGCTGGAAATGAAAGACGCGCTTACTTTCCTGCAGGCGCCGAGGAGCGGCCCCGGGAAGATCGAGCCTGTCCAGATCGAACAACTCAAGATCTGGGCTGCCGAAACCGAGATTTCGGAAGGCCAGGGCGCCCTTCGCCGGGGCGGCCTATGGAAACTCAACCTCGCCAGGTATGCGAACCAGATTCAGGCGCTGTCGCTGTACGACAGCCTGCGCCGCGAAGGTTACCCGGCACTCATCCAGCAAGGGCCTCGCGAAGACGGACCGGCTTACCTGGTGCGCATCGCCGGCTTTCCCAGCGAACAAGAAGCCAACCTGCTCGGCGCACGGCTGAAGCAGATCAATCCCAAACTGGAGCCGATGGCCTCGTTGCAGTAAGTTTTTGAAATCGCGGCCGCCGGCAGGACCGCGGCTGCGGCGTCCGTCAGTTCGGCCGATGTGCGGTGGGTATAATTCGGCACCGAAACCGCACCTGCCCTCGTTCCCCGAATGTCGATTCTCGAAGGCCTGAATCCCCAGCAGCTCGAAGCCGTAACGCTCCCGCACCAGTCCGCGCTGATCCTTGCCGGCGCCGGCTCGGGAAAGACCCGAGTGCTGAACACCCGCATCGCGTGGCTGATCCAGACCGGCCAGATCGGGCCGCTGGGTATCCTGGCGGTGACCTTTACCAACAAGGCCGCGCGCGAAATGCTCACCCGCATTTCGGCGATGCTGCCGATTAACACCCGCGGCATGTGGGTCGGCACCTTTCACGGCCTGTGCAACCGCATCCTGCGCGCGCACCACCGCGACGCCGGACTGCCGCAGACCTTTCAGATACTCGATTCCGCCGATCAATTGGCGGTTATCAAGCGCGTGATGAAGGCGATGAACGTGGACGACGAGAAATATCCGCCGCGGCAGGCCCAGAACTTCATCAACTCGTCCAAGGAGCAGGGCCTGCGGGCCGCGCACGTGGAGGCGCCCGACGATTTCTCGCGCCGCCTGCTGACGGTCTATGAGGCCTACGAGGCGCAGTGCAATCGCGAAGGCGCGGCGGATTTTGCCGAACTGCTGCTGCGCTGCTACGAATTGCTGGGCAGGAATGAGCTGCTGCGGGAGCATTACCGCGGGCGCTTCAAGCACATCCTGGTGGACGAGTTCCAGGACACCAACCGGCTCCAGTACCAGTGGCTGAAGCTGCTCGCCGGCCCGGACAACACCATATTCGCCGTCGGCGACGACGATCAGTCGATCTACGCGTTTCGTGGAGCGCACGCCGGCAACATGCTCGATCTGGAAAAGGACTTCCGCATCGAGAAGGTCATCAAGCTCGAGCAGAATTACCGCAGCCACGGCAACATCCTCGACGCGGCCAACGCGCTGATCCGCCACAACCGCACCCGGCTGGGCAAGAATCTGTGGACCTCGGAAGGCGGCGGCGAACCGCTGCGGGCGTACGAGGCCATGACCGACATCGAGGAAGCCACCTACATCGTCGACGAGGTGCGTCAGCTTCACCGCGACGGCGTGGCGCTGTCCGCCATGGCGCTGCTGTACCGCTCGAACGCGCAGTCCCGCGTGCTCGAGCATGCGTTGTTCAATGCCGGGATTTCCTATCGCGTATACGGGGGACTGCGCTTTTTCGAGCGCCAGGAAATCAAGCATGCGCTCGCTTACCTGCGCCTGACCGCGAACCCCGGCGATGACGGCGCTTTCCTGCGGGTGGTCAACTTTCCCACCCGCGGCATCGGCAACCGCAGCCTCGAACAATTGCAGGAGGCCGCCGCTGGGCGCGGCATCCCGTTGTGGCAGGCGGCATGCGCCACCACGCTCGGCGGCAAGGCCGGTACCAGCATCGCGGCCTTCATCCAGTTGATCGAGGCGATGCGCAAAGCGTGCGAAAACCTGCCGCTGTCCGAGATCGTCGATCACGTGGTTGCCACCAGCGGTCTGATCGCGCACTACCAGACCGAAAAGGAGGGCGCGGACCGGATCGAGAACCTCAACGAACTGACCAACGCGGCGGCGGCGTTCGTCGGCCAGGATGGCCCGATCACATTGATCAGCGCGGAAGGCGAAATCCGCTCGGAAGGGCTGGACCCTCTGAACGCTTTTCTGGCGCACGCGGCGCTCGAAGCGGGAGAGCACCAGGCGGGCGAGGGCGCGGACGCATTGCAACTCATGACCGTGCACTCGGCCAAGGGCCTTGAGTTTCACGCGGTATTCATCAGCGGTCTGGAGGAAGGCCTGTTCCCGCACGACAACAGTCTGTCGGTGCAGGACGGACTGGAAGAAGAACGGCGGCTGATGTACGTCGCCCTCACCCGCGCGCGCCGCAGGCTTTATCTCACCCATGCGCAGACGCGCATGCTGCACGGCCAGACCCGCTACAACGTGTCCTCGCGCTTTTTCGAAGAGATCCCCGAGGAGTTGCTGAAACGAATCAACACCACAAAGTTATCGGGCTTCGTCGCTTCCAAAGGATATGACGGCAGTTCCGGAACCAAGGCCCCGAAACTCGAGACCGGCGCATCAGGCTGGCGCATCGGTCAGAACGTGCTTCACCCGAAATTCGGCGCCGGGGTGATCGTCAACGCCGAAGGCCGCGGCTCGGACGCGCGGGTCCAGGTCAATTTCCGCGACGCGGGACTCAAATGGCTCGCGCTCGACTACGCCAAGCTGGTCCCTGCGTAAGCTGGCACAGACTCAGGCGGCGGGCGCGCCCGATTCGAACACGTCGCGATAGCTGGTGTAAATCGTCAGCAGCATGACCGGGATCCACAGGATCAACCCGAGCCCGAATGGGACCACGGCGAACACGAGCAGGACGGAACTCACGATGCTGTAGAGCAGCAGCGGCACGGCATTGCGAACGCACGCGAACAAGCTGATCCACAATGCCCGGAAACCGGTCTGGTCATCGAGGATCACCAGCGCCGGCGCGAACCAAACCGCCATCGCCAGCGGCACGAACAACACCGTTCCCAGCAGCATCGCCTGCAACAGCCGCCTTGCGCCTTCGGGCGTGAGCGCCGAAGCATCGAACGCGCCGATCCCCGACTTCATCGCTTCCTGGAACTCCGGGCCGCCGATGGTCAGCATCACGCCGGAGATGACCACCTGTCCCACCAGGTACACCCCGCCGACAGTCACCAGATGCGCGGCATTCTGGCGAAAACCGCGGAACAGGTGCGGGATCTCGATTTCACGTCCGGCCTCGAGGTCCTTCGCGGCCGTCATGATCCCGCCCAGGAATAGCGGGGTGAGGAGGTACAGCACGTAGGCGCCGATTACCGGCAACAGGCTCAGCCCGGCGCCGATCAGCATCAGCGCCATGTTGAGCACAACCCAGGTCAGCGGATTCATGCGGAACAACTGGAAAGCCGCGACGATCCACTGCCAGCCGCGTCCGGGCGCGACGCTTCGAATCTTAATGACCATCGCCCCGGGTTTATACGGTCAGCCGCTGCGGCCGGTCCGCGCCTTTGCGGTGATTGAGCAGAATGCGGCGGAAACGTTCCGGATCGTGGGCGTGGGTCAGTTCACCCGGTCGCGGCAGGTGGAAATCGTAAAGCCGCGATACCCAGAACCGCAGAGCGCCCGCGCGCAGCATCCACGGCCAGGCATCGCGCTCCTGATCGGTAAACGGCCGCACCGAGGTGTACGCCTTCAACAGCGCCTGGGTGCGTGCCGGATCGAGCGTGGCATCCGCGCTGGTGCACCAGTCGTTGACCGTGATCCCCACGTCGTAGACAAAACAATCCACGGAGGCAAAGTAGAAATCGATGAAGCCGCCGACGTGGTCGCCGTCGAACAGCACGTTGTCGCGGAACAGGTCGGCATGGACCACGCCGCGCGGCAGGTCCTTGCGCACCTGCTGCGCCTGAAAGTGGATTTCGGACTCGAGCAGTTCCGCGTCCTCGGCAGTGAGAAAAGGATAGATCTCCGGCGCGCAGGCGGTCCACCACTTCTCGCCGCGCAAATTGTCGAGATGGCCCTTGAAGGTCCGGCCTGCGAGATGCATGTCCGCGAGCACTTCGCCGACGCGCGCGCATCGTTCGGGCGTCGGTTCGTTGACCGGTTGGCCTTCGAGGAAGGTGACGATGGCCGCTGGTTTGCCGTTGCACTCGCCCAGCAATTCGTTTTGCAGATTGGCGATCGGCTTCGGGCAGGGCAGGCCGTGGCTGGAAAGATGCGCCATCAGGTTCAGATAAAACGGCAGTTCCTCGCGGGTAAGCTTCTCGAACAGGGTCAGCACGAACTTGCCGTGCGTGGTGGTGACGAAATAATTGGTGTTCTCGATTCCGGACAGAATTCCCTGCAGATCGGTGAGCACGCCGATCGAGAAATTGCGGAGCCAGGCCGAGAGCTGTTCCGGCGTAACGGTGGTGAAGACGGACATGACCGGGCTACAGATTCAGTTGCGCTTCGCGCTCGGCCGCCGAAGGTTCGAAGCCGCGCTTCTCGTAATGGCTGAATATCGCCTCGACCACTTGTCTGGGTTCGTCGATCAGCTTGATCAGGTCCATGTCGGCCGCGTCGATCATGCCTTCGCTTACCATGCGATCCCGCATCCAGTCGATTAGCCCGCGCCAGTAGGATTTCTGCACCAGGATGATCGGAATGCGCCGGATCTTCTGCGTCTGCACCAGCGTCAGCGCCTCCATGAGTTCGTCCATGGTCCCGAAACCGCCCGGCACCACCACGTACGCGGACGCGAATTTCACGAACATGACCTTGCGCGCAAAAAAGTGGCGGAAGGTCTGGCTGACGTCCTGGTACTGGTTGGAGATCTGCTCGTGCGGCAACTGGATGTTGAGCCCGACCGAGAGCGAACGGCCGAAGAATGCGCCCTTGTTGGCGGCCTCCATCGCCCCCGGGCCGCCGCCGGAGATGACGCTGAAGCCGGCGTCCGACAACTGGCGCGCGATATCCTCGGTGAGGCGGTAGTAAGGATGGTCGGCAGCGACCCGCGCGCTGCCGAACAGACTGACCGCGGGCCGGACGTTGGCCAGGCGCTCTGTGGCCTCGACGAATTCTGCCATAATTCCGAACACCCGCCAGGATTCGCGCGCCGACCACGCCTTCTCGACGAGCTCGGGGGCAAGCGGTACCGGAACCTTCTGCTTTTCGCTCATGCTGGATTTTCCGCGCTGATCATCGATGAAAACGCTTTTGCTGGTCGACGGTTCTTCCTACCTGTACCGCGCATTCCACGCGCTTCCCGACCTGCGCAACAGGAACAACGAACCGACCGGCGCCGTCAAGGGCGTGCTCGGCATGCTGCAAAAGCTGCGCAAGGAAACGTCGCCGGATTATATAGCTTGCGTATTCGACGCAAAAGGAAAGACCTTCCGCGACGACTGGTATCCGCAGTACAAGGCCAATCGGCCGCCGATGCCGGACGATCTGGTGAAACAGATCGAACCGCTGCACGACAGCATCCGTGCCATGGGCTGGCCGCTGCTGATGGTCGAGGGCGTCGAAGCCGACGACGTCATCGGCACGCTGGCAAAGCAGGCCGAGGCCAATGGCGTGCACACCGTCATATCCACCGGCGACAAGGACATCACCCAGCTGGTCAACCCTGCGGTCAGGTTGGTGAACACCATGTCCAACGAGAACCTCGACGAAGCAGGCGTCGAGAAGAAGTTCGGCGTCAAGCCGGAGCAGATCGTGGACTATCTCACGCTGATCGGTGACAGCGTGGATAACGTGCCGGGGGTGCAGAAGGTCGGGCCCAAGACCGCGGTGAAATGGCTGAAGCAGTATGGCACGCTGGACCAGGTGGTCGCGCACGCGGACGAAATCTCAGGGGTAGTCGGCGAGAATCTCCGCAAGGCGTTGGACTGGCTGCCGCAGGCAAAAAAACTCCTCACCATCAAGTGCGACGTCGAACTGCCGCTCAGGCTCGACGATCTCACGCCGCAGCCGCAGGACGCGGCAAAACTTTCAGAACTCTTCGATCGACTCGAATTCAAGAGCTGGAAGCGTGAACTCGAGGGACGAGGGACGAGGGACGAGGGGCGAGATCAAAGCGATAGCTTGAATTCCACTCGAACCTCAGACCTCGCACCTCAGACCTCGATCTCCTCACCCCTCGTGCCTAGCGCCCGCGCCGCGCGCAATTACGAAACCATTCTGACGGACTCCGCGCTTGCCGCATGGCTGGACAGGATTTCGAACGCGCCGCTGGTCTCCATCGACACCGAAACTACCGGACTCGATCCGATGACCGCGCAACTGGTCGGGATTTCGCTTTCGGTCGAGCCCCATCACGCCGCGTACATACCGGTCGGCCACAACTACGCCGGCGCACCGGATCAACTCGCGCGCGACCGCGTGCTGGCGGTGATGAAGGACTGGATGCTGAGTCCGAAGCACAGAAAGGTCGGTCAGAACCTGAAGTACGACAAGCACGTGTTCGCCAATCACGGCGTGTTGCTTTCCGGGATCGAGCACGACACGTTGCTGCAGTCCTACGTGCTGGAAAGCCACCAGTCGCACGATATGGACAGCCTCGCCGCCCGGCATCTGGGGGTCAAGACCATCAGCTACGACGAGGTCACCGGCAAGGGCGCGAGCCGCATTCCCTTCGAACAGGTCGACGTGGAACGCGCCACCGAATACTCGGGCGAAGACGCGGATGTGACGCTGCAACTGCACCAGGCGCTTTATCCGCAGGTCGAGCGCGACGAGAATCTGGGCCGGGTCTACCGCAGTATTGAAATGCCTTTGATGGAAGTCCTGTTCGCAACGGAACGCCAGGGCGTACTGCTCGACTCCGCGCTGCTCGAGCAGCAGAGCCGCGAACTGGGAGAGAAAATGATCGGCCTGGAAAACAGGGTGCACCAGGAGGCCGGGCAGCCGTTCAATCTGAACTCACCGAAGCAGCTCCAGGAAATCCTTTTCGAGCGCAAGGGGCTGCCGGTGAAAAAGAAGACGCCCGGCGGCCAGCCTTCCACGGACGAGGATGTCTTGCAGGAACTCGCGCTCGATCATCCGCTGCCGAAGCTGATCCTGGAGTACCGGGGGCTCGCCAAACTCAAGTCCACGTATACCGACAAGCTGCCGAAGATGGTGAACCCGGCGACAGGGCGGGTGCATACCAATTACGCGCAGGCGGTGGCGGTAACCGGGCGGCTGGCGAGCAACGATCCGAACCTGCAGAACATACCGGTACGCACCGCGGAAGGCCGCCGCATCCGCGAGGCCTTCATCGCGCCGCCGGGATCGGTGATAGTGTCGGCCGATTATTCGCAGATCGAGCTTCGCATCATGGCGCACCTGTCTCAGGACCAGAGCCTGCTCAGGGCGTTCGCCGCCGGCGAGGACGTGCATCGCCACACCGCGTCGGAGATCTTCGGCGTCGGCTCGGCGGCGGTGACCAGCGAGCAGCGCCGCTACGCGAAGGTGATCAATTTCGGGTTGATCTATGGCATGTCCGCGTTCGGGCTGGCTTCGCAGCTCGGCATCGAACGCAGCGCCGCGCAGCAGTACATGGAGCGCTACTTCCAGCGCTACCCGGGCGTGAAGGAATACATGGAACGCACCCGTGAGACAGCGCGCAATCTCGGCTACGTCGAGACGGTGTTCGGCCGCCGGTTGTACCTGCCGGAGATCAAGAGCGGCAATGGCGCGCGCCGCCAGGGCGCCGAACGCGCGGCGATCAACGCGCCGATGCAAGGCACCGCCGCCGACCTTATCAAACTGGCGATGATCGCCGTGCATAACTGGATCGCGACATCGCAGATCAGGAGCCGTCTCATCATGCAGGTGCACGACGAATTGGTGCTCGAAGTGCCGCAGGGCGAACTCGATACGGTGAAAAAAGAACTGCCGAAGCTGATGGGAAACGTGGCGAAGCTCGATGTGCCGCTTGTGGTAGATCTTGGTGCTGGTCCCAATTGGGAAAAGGCGCACTAAACTGTATGTATAAGGCCTAAACCTCACCGCAAAGACGCAAAGAACGCAAAGGTACGCAAAGAAGCCCGGATCAAACGCGTTCAACGCAATGGCCGCAAAGGTACGCGAAGTAAAATTAAGACGTTGATGGGGTTTCGCAGCACGCAGCATACAGAATTCTTTTCTATACCCCCTTGAGGGGTGCGCAAAGGTACACAAGGAAATACAAAACCAGCCACCGTGAGACTGAACCAGAACGTCATGTCCCGTGCTAGCCCGCCTTTTCCGGCGCCAGCCCCAGCTTCTGCGCGAGTCCGATGCGCTGCAGCTTTCCGGTCGCGCCCTT
Organism: Betaproteobacteria bacterium; assembly: GCA_031406075.1. Lineage (GTDB taxonomy): Bacteria > Pseudomonadota > Gammaproteobacteria > Burkholderiales > JACQAP01 > JACQAP01. The sequence continues at coordinate 18,435 of JANOGP010000226.1, forward strand.
GGGAATCTCGGCAACGATGAGGATCTTGCGCGGAACCTTGAAGTCCGCCACGCGCTTCGCGGCGAACTCCCGCAGATCCTTCTCGCTGGCGTGCACGCCCTCGCGCAGCACTACGGCCGCGGCAACGTCTTCGCCGAGCTTGTCGTGCGGAACGGCAAACGTGACGCACTGCTGAACCGCCGGGTGATCCATGAGCACCTCGTCCACTTCGCGCGGCGAGATCTTTTCCCCGCCGCGATTGATGATCTCCTTCAAACGGCCGGTGATCGTCAGATAC
>JANOGP010000355.1:0-11592 GCA_031406075.1 Betaproteobacteria bacterium
TGCCGCCGTAGACGTAAATTGCCGGCACGTTCATGCGCGCCATTGCCATCATTCCGCCGGGCATGTTCTTGTCGCAGGCGCCGATCACAAGGGCGCCGTCCATCATCTGTCCGTTGACCGCGGTTTCGATGGCGTCGGCGATCACCTCGCGCGACACCAGCGAATACTTCATGCCGTCGGTGCCCATGCCTATGCCGTCGGTGACGGTGGGCGTGCCGAACACCTGCGGCATGGCTCCGGCCTCTCGCAACGCCCGCATGGCGCGATCGACCAGAGGCTGGATGCCGGCATTGCAGGGGTTCATGTTGGAGTACCCGTTGGCAACGCCGACGATCGGTTTTTCGAAATCGCCGTCCTTGAAATCGACGGCGCGAAGCATCGCGCGGTTGGGCGAGCGGGCCACACCCGCGGTGATCAGTTTGCTGCGCCAGTTATCTGCCATGTTCTCCCCCTTGCTGTCGTATACGGCTTGTGGATTGCCATGCCCTGCGCCAGTGCTGCGGCCATTGCACGGAAGAAGCCCGCAAGTTTGGACGCGCCGTCAACAGGTGTCTAATATATTATTTGAGGACTTTTGATACTAATTACGAATCAAATGGAACTGCGTCACCTGCGCTACTTTGTCACGGTCGCCGAGGAACTGCACTTCGGCCGGGCTGCGGAGAAACTGCATATCTCGCAGCCGCCATTGTCGATGCAGATTCGTTCTCTCGAGGAGGAACTGGGCGTAACGCTGCTCCATCGCACCCAGAGGCACGTTTCGCTGACGCAGGCCGGGCACGCATTTCTGCAGGAAGCCCGTCAGATCCTGGCACGGCTCGAGCAGGCGGTGCTGATGACGCGGCGCGCCGGCCGCGGCGAGATCGGCGAACTCGCGATCGGATTCATCAGCGTCGCGGATTACAACGTCCTGCCGGTCGTTTTGCGCGAATTCCGCCAACGATTTCCCCTGGTGAACCTGACCCTGCGCGAATCCACCACCGACGCCCAGATCCGCGATCTGCTCGGCGGTCGCATCGACGTGGGCTTCCTGCTGCCGCCGATCGACGAACCGGCGCTGCAGTCGGTCTGCATCGTGCGCGAGCCGCTGATCGCGGCGCTGCCGGATCGCCATCCGCTGGCGCAACGTCCCGGCAAGCTGGCGCTGGCCAATCTGAAGGACGCACCTTTCATCCTGTTCCCTCGCCCGATGGCACCGGGACTGTACGACGACGTGGTGAGCTTCTGCAGAGCTGCCGGGTTCAGCCCGCGCGTTGAACAGGAAGCGATCCAGATGCAGACGATAGTCAGTCTGGTATCCGCCGAACTTGGGGTGGCGCTCATTCCGGCCTCGCTGACCAACTTGCGTCGTACCGGCGTCACCTACAAAGTGCTCAGGGAGGTAAGCCCGCTGACCGAAATCCATCTCGGCTGGCGGCGCGGTGATGAACTGCCGGCACTGCGCGTATTCATTGATCTGGCCCTGAAGGCCGCCGGTTCAAAACCGCAGGCCAGGGCGAAGAGGTCAACCGCTTGAACAACGCTGCCGTTGAGCTTTCGGCGTACCTGCCCGACGAGGCGGCCACCCTTGGTTTCGGAGAAAAACTGGCACCGCTGCTGCAGCCCGGATTGGTCGTCGGGCTCTCTGGCGAACTGGGCAGCGGGAAAACCACGCTGGCGCGCGGAATCCTGCGTGGGCTGGGGTACGAGGGAAAAGTGAAAAGTCCGACTTACACACTGGTTGAACATTACAAACTTATTAGGTTAGACTTATATCACTTTGATTTATATAGATTCAGAAATTCACATGAATTGTTGGAGGCAGGCTTCCGGGACGACTTCGATTCCCGCAACGTCTGCCTGATCGAATGGCCCGAACGGGCGCAGGATCTGCTGCCAATCGCGGACCTGAGCATTTCGCTTATGGAAGAGCGCGGCGGACGGCGTGTGCGTATCGCCGCACAAACGGAGCTGGGAAAAATTTGTCTGGCACGGATCGCAACCTAGAGCATTTCAACGCTGGCCGGATTGGGAACTGCGGGCGGCAGCGATTCCATCGCCACGTTGTCTGGCTCGCGACAGTTCTGGCCGCTTGTCTGGCAGCAAATTCCGGGGCGCATGCCGCCACGCAGGTAAGTTCCGCGCGCATATGGCCGGCGCAGGAATACACGCGCATCACGCTGGAATCGGGAGCGCCGATCGCGCACAACGTCTTCACCATCTCCAGTCCGGACCGCCTGGTGCTCGACCTCGAAAACGTGGAATCGAGCACCGCTCTCGATGTGCTTTCCACCAAAATTTCTCCGGACGATCCCTACGTAAGCGGGCTGCGGATCGGCCGCTTCAAGCCCGGCGTCATTCGTCTGGTGCTGGACCTGAAGGCACAGGTCAAGCCGCAGGTCTTCACACTCAAGCCGGTCGGGGACTATGGCCATCGGCTGGTGTTGGACGTTTATCCGGTCGAACCTGTGGACCCCATCCTCGCCTTGCTCGAGAAGAAAGCCCTCCCGCCGCCGACCGCGCAGCCGGACCAGTCTTCAAGCGGCGCAGCGCGGGCGGGCTCCGCGCCGGGGGCCAAAAAACCGGCGGCGGAGGTACTGCGCCTGGTCACGGTCGCCGTCGACGCCGGACACGGCGGCGAGGATCCGGGCGCAAAGGGCCGCAGCGGCACTTACGAGAAGCACGTCACCCTGGCAATCGCGAAGAAACTGAAGGTACTCCTAGACGACGAGCCGAACATGCGCGGCGTGTTGATTCGTGACGGCGACTACTACATTCCGCTCGCCAACCGCGTCGTCAAGGCGCGCAAGGTCCAGGCAGCCCTGTTCGTCTCGATCCATGCCGATGCCTTCATCAAATCCCACGCTCGCGGCTCTTCGGTGTTCGCACTGTCGGAGCGCGGCGCGACCTCGGCAGCCGCCGGCTGGCTGGCCAAGAAGGAAAACGAGGCCGACCTGATTGGCGGCGTCAATATCGACGTCGACGACCCGACCCTGAAGCAGGTGCTGCTCGATCTATCGCAGACCGCCACCATCAATGACAGCCTGAAACTCGCCAAAGCGGTGCTGGGCGAGATCGGCGGAATCAACGACCTGCACAGAGAGCGCGTCGAGCAGGCCGGCTTTGCCGTGCTCAAGGCCCCCGACATTCCCTCCATCCTGGTCGAGACCGCTTTCCTCACCAACCCCGACGAGGAAAGAAAACTCAAGGACGAAAAGTACCAGGACAAGATGGCGCAGGCGATACTGGTGGGCATACGCAAATACTTCGCCGCGAATCCGCCAGTGGCCCGCTCCAAGCTGGCGCAAAACTGAGAGCAAGGATGAAGGATGAAGGCGGAAGGAAAGTCAAAAAACAAACCATGGATTCCGCCTGATCTCGCACCGACCAATCGCTTCTCACTTCATCCTTCATCCTTCATCCCTCATCCTTGCCCCTCCGCCTTCATCCTTTCGCCTTCATCCTTCATCCTTGACGGTCACCGGAATCCTCCTTGCTGCGGGCAGCGGTAGCCGCTTCGGCGGCGGCAAGCTGCTGCATCGTCTTCGCGACGGCACGCCGATCGGTGTGGCATCCCTGCGCAATCTTAGAAAAGCGCTGCCCGACGTCGTCGCAGTGGTTCGCGCCGGGGACGATGAACTGTCGAAAATGCTGGAGAACGAGGGCATTGTCGTAATGAACTGCGAAGACGCACACATGGGAATGGCGCGCAGCCTCGCCTGCGCGGTTCGTGCCAGCATGAATGCCGGAGCCTGGGTGATTGCGCTGGGAGATATGCCCTTCGTCGCGCCGGCGACGATAAGCACAGTCGCCGGACAGGTCGCACAGTCCGGCGGCATCGTCGTGCCCGCCCACCACGGGCAAGGCGGCAACCCGGTCGGTTTCGGCAGCCGCTACCGCGCCGAATTGCTCGATCTGAAAGGAGACGAAGGCGCGCGATCGGTGGTCAGGCGCCACGCTCAGGACGTCGAAATCATCGACTGCGACGATCCCGGCATCCTGCGTGACATCGACACGCCGGTCGACGCGCTCTGAGCCCGTTTAATTGGGCTTGAGAATCACGGCCTTGAGGTTGCCGTCGACGATGAAGTTGCCGCGGATCTGCGCCGCCTGCGACTTCAACTCGACGAAAATGCGCCCGTTAACTTCCTTGTTCGGCAATATATCGAAGCCGCCGGTTGCCGACAGCAGTCCGGCGCCGAGTTTGAGATTGCGATACTGGTAGCGGCCACCGGCAACGCTGGCGGCACCGGAAATTTCCTCGAACCGGGTTGTTCCGCCCTGCACGTTCTGCCTCCCTCCCATCTGCAGTGCGCGCACCAGGTCGACACCGTCCAGGTCTCCCTTTCTGATGGCAAATGTTCCGTCAATCCGTGGCGTGTCGAACAGAGTGGCAAGGTCTGCAGCCGCCATCGAGAAGTGCAGCGCGGATTCCAGTTGCCCTGTTGACTTCACATCCCGTGTGAACAACGGCATCAATTCCTTCAACGCGATGCGCTCTGAACTTAACTGGCCCTCGATCGACCACGGCCCGCCCCAGCTGATCAGTGCCGAACCCTTCGCCGCGCCACCGTATAGAAGAGCCCGGAACTCGTCGACCCGGATCTGATTGCGTGAGGCCACCGCCCTGGCCGAGAAATCGGTGAACTCGATCTGCGGGCCGATCGGTGGAACCCAGCCCGTGCCGGCCGTCACGGCGATCTCGAATTCTTCCCCGCGCGGCGTAATTTGCACGGAAAGCTTGCCGTCGGCGGCCTCCAGTGCCACCTTCTGGATGACGCCTTCCGGAGAAAGGTCGAACTCCGCGTCGAAATTTGGCACCGTCACCGTCCGGGATTCCAGCTTCACGCCCTTAAGCACCACACGCTTGACCTGTACGTTCCTGTCTGCAACCGCCGCGTCCATCCACTTCGGCAAGCGCGCCAGCACCTCGTGGGCCACGCTCAACGACTCGACCTTGATGTTTCTGACGACCCTTACGTCGCCGAACAGCGATGCAATATCCAACGACAGCTCGACCTTTTCCATCTTGACGTCCTGCGTGATGCCGAGGTTTACATTGTCGAGGCTCATCGAGAATCCACTCAGTACCGAGATGCGTATCGAGCCGATGGTGACAGGTTCCCCGATGTGGTTGGAAGCCAGTTTCTCGATCGACGGAATATAGATATTCATCGGTATCAACTGAACACCACCGACTACCAGTGCAATGACGACAACGAGGCCAATGATGGCCGGCCTGAAGCGCTCCAGGGGTGTCCGTATCGCCTTCTGCCTTTTAAGGGATTTGACCTCGGCGCGCTTGCGGTCGCGCTCCTCCTGCTCCTTGCGCCGTTTCGACAACTCTTCCTCGCGAGCCTTGCGGCCGGATTCGACTTTCGCCTCTTCCTGGCGACTGCGCTCCAGCTCGGCCTTGACCCTGCGTTCTTCCTGCTCCTTGATCCGGTGTTCTTTCTCCTCCTGGCGCTTGCGCTCGCGATCCTCCCGGTCCTGGCGCTCGCGCTCCATGCGCTCTCGCCGCTCAAGGTCTTCGGCTTCGCGCCGTTGCGCCTCAAGCCTCGCCTCCTCCTCGCGCTCGGCGCGCTCCACTTCGCGACGCGAGTTTTCCTGTTCGCGGTCACGCCGCTCTTCCTCTTCGTCGCGGCGGCGCAATTCTTCCTGCTGCTTCTCAAATTCGGAAGCAATCTGGCTTTCCATCGATTTCAGACCGGAGAGGTCGAATTCCGGAAGATCGCTTTTCGCAGCCGCCTCGCTGCGCGCACGCTCGTCGTCCTCACGCCGGCGCCGGTCCGCAGCTTCGCGATCGCGATGTGCACCCTCTTCCTGCCGACGGCGCGCCTCCTCTTCTTCCCGTTGCCGGCGATCCTCTTTCTCCCGCTCGCGCGGAGCTTCTTGCTCGCGGCGGCGGCGATTTTCCTCTTCTTCGCGTTGCCGCTGGTCTTCATCCGCGCGACGGCGATCTTCCTCTTCGCGCTTGCGGCGCAGTTCCTCTTCCTCCTTGCGCTTGCGCTCTTCTTCCTCCTTGCGCTTGCGTTCCTCTTCCTCTTCGCGCTTGCGGCGTTGTTCCTCTTCCTCCCTGCGCTTGCGATCTTCTTCCTCCCAGCGCTTGCGTTCCTCTTCCTCCATGCGCTTGCGTTCTTCGTCCTCCTAGCGCTTGCGTTCCTCTTCTTCGCGGCGGCGGCGTTCGTCCTCCTCGCGCTTGTAGAGTTCTTCGCCATCGCGGCGCCGGCGATCCGCGTCCTCGCGATTGCGCCGCTCGGCGTTCTCTCCTGCCTCGCGTTCCGTCTCCTGCTGTTTCTTGCGGTCGGTCTGTTCCAGTGCCTTGCGCTCGGCTTCAAGGATCTTTGCCATGTCCCGTTGCGTTTGCGCCATCGCCGCGTCTTCAATCTTGGCTTTGCGCTCCGTTTCCTCGCGCAATTTGAAAGCCGCGGCTTCCTTGGCTTTACGCTCGGCCTCGACCTTGCCAAGCCGCGCCGCTTCGTCGCGGCCCTGGCGCAGCGCCTGGTCCTTTTTAAGCCGATCCTCTTCCTCGCGTTTCTTTTTGGCTTCCTGTTCCGCCTTGACACGATCGGCTGACTCGCGCTGGCGGAATTCGGTTTGCGCTGACTGGTAGGGATTCTTGCCGGGAGCAAGCGAGGAGGTGAAGTCGAGATCGTCGACGTACGAGCCCTCCGATGGGGCGCTGGGCGCGGTGCCCGAGGTATTGGAAAACTCCTTGATGTAACCGCCAATGGATAATTGCGACAACGAGCGATCCATGTCGGCATCGCTGGTCCTGGACTTGGCGATGAGTTCCGCAACGTTGGACTTGCCGTCAATCAACGCCAGGACCTTGATCAGGTCCCTGGCGAGTTTGCCGGTTTTGTTCTTGATCTCCAGAACCCCTTTGCCGGTCTTGGAGTAAATCGTCTTCGTGTCCATCTTGTTCTTTCTCAGTCCCCGGGAATGAGGAAATACAACAAAGGACTATCGACCATACATCGACCGAGGAACCGTGAACGGCGATGCGGCAAGAACAACCAGGATTATCTCCGAGAAGCTCCGTTGTTTCAGCTAATTAAGCTAATTATTAGGCCTGAAGGCGCGCGCGTCCAGTGTCCTGTTCCGCTGATTGGTGGGATTACTTGTGAATCCTGAAAGACTGGCCGCATATCCAATTGCCAACAATCCCTCATCGATCGAAATACTCCGCGAGATCGGCATCAGGCAAGGCGCGGGACCTTGACGGTCGCCTACCCCACGGCAAAGACTCGTAATACCGCGTGGCGCCGATTCTCGCCGTGAATTCAGACGCGAATTGGCGGCCGGACAGGGTCAAATCGCCTTGACGATGTCCTCCACGACCTTCTTGGCGTCTCCGAATACCATCATGGTCTTGTCCATGTAGAAAAGATCGTTGTCGAGACCGGCGTAGCCCGCCGCCATGCTGCGTTTGACCACCAGCACCGTTCGCGCCTTGTGCACTTCCAGAATGGGCATTCCGTATATCGGGCTGCCTGGTACGTTGGCCGCCGGATTGACTACGTCATTGGCGCCCAGGACCAGTACCACGTCGGTGGTCGGGAATTCGTTGTTGATCGCCTCCATCTCGAACACCTGGTCGTAGGGAATCTCCGCTTCCGCCAGCAGCACGTTCATGTGTCCGGGCATGCGTCCGGCAACCGGGTGAATGGCAAAGCGGACTTTTATGCCCTTTTCGTGCAGCTTTTCCGCCATTTCTTTCACCGAATGCTGGGCGCGCGCCACCGCCAGTCCGTAACCCGGGACGATGACGACCGACTCGGCGTTGCCCAACAGGAAGGCGGCGTCGTCCGGGCTGCCGCTTCGATGATTCTTCTGCACCGCATCACCGGTCGCTGCCGCAGCATCGCCGCCGCCGAAGCCGCCCAGAATCACGTTGAAGAACGAGCGATTCATCGCCTTGCACATGATGTAGGACAGGATCGCCCCGGAGCTTCCCACCAGCGAGCCGGAAATGATCAGCATCGGGTTGTTGAGCGAGAAGCCGATGCCGGCCGCCGCCCAGCCGGAATAGCTGTTCAGCATCGAGATCACCACCGGCATGTCTGCCCCACCGATCGGAATGATGATCAGCAGGCCGAGTACGAACGCGATCGCGGTCATGATCGCGAACGGCGTCCAGCTATCATTGAACATGAAGGCTACGCCGAAAGCGATCATGACGATCGCCAGCGCAAGATTTAGCCAGTGCTGTCCGCCGAACACCATCGGAGCGCTGCGGATCCTGCCGGAAAGCTTGCCGAAGGCGATCACCGAGCCGCTGAAGGTGATGGCACCGACGAAAGTGCCAATGAAAAGCTCCAGCCGGTTTCCGCGCGGAATGATGCCGTCCGCAGTCAGGATTCCATATGCGCCGGGATTATTGACCGCGGCGATGGCGATGAGCACTGCCGCCAGTCCGACCAGCGAGTGCATCGCCGCCACCAGCTCCGGCATCGCGGTCATCTGGATGCGCCGAGCAATGACCGCGCCGACCGTGCCGCCGACCGCAATGCCGAGCACGATCAGCATCCAGTTCCGCGTGACCGACAGCGTGGTGAGCACGGCGATCACCATGCCGAAGATGCCGAACAGATTTCCCCTGCGCGCTGTCAGCGGCGAAGACAGCCCCTTGAGGGACAGGACGAAAAACACCGACGCGACCAGGTATGCCAGCGCCACTTGATTTGCAGACATTCAGTTCTCCGAGACGGATTCGTTTCCGGTCATTTTTTGTGGCTGCGTCGCAACGCAACCATGGCGCATCAATGTGCGCCGCAAGCGCGCTTAAGTTCGCTTGTCTTTCTTCTTGAACATCTCGAGCATGCGTTGGGTCACCAGGAATCCGCCGAACACGTTGATGCTCGCGAGCACCACCGCGACGAAGCCGAGAACGGTGCCCCAGTCGATCGGCTGCGGGCCCGCGGCGAGCATGGCGCCGACGATGATGATGCCCGAGATGGCATTGGTCACGGACATCAGCGGCGTGTGCAGCGCCGGAGTCACTGTCCACACCACGTGATAGCCGACAATGATGGCAAGCACGAACACGGTCAGATGGCTGACAATCGGATCAACAGCTTCCATTTTCTTGCCTCCAGAAATTGAAGAGCGTGGAGTACTGGGCGTGGCGTAAGGTCCTATTGCATCTCGCCTCACGCCTCACGCCTCGCGCCTCACGCCTTCTTGATCGCCTGCCCGCCGATGCATACCAGCGAACCGGCGATGATCTCGTCCTCCCGGTTCAGATTCAGCTGCCCGGTCTTGGGGTCCAGCAACAGGTTGAGGAAGTTGAGCAGGTTGCGCGCGTACAGCGCGCTGGCATCCGCAGGCACCAGCGCCGGCAAATTGGCGATGCCGATGATTTGCACGCCGTGTTTGACCACGATCTTGTCCAGTTCCGATAGCGGGCAGTTGCCGCCCTGCTCCACCGCCATGTCCACGATCACCGAGCCCGGCTTCATGGCCTTGACCATATCCTCGGTGACCAGCACCGGCGCCGGACGGCCGGGTATCAACGCAGTGGTTATGACGATGTCCGCCTGCTTGATGCGTTCCGCAATCAGGGCCGCCTGGCGCTTCTTGTAGTCATCGCCCATCTCGCGTGCATAGCCGCCCTGTCCCTTGGCCAGTTCCTTCTCGGCCTCGGTGAGCGGAATCTCGACGAATTTGGCGCCCAGCGACTCGACCTGCTCCTTGGTCTCCGGCCGCACGTCAGTGGCTTCCACCACCGCGCCCAGGCGCTTGGCGGTTGCAATCGCCTGCAGGCCTGCCACACCCACGCCCATGATCACCACGCGCGCCGCCTTGATGGTGCCGGCAGCGGTCATCATCATCGGCATAAGACGCTGGTACGCATTCGCGGCCAGTAAGACCGCTTTGTAGCCGCCGACGTTGGCTTGGGAGGACAATACATCCATGCTTTGTGCCCGCGAAATCCGCGGCAGCGATTCCATCGCAATCGCAGTGACGCCGGTACGCGCGACGGCGTCGATCTCATCCCTCTTGTGAGGCGCGAGCAGCCCGATCAGGATGCCCCCAGACTTGAGCATGGCGAGTTCGCCCGGCTCCGGACCGCGTACTTTCAGCACGATGTCGGAACCATAGATCTCGGCCGCGCCGTTCACGATTGCCGCGCCGGCGGCCGTGAATTCGGAGTCCGGTATCGAACAGCCGGCGCCCGCGCCGCTCTGGACCAGCAACTTATGATGGCCGGAGCCGGCAAGTTTCCTGACGGTATCCGGGGTCGCGGCGACCCGCGTTTCTCCCGAGCGAATTTCCGCCGGTATGCCAATCTGCATGAATGGAATAACCTCCCTGTCGAGCTGGCCTCCGGCGGAACGATGCGCTCGTCATGGAGGCCAGGGTGGGCGTCGCAAAAGTGGGCAATTATAAGTGAAAGGCCCGACGCGAGGCGAGGGACATCGCGGCAAGGCACCCATCGGGCGCCGCATACGGCCGCCGTCGCCCGGCTGGCGTGCACTCTGGACTTCACGTTGCCCGGAACTGCGGGCCGAAGCCTGCGGCTATAATCGCTCCGATTCCAGATTCGCACCGATGCCCGCCATCCATCTGCTTCCCGACTTCCTGATCAGCCAAATTGCGGCTGGGGAAGTGGTCGACCGGCCCGCCTCCGCGCTCAAGGAGTTGCTGGAGAACAGCCTGGACTCGGGCGCTTCCGAGGTGACGGTGCAACTTGCCGATGGCGGTATCAGGCAAATGCGCGTCGACGACAATGGCACCGGCATCGGCAAAGACGACCTGCCGCTCGCGCTTGCCCGCCATGCCACCAGCAAAATCGCTACGCTCGAGGATCTGGAGCACGTCGCCAGCCTGGGATTCCGCGGTGAAGCACTGGCCAGCATTGCGGCCGTTTCCCATTTGAGCCTGCTGAGCCGGACCAACGATAGCCCGCATGCCTGGAAGGTGGAAGCGAGCGGCGGCTCGTTGTCCCCACCCGAGCCCGCCGCCGCCGCGGCCGGCACCACGGTCGAAGTGCGCGACCTTTACTTCAATACCCCTGCCCGGCGCAAATTCCTCAAGAGTCCCGCGACAGAATTCGCCCACAGCGAAGAAACGTTCAGACGCATCGCCCTTTCGCGCCCGGACGTGCGCTTTACGCTCACGCATAACGCCCGCGCGCAGTCGCACCTGCATCCGGCCGGTGCCGAGGAGCGCATTCATGCCGTTCTGGGAGAAGCATTCCGCGAAGCCGCGATCCCGGTCCGGGTCGAGGCCGGCAGCTTTCGTCTGCGCGGCCTGGTCGCCCAGCCGACCTACTCGCGCGGGGCCCGCGACGCGCAGTACTTCTTCGTCAACGGCCGTTACGTTCGGGACAAGTTGCTGGCGCACGCGGTGCGCCAGGCCTACCACGACGTGATTCATCACGAGCGCCATCCTGCGTATGTGCTGTTTCTGGATTTGGACCCGGCGCTGGTGGATGCGAATGTTCACCCCACCAAGATCGAGGTGCGCTTCCGGGACTCGCGCGGCATTCACCAGTTCGTTTTTTACGCGCTCGAGAAGGCGCTGGCCGGAACCCGTGCGGGAACGCCGTCTGCGCAGGAGTCCGGCGCTGCGATAGCATTTCCACGCGCGGACGCAATCACCTTT
>JANOGP010000357.1:0-2390 GCA_031406075.1 Betaproteobacteria bacterium
AGCCGCCGTACTCGTCGTCGCGCTGATTGGATATCGGCGACAGGAATTGGTGCAGAAGATAGCCATGGCCGCCATGCAGTTCTGCGAGATCGAAGCCGATGCGCGCGGCGCGCCGCGCGGCATCCGCGAACTGCTGCTTCACTTCCTGCAGGCCGGATTTCGTCAGCGCTTGCGGAACATGCCAGCCGGGACCGAACGGCAGAGCCGAAGGGCCCACCGTCGTCCACGCATTTTCGTCGGGTGCCAGGGGCTTGCCGCCTTCGAAGGGCGTGTGCGCCGAGCCCTTGCGGCCGGCGTGCGCGAGCTGGATGCCGAGTTTCGCCACGCCGTATTTCCTGCAGAAATCCACCGCGTGTTTGATCGTCGTCTCGTTCTCTTCGCTGTAGAGCCCGAGGCAGCGATGGGTGATGCGCCCGGCCGCGGACACGTGTGTAGCCTCGGTGATTAGCAGGCCGCCCGCACCCATGGCGAATTGCCCGAGATGCATCAGATGCCAGTCGTTGGCCGAGCCGTTGACGGACATGTATTGGCACATCGGCGAAACCACGATGCGGTTGGCAAGCCGCAGGCCGCGCAGCTCAATCGAAGAAAACAGGGCACTTGCCATCGTTTCTATCGCCCGGTGGAATTGGGAACGCCGAGAATTCTAGCAGGACAGCGGGTAATGACCGCTAGGCGCCGAATTGCAGCGCTGCCAAACGACCGTACAGCGGATTCCCGGTCAGCAGTTCATCGTGCGTGCCCACGCCGGCCAGGCGGCCCTGATCCATCACCGCGATGCGGTTCACGCTTTTCACCGTGGACAGCCGGTGCGCGATGATCAGCGTGGTGCGCGTCTGCATCAGCCGCTGCAGCGCCAGTTGCACCATGCGCTCGCTCTCGGAATCGAGCGCACTGGTTGCCTCGTCCAATAAAAGGATCGGCCGGCCGGAGAGGATAGCGCGGGCAATCGCCAGCCGCTGCCGCTGGCCGCCTGAAAGCCGCACGCCGCGCTCGCCCAGCCAGCTATCGAATTCCTGCGGCAGTTTCTCGACGAACTCGGTCGCGAACGCCGCGTCGCAGGCGCGCCGGACATCCACGTCGGAGGCGTCCGGCCGGCCGTAGCGCACGTTTTCGGCGACGCTGGCCGCGAAAATGGCTGGTTCCTGCGCCACCAGCGCGATGCGTCTGCGCAATTCGTGGGGATCGACACGCTTCACGTCCACGCCGTCTACACGCACCATTCCGTGCTCGGGATCGTAAAAGCGCAGCAGTAGTTGGAACACGGTGGACTTGCCCGCTCCGGAAGGGCCAACCAGCGCGAGACTCTCTCCCGGCCGGATATCGAGCGAAAACTCCTGTAACGCCGCCTGGTTGGGACGCGACGGGTAGTGAAAAGTCACCGCCTGCAGCTGAACCGATCCGATCGGCGGCTCCGGCAGTGCGAGCGGCTGGGCCGGTGCGGTTATTTCCGGACGGGTATCGAGAATCTCGATCAGCCGCTCGGCCGCGCCGGCGCCGCGCTGCAGGTCGCCGATCACCTCGCTCAACGCGCCGGCCGCGCTTGCGACCATCGCCGCGTAAAAAACGAAGGCCGAGAGTTCGCCAGGCGTGACGTTGCCAGCCAGGACGTCATGCCCGCCGATCCAAAGAATTACACCAACCCCGGTAAACACCAGCACGATTACCGCGGAAATCAGCGACGCGCGCACGCGGATGCGTTTGCGCGCAGTATCGAACGCGGCTTCGGCGCGGCTCCCGAACCGGCGCCGGTCCTCGTCTTCGTGAACGTAGGCCTGCACCGTGCGCACTTCATGCAGGGCCTCGTCCACGTAGCTTCCGAGGTCCGCCACCCGGTCCTGGCTGGCCCGGGCGAGCATGCGCACGCGCCGGCCAAAGATCACGATCGGCCCGATCACCACGGGCACCATCAGCAGGACCAGTGCCGTAAGCTTCCAGCTGGTCAGCATCAGCATCGCCAGCGCGCCCAGCCCCAGGAGTCCGTTGCGAAGCGCCATCGACACGCTCGTGCCGACCACCTGTTCCAGCAGCGCGGTATCGGTGGTCAGCCTCGAGATTACTTCGCCGGTGCGCGTCTGTTCGAACCAGCCGGGCGACAGGCTGAGAAGGCGCGCGAAGACTTCGCGGCGGATGTCGGCGATCACACGCTCGCCCAACCATGAAATCAGATAGAAGCGCACCCAGGTCGCAACCGACATCACCACGATCACGCCCAGCAGGAAGAACAGCGCCTGATTGAGCGCCTGTGTATCGCCACCTGCGAAACCGCGGTCGATGACTTGCTTGAGTCCCTGGCCGATTACCAGGAAACATGCCCCCGCGACCAGCAGCGCCAGCGCGAACACCAACATTCGCGCGCGGTACGGCGTGGCGAAGCGCCAAAGCACCGC
>JANOGP010000360.1:0-6385 GCA_031406075.1 Betaproteobacteria bacterium
GACTTCGGTGCGAATCGTCTTGGGAGCATAGCGCTCCGCGAGCATGTATTCTATCTGCTTGACCGCGATGATACCGGGATAGTGCTGGTACCAGATTTCACGCGCCAGCGCGGCGAGCGGTTCAATGTCCGACGCCACCAACGGCGTGATGCGGCTGTCGAGCGGCGCTGCCGGCATCACAATGCGCAAACGCCGCAACCGCTCCACGCGCATCGGTTCATCTCAATAGATCCTCGGTTCGCCTTGCGGACGCGTCTTGAAGCGCTTGTGCACCCAGTAATACTGCTCGGGCATTTCCAGGACCCGCTCTTCGATGAACGCGTTCATGCGGCGCGTGTCGGCTTCCACGCTGTTGCCGGGATAATTTTCCCAGGCCGGATACATGTTCAGAACGTAGCCTTCGCCGCCGGGCAACTGGCGCACCACCACCGGCACGATGACGGCATCGGCAAGCCGGGCGAGCCGCGACAGCGCCGTGACGGTCGCCGCCTGCACGCCGAAGAACGGCACGAATATCGCGTCGCGCGGACCGAGATCGAGGTCGGGCGAAAGCTGCAGGACCACACCGTCCTTGAACCCGCGCAGCAGCGTCTTGACGCCCTCCTGTCGCGCCACCATGCGCGTGCCCGGAAAGCGGCTGCGCGCGCGCACCAGGAATTCGTCGAAGACGCGGTTTTTCTGGTGGCTGTATACCGCCATGCCCTTGTAGTCCATCGACATGCGCAGCCCCTCCATTTCGATGCCGGCGAAATGGGGCACCAGGAAGATGATGTGCCGGTTACCCTGCGCGCGTACGTGCTCCTCGCCTTTGATGCGCACAAGGCGCCGGATGCGCTTTTCGGAACCCCACCAGGCGATACCCGCCTCGAAAAAACTTCTGCCGATGGCGCGGAAGTGCGCCCGTAATACGGCCTCGCGTCGTGCTTTGTCCCATCCGGGAAAACACAGCGCCAGATTGGAACGCGCCACTTCGCGCCGCTCGCGACCGAAGGCCATGAATACGAGACCGGCAACCGTCCCGAAGCGCGCCAAAATTGCGAGGGGAAGAAAGTGCAGCAGCCAGAAAACGCCAATGGCGAGGCGAGTCAACATCAGTCCTGCGTGCCTTTCGCAGCCGCGCCTAGATCGGCGGGCGGGGCACCGGCCGGCGCCTTATAACGGTTATAACTCCAAAGGTACTGCGCTGGGCAGCGCCGGACCCACTGCTCGATCGCGGCGTTGAGGCGACGTACGCCCAGTTGCCCGGACAGATCATCTTTCACGAGCGTGAAATCAAGCGAATAACCGCGGCCCTTCGGCAGCCTTTCCGCGGCGAACATGATGACGGCTGCGCCGGTGGCTTCGACGAGCCGCCCCACCAGGGTCATCGTAAAGGCAGGACGTCCGAAAAAATCCGCCCACGCGCCCTCTCCGACACCGGGCACCTGATCGGGCAGGATGCCGATCGCTTCGTTGCGCCTGAGAGCCTTGAGCAGTTGGCGCACGCCGCTGAGGCTAACCGGTGCCAGGCGCACGCGGTCGCGCCCGCGCCCGACTTCGATGAGCGGCTGCAGGCTTTTAATTTTCGGCGGCCGGTACATTACGGTGATCGGATTGCGTTGTGCCAGCCACAGGGCGGCAACGTCGAAACAGCCGAGATGCGGCGTCAGGTAAATGATCCCCTTGCCGCGTTGTTCTGCTTGCTCGACCAGCGATAGCGACTGAACCGACACGACCAACTTGCGCGCTTCCGACGCCGGACGGAACCACACGGGCATCAATTCGGTTCCTGCCTTGCCGGATTCGGCGATGTTCTCGTGGAGCAGGCGCCGGTACTCGGCCTCATCGCGCCAGACGCCGCTTTGCAACAGGTTGTCGCGCAGACGCGCAGCGTACGAAGGAGACAAGAGATAAACGATCCAACCGATACCGGCGCCCGCTGCGTGAATCCAGGACAGCGGCACTCCCGCAAGCAGCCGCATCAACCCGATGAGCATGAACTTATTCGGTTTTTCGTTTTGTTCTTTTGGCGTGATTTTGCTATGCTGACCAACTCCCCGGATTGAACGCAAAATTTTCTAATGAGCGACTTCCTGTTCACGTCTGAGTCGGTATCCGAAGGTCATCCCGACAAGGTAGCCGACCAGATTTCCGATGCGGTTCTGGATGCCATCTTAACCCAGGACAAGTTCGCCCGCGTGGCGGCGGAGACGTTGGTCAATACCGGTCTGGTGGTGATGGCCGGCGAGATTACCACCAATGCGGTGGTGGATTTCCAGCAGGTTGCGCGCGAGACCATCAAGCGCATCGGCTACGACAACACCGACTACGGCATCGACTACAAGGGATGCGCGGTGCTAGTGGCGTACGACAAGCAAAGCCCCGACATCAAGCAGGGCGTGGACAAGGCCCACGACGATCCGCTCAATCAGGGGGCCGGCGACCAGGGCCTGATGTTCGGGTACGCCTGCGACGAGACCCCGGTGCTGATGCCGCTGGCGATTCATCTCGCGCACCGCTTGGTGGAGCGTCAGTCGGAGTTGCGCCGCGACGGCCGTCTGCCGTGGCTGCGTCCGGACGCCAAGTCTCAGGTGACAATCCGCTACATGAACGGCAAGCCCGACTCGATCGATACCGTCGTGCTGTCGACGCAGCATTCACCCGACGTTTCGCTCGAGGAAATCCGCGAAGCGGTGGTGGAAAACATCATCAAGCCGGTACTGCCCAGGAATCTGGTCAAGGGCAAAATCAATTATCTGGTTAACCCGACCGGCCGCTTCGTGGTTGGCGGACCGCAGGGGGATTGCGGACTGACCGGCCGCAAAATCATTGTCGACAGCTACGGCGGTGCCGCCCATCATGGCGGCGGCGCATTCTCCGGGAAGGATCCCTCCAAAGTCGACCGTTCGGCGGCCTATGCGGCGCGTTACGTCGCCAAGAACATCGTTGCGGCGGGGCTGGCCAGCAAATGCGAAGTTCAGGTGTCCTACGCGATCGGCGTAGCAAATCCCACTAGCGTGATGGTCACCACTTTCGGTACTGGAAAAATTTCCGACGACAGGATCGGTCAATTGATCGAGAAGCATTTTGACCTGCGTCCCAGAGGGATCATCCAGATGCTTGACCTGCTGCGCCCGATCTATGAAAAGACCGCGGCGTACGGCCATTTCGGCCGCGACGAGCCGGAATTTACTTGGGAAAATCTCGATAAAGTCGAGCTGCTAAAAGCGGAGGCCGGCATCAAGAAGGCCGCCGCGTAGCGAGAGACGGTCGAGATTTCAGTGCAGACTCACGTTTGCGAGGCCAACGTGATGTCGGAGCTAAAATCTGGACAAAGTGGAAGCCTTGAAAGCGGATGCGGGAATGAAGCAAACTGCAGCGGCCTGACCGGCCGCCATAGGAGCGTTGACGCAGGGGGCGCAGAGAAAGTCAAAGAGGACGCGGAGAAGGGCTGGGACGGGATAAGAAACAAGGGATCGCACGATGCGGTCCCTTTTGCTTTTCGGGGTTCTGTGTACTCTTGCGTAGCGGCCTGCCCGGCCGCCATAGGAGCGTTGACGCAAAGGACGCAAAGGAACGCAAAGGGCGCAAAGGAAAGCAGGAAGGGCAAATGACAGGGAGAACCGGGTCACGGGTTCTCCGTTTTTATTGGCAGCCCCCATTGCAATGGCTGTGTAACGGTACCCGGCCCCCCGGAACATCCTCTTCCCTGATCGGGTTTTCCTTTGCGCCCTTTGCGTCAACGCCCCTCACGCGGCCCATGGGGCCGCTTTTCATGTAATCGGCACAAGCATATAATCCGCCCCTGCTGAGGAGCGTTGCGACCCGCCCTCCGAGGACAGGCCAGGCTCAGCAAGGAAATAACGGCGCTCACAAACCTTTGATTGGTTTGGAGCGCCGTTGTCATTTCGGCGCTCCGTTTTGACTGGGAGAGTGTCGATGTCTGCCGTTCCGCATACCATGAAGTCCGCCGATTTTCACGTCGCCGACCTGGCCCTCGCCGACTGGGGCCGCAAGGAAATCCGCATTGCCGAAACCGAGATGCCGGGCCTGATGGCGATCCGCGAGGAATACGCCTCGACCCAGCCGCTGCGCGGCGCGCGCATCACCGGCTCGCTGCACATGACCATCCAGACTGCGGTGCTGATCGAAACGTTACAGGCGCTCGGTGCCCGGGTGCGCTGGGCCTCTTGCAACATTTACTCGACCCAGGACCACGCGGCCGCGGCCATCGCCATCACCGGCACGCCGGTGTTCGCGTACAAGGGCGAATCGCTGGCGGAATACTGGGATTACACGCACCGCATATTTGAATGGCCGGACGGCAGTTTCGCGAACATGATCCTCGACGATGGCGGTGACGCGACGTTGCTGCTGCACCTGGGCACGCGCGCCGAGACCGATTCATCGGTGCTGAAAAACCCCGGCAGCGAGGAAGAAACTTTCCTGTTCGCTGCCATCAAGGCCAGGCTCGCGCGGGACCCGAAGTGGTATTCCACGCGGCTCGCGCACATCAAAGGCGTGACCGAGGAAACCACCACAGGCGTGAAGCGTCTGTACCAGATGGCCAAGGACGGGCTGCTGAAATTTCCGGCGATCAACGTCAACGATTCGGTTACCAAGTCCAAGTTCGACAATTTATATGGTTGCCGGGAGTCGCTGGTTGACGGCATCAAACGCGCCACCGACGTCATGATCGCCGGCAAGATCGCGGTGATCGCGGGCTACGGTGACGTGGGCAAGGGCTCGGCGCAGGCGTTGCGCGCGCTTTCGGCGCAGGTGTGGGTGACGGAGATCGATCCGATCTGTGCATTGCAGGCGGCGATGGAAGGCTATCGCGTCGTGACCATGGACTATGCCGCGGACAAGGCCGACATCTTTGTCAGCGCCACCGGCACTTTCCACGTGATCACCCATGACCACATGACGAAGATGAAGAACCAGGCGATCGTCTGCAACATCGGCCATTTCGACAACGAAATCGATGTGGCCGGGGTCAAGAAGTACACTTGGGAGAACATCAAGCCGCAGGTGGACCACGTTATTTTTCCGGACGGCAAACGCATCATCCTTCTGGCCGAGGGGCGGTTGGTGAACCTCGGTTGCGCCACCGGGCATCCGAGCTACGTGATGTCCTCGTCGTTCGCGAACCAGACCATCGCGCAGATCGAGCTGTTCAACAATCCCGACAAATACCCGGTGGGCGTGTATGTATTGCCCAAGCACCTGGACGAAAAAGTCGCGCGGCTGCAATTGCAGAAATTGGCGGCGCAACTCACCGAACTGACCGACGCGCAGGCGCGCTATATCGGCGTGGAGAAGGAAGGCCCGTACAAGCCGGAGCACTATCGTTACTGAGGGCAACGGCGTGAGGAGCGAGGGGTGAGGGGGAAAAGCAACCCCCCGGCCCCTGCACTCCAATATCAATTCCTCGAAGGTGGCGAATGAAGCGAAAGCACCACGATCTTCTTGCGTGGCAGGAAGCAATAAAACTCGTGAAAGCTACTTATGAGCTTACCCAATCTTTCCCGAAAGAAGAGCAGTTCGTATTGACTTCGCAGATGCGACGGGCGGCGGTTTCAATTCCAAGTAACATCGCGGAGGGAGCGGCGAGGAATTCATCCGAGGAGTTTGCTCATTTTTTGACTCTTGCGCGCGGTTCACTCAGTGAACTGGAGACGCAGCTGGTCATCTCGCGGGAACTTGGTGATACCAAGGATTCCGCTGAAATTGACGCCTTGATGGATCGAGTCTTTCGCTTGGTGGCCGGCCTAATCGCGTCAAACAGGAAGTCGGTTTCGCCTTGAACCCCTCACTCCTTACTCCTCACCCCTCACGCACTTTCTCATTCGAATTCTTCCCGCCGAAAACGCCGGAGGGGAAGGAAAAGCTGCGCGCCACGTGGCGGCAGCTGGCGAAGCTGAAGCCGCGTTTTTTCTCGGTGACCTTTGGCGCCGGAGGTTCCACCCAGCAGGGCACACTGGAAACCGTGCTGGAGATCCGCGCGGCGGGCCAGAACGCGGCGCCGCACGTGTCCTGCGTTGCCTCGAGCAAAGCGGAAATCGCCGCAGTCCTGTCCCGCTATAAGGAAAACGGCATCCGCCATGTGGTGGCGCTGCGCGGCGACCTGCCCTCCGGCATCGCCTCCAGCGGCGAGTTGCGGTACGCCAATGAACTGGTGGCCTTCATTCGCGAGACCACCGGTGACTGGTTCCAGATCGAAGTGGCCTGCTACCCCGAATACCACCCGCAGACGCGCATCGCCGCCGACGAGGTGAAGAACTTCAAACTCAAGGTCGACGCCGGCGCCAACTCGGCGATCACGCAGTATTTCTACAATGCCGACGCCTATTTCCGCTTTGTAGACCAATGCGAGGCCGGGGGCATTACGGTTCCCATCGTTCCG
>JANOGP010000371.1:0-2041 GCA_031406075.1 Betaproteobacteria bacterium
TTGAAATCGCCCAGCAGGCCAAGCTCAAGCGCATCGCCGCGCTTGCGTTGGAAAGACTGGGAATCCCCGAGGAGAATCTCGAACCCTACGGTCACTACAAGGCGAAGATCTCGCTCGAGTATCTCGACAGCGTGAAGGGCCGGCCCGACGGCAAGCTGATCCTGGTCACTGCCATCAGCCCGACCCCGGCAGGCGAGGGCAAGACCACGACCACGGTTGGCTTGGGCGACGCGCTCAACCGCATCGGCAAGAAAGCGCTGATCGCATTGCGCGAACCCAGCCTTGGCCCGGTATTCGGCATGAAAGGGGGCGCTGCCGGCGGCGGCTATGCGCAGGTGATGCCGATGGAAGACATCAATCTGCACTTTACCGGCGATTTCAACGCCATCCAGCTCGCCAACAATCTGCTGGCGGCGATGCTCGACAACCACATCCATCATGGCAACGAACTCGGGGTGGACGTGCGCCGCATCACCTGGAAACGGGTGCTGGACATGAACGACCGCGCGCTGCGCGACATCGTCGTGTCGCTCGGCGGTCCCGCCAACGGTTACCCGCGCCAGGACGCCTTCGACATCGTGGCGGCCTCGGAAGTGATGGCGATCTTCTGTCTGTCGAAGTCGCTTGCCGACCTGAAGGAGCGGTTGGGCAACATCGTGGTGGCTTACACCCGCGAGGGCAAACCGGTACGGGCACGTGACCTCGACGCCCACGGCGCCATGACGGTGCTGCTGAAGGACGCCTTGAAACCCAACCTGGTGCAAACGCTGGAAAACAACCCGGCGATCATCCATGGCGGACCGTTCGCCAACATTGCGCATGGCTGCAATTCGGTGATCGCCACCCGCGCCGGGCTGAAACTTGCCGATTACGTGGTGACCGAAGCCGGATTCGGCGCGGACCTCGGCGCGGAAAAGTTCGTGGACATCAAATGCCGCAAGTCAGGGCTGCGTCCCGATGCCTGCGTAATCGTCGCCACCGTGCGCGCGCTCAAGTATCACGGCGGCGTCGATCTCAAGGAGCTGAACAAGGAAAACTTATCGGCGCTGGAGAAGGGCATTGCCAATCTCGAGCGGCATGTCAACAACGTGCGCAATCATTTCGGCCTGCCATGCGTGGTGTCGATCAATCACTTCAGCCACGACACAACGGCGGAGATCGAGTTGCTCAAGCGCAAGATGGCGCACCACGAAGCGCCTGTCGTGGTGGCACGCCACTGGGCAGAGGGTGGGCGGGGCGCGGAGGAACTTGCGCGCACGGTGGTGGATCTGATCGAGCGCGCGCCCGCTGACTTCCGCTTTGTTTACGAGGATTCGGCGACGCTCTGGGACAAGGCAAGAGCGATCGCCACCAGGATCTACGGCGCCGCCGACATCAGCGCCGACGGGAAGGTCAAGGCGCAGATCCAGAAACTTCAGGAAGACGGCTACGGCCATTACCCGGTCTGCATCGCCAAGACCCAATATTCCTTTTCGACCGATGCCTCGGTGCGCGGCGCGCCGTCGGGCCACATCATCAACATCCGCGAAGTTCGGCTCGCCGCCGGTGCGGAGTTCGTGGTCATGGTCTGCGGCGACATCATGACCATGCCGGGTTTGCCGAAGGTGCCTTCGGCGACCAAGATCGACCTTACGCCCGATGGTAAGGTTGTCGGGCTGTTCTAGGGCAAAACCTCAACGCAGAGGCGCAAAGAATTCATTTCTATACCCCCTTGAGGGGTACGCAAAGGAACGCGATAAAAAAAGCTCAACGCAGAGACGCAGAGGGCCGCAGAGAAAAACGAGACCTGGGGTGGACGTCAGGAATTGCACCGCTCGACCGGACATTGCGAGGTTTATGCTATTGAAAATTTGTTTATAGCTATAGAGACATGTTTCTAGTATTGGAGATGTTTATCATGACGGCTAAATCTAGTTAGATGCGGACGGGAACGCTGTGCCAAACGAAGCTGCTGAGACTATTCGCATAGCTCTCACTTCTGTGCAGTCGTTGCTTCTTGAGCCAAGGTTTAACGGACAGGCTCTCTCCACCGCCACAGGCT
>JANOGP010000386.1:0-23442 GCA_031406075.1 Betaproteobacteria bacterium
GGCGGAGGCTAACTTGGCCCCGGCAAGTTAAGGGCGCAGCCCGGCCGGAGCCAAAATCCCGCAGAAAGCGGGCAGCATTACGATAATTGCCGGGATGGCGGAATTGGTAGACGCACGGGACTCAAAATCCCGCGGTGGCAACACCATGGGGGTTCGATTCCCCCTCCCGGCACCAGGAACTTTCCGATGTCAGCCCTTCTCCACGATTCGCAGCCGGTGCTACGGACCAGACCGGCACCGGCACTCGTAAATGAAACTACTCATCAAGAAGGCAGATAACGACGGCCGCCTTGCCCTCATTCCCGACTTTCTGACCTCGTCCTGGACCATTGAAGTCGCGGACGGCAGCAATCGCGAGGAATTGGCGCGCAAATTACAGAATTCCGACGCGATGGTCTCGATGAACTGGCCGACGGATATGCCGCCGGCGCCGAGGCTGCGGCTGCTTCAGCTTCCTGGGGCCGGCACCGATGACATCGCCTTCGAATCGGTGCCGGCACAGGCGGCAGTTTGCAACGTCTACGAGCACGAATTCGGCATAGCCGAATACATTTTTTCCGCGATGCTCCAGTGGGTAATCGGAATCCCGCGGATGGATGCGGCACTGCGCCGCGGCCAGTGGTATGGCTCGAGCCTGTCCGGTCCGCCTCACGATGAACTGTTTGGCAAAACCGTCGGCATTATTGGCTATGGCCGCATCGGTCGCGAGGTTGCGCGCCGCGCGCGCGCCTTTAGCATGAAGGTACTCGCCTGCAGCCGCACCGCCCGGAACACGGACGAATTTGCGCAATTCGTAGAAGGGATGGATCGCCTGCCGGCGTTGTTGTCTGCCTCCGACTTCGTTGTCCTGGCTTTGCCCCTGGAACCGTCGACCGCCGGCGTAATCGGATCACAGCAACTGGCGATGATGAAACCGGGTGGGGTGATCATCAACGTCGCACGCGGCGCTCTCATAGACGAACGCGCATTGTTCGAGGCGTGCAAGAACAAGCGCATCGGCGGCGCGGTGATCGACACTTGGTTCAAATACCCCGCCGAAGGGCACAATGTTGCGGAGCCTTCGAATCTGCCCTTCCGCGAACTGGACAATGTCATCATGACACCGCACGCATCAGGATGGACCGAAGGATTGCGGCCACGCCGCTGCAGAATTATCGCCGGAAACCTGGATCGGCTGGCCCTCGGCGAACCACTGGTCAACGTTGTCAAAAAAAGTGTCGCCAGTCCGTGAAAGGTTGAACACCGGTTTCATACGAGAGGGAAAAGCATGGACAACTGGGCCGCTGAAAAGGCCGCCAGCATCATCTGGAAGACCTGGCAGGCCAATGAGCGTGTCGATGGCCTGCCCGCGGATTGCCGGCCCACGAGCCGGCAGGAAGGTTACAAAGTGCAGGCGGAAGTGGTCCGTCTGTCCGGTCAGGCGTTGTTCGGATGGAAGATTGCCGCAACCAGTCAGGCCGGCCAGAAACACATAGGCGTGGACGGACCGCTTGCCGGCCGGCTTCTCGAAAACCGCGCGTTCCAGTCGGGCGCCAGCGTACCGATGGTCAACAACCTGATGAAGGTAGCAGAGGCGGAGTTCGCGTTCCGCATGGCGCGCGATCTGCCGCCACGCGCGTCCACATACTCGATGCAGGAAGTACTGGAGGCGGTAGCATCCCTCCATGCGGCCATCGAAATACCGGATTCCCGTTACCGGGATTTCGCGAAAGTCGGGGCGGCGCAACTCATCGCGGACAATGCCTGTGCAAGCTACTTCGTTCTGGCGCCGGCGACTGGCGCCGAGTGGCGTCGGCACGATCTGGCAGAGCACGCCGCTTCGGCGTGGGTCAACGGCAAGCTCGCGCGCGAGGGGAAAGGCGCCAACGTGCTTGGCGATCCACGCCTGGCCCTGACCTGGATCGTCAATGAACTTTCGGTTGTCGGCGAAACGCTGCGGGCTGGAAATGTGGTAACGACGGGCACTTGCGTGGTGCCCGTGGAGATTGTACCTGGCGATCATGTGGTCGCGGATTTTGGCCTGTTTGGGCGCGCCGAAGCGCGGCTCGAGCCCCAGCCGCGGCGACAAACTTCCTCATAAAATCAAGGGTCCGCATGGCACGACGACTGGTTCCATGCGATAGTATGACGTTGTCCGGGCGCAGCGATCGACGCGCTCCGGTAACCCGAGGCCCGCGTGGGGCGCGGGAAGGCCAGGTCGGGAAAGCGGTCTAAACCGATACGGCGATCAAGAGGAACTGAGTCCGTATGCAGCTTTACTACCCGCGCTCGTTTCTGAAGTTGACTCTGGCCGGCTTTTCTCTCGCGGTCCTGCCGCTCATTTTCGCGCTCATCAACAACGCCTTTTCGATTAACCAGCTCGCCACACATAGCCAGCGCGCGGTGTACCAGGCGGTACAGGCCACCCAGAACAGCCGCTTCCTGATCGAGCAAATCACCAACATGGAGCGCAGTGTTCGCCAGTTCGCAATCATCGGCGAGCCGTCGTTGCTGCAAGGCTACGGACTCGCGCACGAGCGCTTCGTCGATACGGCCCGCAGGATGTCGGCGCTGCCGCTGGATTCCCGGCAGAAACAGGCGCTCGAGGCGCTGCGCGCAAGGGAGTCGACGCTGTTCGATATCATCGGACAGTCGGGAGCAAAAGCGAGCGTGATCGGGCCCGCAGTGGCGGAGCTAACCGCGCTGGCTGAAGCGGCGCACGCGCTCGACGAGCAAGGAAACCTGCTGGTGGACCGCGAAGTCAACACCATGCAGAAAATGGCTGGCGAAGTGCAGCGCTTCATTTATTGGCAGTTGCTGGCATTGGTGCCGATCGCACTGCTTCTGGTCTTTGCTGCGACGCTGCTGATTTCCAAGCCCATCGCCCAGCTCGAATCGGCAATACAGAACTTGGGGGAGGGAAGGTTCGATACAAGCGTTACCGTCAACGGCCCGGCCGATCTGGAATCCCTTGGACACCAGCTCGACTGGCTACGCCTGCGTCTGCTCGATCTGGAAGAGCAGAAATCGCGTTTTTTGCGCCATGTTTCGCATGAACTGAAGACGCCACTTACGGCGCTGCGGGAAGGCGTGGAACTGCTGTCCGATGAGGTGACCGGGAAAATGACCGCGGGCCAGTTCGAGATTGCCCGCATCCTCAGGCAGAACACCTTGCGCCTGCAAAAGCTGATCGAAGACTTGTTAAACTATCACAGCGCCCAGTTTCATACTTCGGCACTTACGTTCTCGCAATTCGATCTGAAAACCATGGTGACGCAGGTAGCGCAACAACATTCATTGACGATGCGCAGCAAGAATTTGAGCCTGAACCTGTCGGCGTCCGACCTCCAGATTGAGGCCGACGAGAACAGGATAGAAGCGATCATCGACAACCTGCTGTCCAATGCAATCAAGTTTTCGCCCGCGGGCGGCACAATCCGCGTGCAGGTGCGCCGGCGTGGCGCCGATGCGGTGATCGACGTCATGGACGAGGGTCCCGGCATTTCTCCCGAAGAACGCGGGCGCGTCTTCGAGCCCTTCTACCAGGGCAACACTGTATACACTGGCCCAGTGAAAGGTACGGGACTGGGGCTGGCGATCGTTCGCGAGTATGCAGCGGCTCATCAGGGCAGCGCGGAAATCATCGACGACGGTAATCCCGGCGCACACTTGCGAGTGGTCCTCCCGACCCGGCAGATGGAGGTGGCCGCATGATCAAGCCGTATGTTGCGTCGATCGTTTTGCTGGCCACCCTGCTGGGGGGCTGCATGGGAACCACCGAACCAAACACCCGTCGCGACCCGTGGTACCAGGCCGCGGTCGAACCCGTGCAACACGATGACGTCCGCGCACTGCGTTTTTACGAGAACGCGCTCAAGCTCAAGGGAGCAGAGCTTGCCCGCGAACACAATGCGGCCCGTCAGGAGTACGAGAAAGACAAATCAGAGCTCAACTGCGTACGGCTCGCCTTTCTGCTGTCGCTGCCGGGCACCGGGTTTCGCGATGACCAGGCAGCATTGCACCTGGTTCAGCCCTTTTTGAATGACACGCGCTACGAGAATTCGGTGCTGCGTCCGTTTGCCCTGATGCTACATATACAGCTTTCCGAACTCAAACGACTGGATGAGTCACTTCAGCAGCAAACGGCAAAGGCCAGGGAAGAACAGCGGCGCGCAGACGCCCTGCAGCAGAAAGTGGAGGCCATTCTGGATATGGAAATGAAGATGATCGAGCGCGACCAGGCCGCGTCGCCGCCGAAGAGAAGGTAGACATGTCAAAGGCAAGAATCCTCATCGTCGACGACGATCCCGATCTGCTTCGGCTTCTGACGTTTCGTCTGGAAGGCGCCGGCTACGCCGTGGAGAGCGCGGAAAGCGCGGAGCGCGCATTGGCGCGGCTTTCGGCGTCCACCCCTCAGTTGGTGATAACCGATCTGCGCATGAGCGGAATGGACGGAATGGCATTGTTCGAAAACATCCATAAAAGCAACCCGGCGATGCCGGTCATCATCCTCACCGCACACGGCACCATTCCCGATGCCGTTGCCGCGACTCAACGCGGTGTGTTCGGGTATCTAACCAAACCTTTCGACAGCAAGGACCTGCTGCTGCAGGTGGAAAGGGCCATCACTCTGAGTGGCAGCCACGCTGAAAGGGCGGTCGGCCAAAACGACTGGCGCGTAGAGATCATAACCCGCAGCCCGGCAATGGAAAGCATCCTGGGCAAAGCCAAGCTGGTGGCGGCCAGCGATGCCAGCGTGCTGATTCGCGGCGACAGCGGCACCGGCAAGGAACTGCTGGCACGGGCGGTGCACCGGGCGAGCCCGCGCGCCGAGAGGCCTTTCGTTGCCGTCAACTGCGGCGCCATACCCGAGCAACTGCTGGAGTCCGAGCTGTTCGGCCATATGAAGGGTTCGTTCACGGGCGCCGCCCGGGATTACAAGGGGTTGTTCCAGTCAGCCGAAGGCGGAACGGTCTTCCTCGATGAAATTGGAGACATGCCGCTGCCGCTGCAGGTTAAGCTGCTGCGCGTGCTGCAGGAAAAGGAGGTACGGGCAATTGGCTCCACACAGACGATTCCCGTAGACGTGCGCATCATCTCTGCAACGCATCGCAACCTTGAAGACGCGATTAAGATCGGTGCGTTCCGCGAAGACTTGTATTACCGCCTCAACGTCGTTTCGTTCGCCCTGCCCTCGCTCGCCGAGCGGCGCGAGGACATTCCGGTGCTCGCCGCGTACTTTCTTGCGCAACTGGCCGACAAATACAAAAAGCCGCTCAATGGATTTGCGTCGGAGGCGATGGAAATCCTGGTGAAATCATCCTGGTCCGGCAACATACGTGAACTGTACAATGTCGTCGAGCAGGCCGTTGCCTTGTGCACAACGCCGATCATTGCGCCGGCGCTCGTGGAAAATGCCATCCGCGGCCAGACTTCCGAATTGTCATCGTTCGAGGCCGCACGCAGCGAGTTCGAGCGCGAATACCTCGCCAAACTCCTTAAGATCACCGGTGGAAACGTCACCCAGGCGGCGCGGCTTGCGAAGCGCAATCGCACCGAATTCTACAAGCTGCTGCAACGGCACCACCTGGATCCCAAGCTGTTCAAGGCATTATAGTCGGCAGCGCCATGTCGTCCCAAAACGACATCGATTTTCTGTTTTTTATTAAATAGTTAGGGCCAAATCGAGGGGGGGCGTCGCTGTCCGGCGACAAACGCCGCGGCTGCCAAGTCCTTGGCGCCACATAACTAACTGCCCCGATTGCCTTAATGTTTTCTGGCATGAACGCTGCTTTGTAGAGTGCTGAAAACGGCTGCGCGGAAGGCGGCTCCCCATTGAGCCGCGTCCGCTGGCCCATCGAACCGACACAAGTCAATTACAAGAACCCACACGAAGAAAATGAACCAGAAAAACCGCCTCTTACCCATCTTGACGATTGCCGCTGCCGCTTCGGTAGTCACGTTCAGCAGCATCGGAATCGCAGCCATAACGGGTCACTTGTCGATCGCAAGGTCAAGCCTCAATCCCTTTTCCGCATTTGGGGGCACGACTCTGGTACCAGCTATCGGTTCGGCGCGCGTGCCTTCCAGCCTTACTCACGAGGGGCTGACCCGCAGCGCGGGGGAATCCGCGGCGCAAGGCAAGCCGGTAAACTTCCGTCCCGGTGCACGCGTTCCCGCACGCAAGGCATCCTGCGCGAATTGCGGAGTCGTAGATTCCATCAAACCGCAACAAGCAAGCGGCGACGACAGCAAGCTGGCCGCGGCATTCGGCACAACCAGCAGGGCCTATCAGATCGACAGAGAAAAACTCAGTTCCTTCAGTTTTGTCGTCATTGTGCGCATGGAGAACGGCACCGTGCGTACGATCCACGAAAATCAACGTCCGCCGTTCAGCATCGGTGAGCGCGTCAAGCTGGTCAATGGCACGGTTATCCCGCCGGGTTGAATTAGAACGAGCGTTGAGCTGAAACGGCAACCGGCGGTGAACACGAGGAACGGAGTCTGGACGCATTCTCTTGACTGTGTTCTATCCCTTGCAATCAGCAATATCGCCTTGTTTGCGTCCGCTCATGCCCACTGATCTCGAAGTCGCAGTTTGCGCAGGCGGCGGTCGAAATTCATGGGACCGTTCTCATCGTGTTTGTCGTCCTTCTGATAACCGGCATATCGGAATTTACTGAAGTTTTCAGCTTCGCCCACCCTGTCAAATAATTCGTTCAATTCGCTTTTGTGTGTTTGACGCCCGATTCCCTCCCTGATCGGGCGTTTTTTTGCGCTGTACTCGCCGACTGCGCCGCTCCGCAAAGCCGCGCACTCCGGAACGTGCCTTTGCCGCTGCGTCGAAGCGCAGTCGAACCGGATCAGACGCCATTTTTCCCTCAGCCGGAATTTCAGCGCGGACCGGCTGCACTTGCCACCACTCTCAACGCCGTCGGTATACGCCCAACATCCGAGGAACGTGCGCGCCAGGTCTTCCTGCCGGCCCGCGGCAACCGCCCCGGATGTCTACTTCGCTGCAGAAGAAAAATGGCCGCGCTATCAACTAGCGTCGCCGGGGCTTGGCAATAGCGCGTTTTCCCTTCAGGATTGGCAAGCTGCCGAAACGGCGTTCAGGAAGCTGGCCGATATGGCGTCCGACCCGGTGCCGGCCCTGAAGGATCTTGCGCTCGCGTTGGATGGGCAGGGACAGGTTGCGCAGGCACCAGAACCAGCACCCCGGGCAGTAAGCCTTGGCGGGCCGGTTGCCGTACAGTCCCGAAATACTTTGGCAGTGCTCGTCGAAAAGGCCAGGAACGCCAACGAACGGAACCGGTGAACTCATGAAGAAACTGTCGTTGCTGCTGGCGGCCGCCCTGGTGGGCGCATGCGCGGCACAGGAGAAAGAGCCTAATGTCAATCTGGGCGGCTATCCGCCCGAGTTCCGTGCCGGCTATCTCGACGGCTGCGAGAGTGCGAAGCGCGCGGCCGGCCAGAAAAAAGACGAGCAGCGCCTCAAACGCGAGCCCCAGTACGCCAGCGGCTGGCGCGACGGATTCGACATCTGCAGCAAGAAAACAAAGTAGTCCGCGCTCTTTGCGGGTTCCGATCCGGCGGCCTCGCCCTCATCCGCTTTCGCGGCGCATGCGCACGGCTGTGTATACTCCAGGCCGTACCGGGAGCGTGACCGCCCTGCCGGCTGGTCGCTTCCGGAATTGCCCTGCCAGTTCAGAAAATATTTCCAGGAGACCGCGATGAACGCTCCCCTCACCCGCCCCTCTTTCCGCTGGGACGACCCTCTGTTTTTCGACGAACAACTAAGCGACGAGGAGCGCATGGTGCGCGATTCCGCGCGCGCGTACTGTCAGGAAAAACTGATGCCGCGCGTGGTGGAGGCCAATCGCCACGAAAAATTCGACCGCGCCGTGCTCTCCGAAATGGGCGGCATGGGATTTTTCGGTCCGACGATCGAAGGTTACGGGTGCGCCGGTCTCAACAACGTGTGCTACGGACTCATCACCCGTGAACTTGAGCGGGTGGACAGCGGCTATCGTTCTTCGATGAGCGTGCAGTCCTCGCTGGTGATGTACCCAATCCATACCTATGGCACGGAGGCACAGCGGCAAAAGTACCTGCCCGGCCTGGCGAAGGGCGATCTGGTAGGCGCCTTCGGGCTCACCGAGCCGGACTTCGGCTCCGACGCGGGCGGCATGATTACGCGGGCAAGGAAAACCGACGGTGGATACCTGCTGAAAGGCGCCAAGATGTGGATCACCCACTCGCCGGTCGCGGACGTTATGGTGGTATGGGCCAAGGACGACCGCGACGTCATCCGTGGCTTCATTCTCGAGCGCGGGATGAAAGGGCTGAATACCCCGAAAATAGAAGGCAAGTTCAGCCTGCGGGTTTCGATTACCGGAGAGATTGTGATGGACGATGTCTTCGTTCCGGACGAGAACCTGCTTCCCAATGTCGAGGGACTGAAAGGCCCGTTCGGATGCCTGAACAAGGCGCGTTATGGCATTTCCTGGGGCGCGCTTGGTGCCGCGGAATTTTGTTGGCACGCGGCGCGCGACTACGTGATGGACCGCAAGCAGTTCGGCCGGCCCCTGGCGGCGAATCAGTTGATTCAGCTGAAGCTTGCCAACATGCAGACCGAAATCACTCTGGGACTGCAGACGGTACTACGGGTCGGACGTCTGATGGACGAGGGCCGTGCAGCGCCGGAGATGATCTCCCTGATCAAACGCAATTCAGCGGGAAAGGCGCTCGACATCGCACGCCTCGCGCGCGACATGCACGGCGGCAACGGTGTTGCCGATGAATACCACGTGATCCGCCATGCAATGAATCTCGAGGCGGTGAACACCTACGAGGGTACGCACGACATCCACGCATTGATCCTTGGCCGGGCGCAAACCGGCATCCAGGCCTTTACCAGTTAGACCACCCACCTCACCCCGCCCCTCTCCCCCCGCAACCGGGCGGAGAGGGTGAAAGATCATAGCGGCCTCATTTCCATCGAGCTTCGGGCACCCTCTCCAGCTCGCTGGAGAGGGCGGGGGGTGAGGCATTCAGACGCAGCGGCCGCCGTCCACCTCGATGCAGGCGCCGGTGATGAACTCCGCCTCGTCCGAGGCGAGATAGAGGCAGGCATTGGCGATGTCCAGAGGCTTGCTGAACCGCCCAAGTGGAATTGTTGCAACAAACTTCGCGCGCATTTCCGGCGTGTCGGTTCCCATGAACTCGGCAAGCAGCGGCGTGTCGCCGGCCACTGGATTGACCACGTTCACACGGATTTTGTCGGGAGCGAGTTCAACCGCCATCGAGCGGCTGGCAACTATCGCCGCGCCCTTGCTGCTGTTGTACCAGACCAGCCCCGGCCGCGGGCGCACACCGGCAGTGGATGCAATGGTGATGAACACGCCGCCGCCCTTCTTGCGGAAGTGCGGCACGATGTTGCGCGCGCTATGGAACAGGCTCTTCACGTTCACCGCGTAAACGCGGTCGAATTGTTCTTCGGTAACATTGAGCAAGGGTTGATTGCGGTGCGTGGTGCCCGCGTTGTTGACCACGATATTCAGCCCGGAAAACGTATCCAGCGCGAACTTCAGCATCGCCTTCCAGTCCGCATCTTTCGACACGTCGCCTTTGAAGAACGATGCCTTGCGGCCGGCAGCACTGATTTCCCTGGCAACGCGCTCGCCGCCCTCGACATTGATGTCGTTCACCACGATCTTGCAGCCTTCTTCCGCGAAGCGCTTGGCGATGCCTTCGCCGAAACCCGAGCCCGCTCCCGTGACAATCGCGATTTTGTTGTCCAATCTCATCTGCCTCTCCCCTTCGAAACGACTTTGCAAAATCCGGCAAAAAAGATGGGAGCCTCACAGGCTCCCATTGCTGTCTCATCCGCATCGGCGGGTCAGGCCCGCGTAACGACCGCGCACACCTGCTGATTGCCGTCGGTCGAAACTTCCTCGCTTTTCCTGGCGCCGACTCCGTTCAGGTCCACGCCGTGCCGCACCGCGGTCATCTCCGCGAGAATCGACACCGCGATCTCGGGCGGGGTCTTGCTGCCGATGCTCAACCCGATCGGCCCGTGCAGGCAGTCCAGCTCTCCCTTTGAGAGGTCGAACATCGTGAGCCGCTCGCGGCGTTTCTGCGAATTCAGGCGCGAGCCGAGCGCGCCGACGTAAAACGCCGGTGACTTGAGTGCCTCCATCAGCGCCAGATCATCCAGCTTCGGGTCATGGGTCACCGCCACCACTGCGCTGTGGGAATCCAGGCCCATCGCCAGGACGACATCATCGGGCATCCCGCGCTCGAGGACCGTGCCCTCTACATTCCAGGTATCGGCATACTCCTCGCGCGGATCGCACACTGTGACGCTGTAGTCGAGCGCCTGCGCCATCGTCGCCAGATATTGCGACAGTTGACCCGCCCCGATGATCAATAGCCGCCAGCGCGGCCCATGCACAGTCGTCAGCCGCTTCCCGTCGAAGCTGAGCGGAGCATCGACGCGGCTCGCAGGCTTCAGCGCGACCTTGCCGGTGTCGAGATCCAGGGTTCGCGCCACCAGCTCGTGACGATCGACGCGATTGAGTAGTTCTACGACGCTATCGTTGTCCCTGATCGGCTCGAGCACCAGTTCGAGCTTGCCGCCGCAGGGAAGGCCGTAGCGCGTTGCCTCGTCCTTGCTGATTCCGTAGGTGGCGATTTCCGGTTTTTCCAGCGCCAGTGATTTATTGCGGATTCTGAAAATCAGATCGTCTTCCACGCAACCGCCCGAAACCGAACCGGCCACCAGGCCGTCGCCACGGACCGCGAGCATCGCACCCGCCGGCCGCGGCGAAGAACCCCAGGTCTCCACGATGGTGGCGAGGATCACGCGATGGCCCTGGCCCAGCCAGGCCACGCTGCTTCGCAGCACCTGCAAGTCCACGCTGTCCATGACTTTCCTCAGTAGCAACCGTTCTGCTCGGACGGGAATAACGATTCTAAACCAGCCGGGCCCGGGATTGCCAATAAAAACCCCCCAACGCGGAACGTTGGGGGGTCATTGAACCAGCTTCCTGTTGCCCGGTCTTACGCGCCGGGCTAAGACGTTGCTGTTACGCGCCGGCGATATTTTCCGGGGTGAACGGCAGGGTACGGCAGCGCTTGCCGCAAGCGGCAAAGATCGCGTTGCCGATGGCCGGCTGCACCACCGCGGTTCCAGGCTCGCCCAGACCACCAGGCACGCTGTCGCTCGTGATGAAGTGAATATCCAGGACCTTCGGATTTTCGTTGATGCGCGCAACGCGATACGTGTCAAAGTTGGTCTGTTCGACACCACCGTTCCTGATGGTGATCTCGCCCCACATGCACGCCGACTGACCGAAGTTGATCGTCGATTGCATCTGGGCCAGCGCCTGATCCGGGTGAATCAGCGTACCGGCATCAACCACCGCGGTGACTTTGTCCACCGTCACGTCGTAGTTTGAGGACACGGTGACTTCCGCGACCATCGCGATCACGGTGTTATAGCCCTCCATCACCGCCACTCCCATGCCCTTGCCGGCTCCGACCTTCTTGCCCCAGCCGGACTTGGCGCGAACTTCCTCCAGCGCGCGCTTCATCCGGGCACCGACCGGCACGCCGGCGGACAGGCCGGACCACTGATGCTTGGTCGAGCCCATGTCGAGCATGTCGATGCGGTACTGGATCGGGTCCTTGCCCGCAGCCTGCGCCATCTCGTCAACGAAGCACTCGAGGGCGACTGCGTTCAAGTTGTGCGACACGGCGCGCCAGTAACCCGGGGTCACTCCAGCATCATGCATCTGGTAAGTGAACTTCAGATTGGGCGTGGCGTACGGGTAGTTGTCGATACCTTCAACCGCAAACGGATCGATTCCGTCCTTGACGATGCTCGGGAACAGGCGTGCCGAAATCGACGGGCTGGTCGAATGGAAACGCATGGCAACCGGCTTGCCGCCCGAATCCAGGCCGGCTGTCAGCGTATACATGCCCGCCGGGCGGTAGGAATCGTGCGTCATGTCGTCTTCACGGCTCCACACCATTTTCACCGGCGCACCGACCGCCTTGGAGATTTCCGCGGCGTCGATTGCATAGTCCACTTCCACGCGGCGACCGAAACCACCGCCCAGGAAGGTCGTATGCACTTCGACCTGCTCGGGCTTCAGACCCGTCGCACCCGCGACAACATGCGGGATCAGTTGCTGGAACTGGGTCGGGGTGATGATCACCGCCTTGTCGGCGCGCACGTCAGCCGTGGTGTTCTGCGGCTCCATGGGCGAATGCGACAGGAATGGCAACTGGTAAGTGGCCTCGACGGTCTTTACCGCCTGGCCCATGCCCGCGGCCACATCGCCCTGCTCACGGAACACCGCACCGGGCTGCTGCGACGCCTGACGGATGCCTTCCCAGATCGACTTCATGTCGTTGTTGGCGTTCGGACCGCCATCCCACTGGATCAACAGCAGATCCTTGCCTTTCTTGGCCTGCCAGTACGAGTCGGCAACCACTGCGACACCGCGACTGTATTGCACCACCGCCTTGACTCCGGGCACCGACTTGGCGCGCGAATCGTCGTAGCTGGCGACCTTGCCGCCGATCATCGGCGCCATCGCGACCGCGGCGTACAGCATGCCGGGCACACGGGTGTCGATACCGAATTGCGCGGTACCGTTCACCTTGGCAACGGTGTCGAGGCGTTTCTGCGTCCTGCTGCCGATCACCTTGAACTGGCTCGACGGCTTGAGCGGCACGTCCTTCGGCACTTCCATCGTCGCCGCTTTGGCGGCGAGCTGGCCGTAGGTGGCCTTTTTGCCGCCCGGGCCGGTGACCATGCCGTTGGCCGCCTTCAGTTGCGAAGCGTCAACACCCCACTCGCTGGCTGCTGCCGCAACCAGCATCATGCGTGCAGAAGCTCCCGCCTTGCGCAGCTTCTCCCAGGCGTCACGCACTGCGGTCGAACCGCCGGTGAGCTGACCACCCAGAAGGGCATTGATGTACACCTCGGCAGGCGGAGCGAACTCCACCTTGACCTTGCTGATGTCGACTTCGAGTTCTTCCGTGACCAACATCGTCATCGAGGTGTAGACGTCCTGGCCCATTTCGGACCGGGCGCACATTATGGTGACTTTGTTGTCGGTCCCGATCTTGATCCAGGCGTTCGGCGAGCTGGTTTGCGCGGCCGCTTGCGCGATGCGCGGTCCGGTGGGCAGATAGAAACCGAGCGCCTGTCCTCCGGCGACGGTGCCGCTGACCTTCAGGAAGTCACGACGCGTTTCGTTTTTGATGATGTTTTCCATGTGTCACCTCCTTAGGCCATCTTCGCAGCTTCTTTTATCGCTGCGCGAATCCGCGGATACGTGCCACAGCGGCAAATGTTGCCGGACATGAAGGCATCGATATCATCATCGGTGGGTTTCTTGTTGGCAGCGAGCAGCGCGGCCGCTGACATCATCTGGCCAGGCTGGCAATAACCGCACTGCGGAACATCCAGCGCAATCCATGCCTTCTGAACCTTGTGGTTCCCGCCCAGACCTTCGATGGTGGTGACCTTCTGGCCGGATACTGAACCGACCGGGGTCTGACAGGAGCGGACGGCCATTCCGTTCAGATGCACGGTACAGGCTCCGCAGAGCGCTTTGCCGCAACCAAACTTGGTGCCGGTGAGGCCCAAGGTGTCGCGGAGCACCCACAGTAGTGGGGTATCTGGCGCTACGTCTGCGCTCGATTGTTTTCCATTAACGTTGAACGAGATCTTCATTGCAAAACTCCCCCTTTGAGCAGTAGTGAGGAATGAAACTTATAGGAATACCAACTCTGGTTACCCGCGCAAAATACACGAATAGAAACTGCCTTTCAACTCTTTACGGAGCATTGTTCGCGTTGCGCAGAGGCAACGCAACGCAAATCATCGATGACCCGCAAAGCGGCTCCCGGCGTGGATTTGCGGGCGATGAGCTTTAACGCGCAAATTCAGCCTATTCGGAACAGGAGTTGAGGTCGCAAGAGAACTGCGATGTTGCGTTGCAATAACCATATCGTGAAATTGGGCTGTAAAGCGCCTGAATTTCAGTCGTTGGAATCCGGCGTAGATGATTAGCGCGTGCCCTGCACGATGGCCCGTCAGGCACGCCGGCGCGATGCCGCAAACGACTCCATTCCTGCCTTGCGCTCCACATTGACCCGTTGCGCGTGCGGACGCGCGGCGATGAACTTCAAGTAGTCGGCAATTCCGCCAACCGAGGCAAGCGCGTCTGCGCCGAGCACCGCCCGCGATGCGCTCGACACCACCGGAAGGTGCGCGTAAGCCGCGCAATCCGCATAACTGAATTCGGTACCCGCGATATACGGCTGGAAGCGGGCGAATTCTCCCATGGCGCGCGCGGCCTTTGCCAGCGCCGCCGATACTTCTTTCTTGGTTTCTTCCGACACCCGACCGCCGAAGAATGCCTCGCTGTAGAGGCGCCGCGCCGGGAGTTCGAGATACAGCTCGATGACCTGAATCAACTCGCGGCACTTGGCGGCACGTGCCGGGTCGCTCGGATACAGCGGCGTATCAGGAGACGTTTGCTCGAGGTACTCGAGGATCGGCTGAGACTCCGAAATGGCGACACCGTCGACCAGGATGTAAGGCACCTTGCCCATGGGCGAATCGGCGAGGATCTCCGTGTTGCCGGTTGGATAAATCAGGCTTTCCTCGAACGGAATGCCTTTCTCCAGCAAGGCGAACTTCACCTTGTTGTAATAGTTACTGACGCTGAAACCGCACAGCTTGATCACGCCGCCCTCCCTCATCCAAATGAAGTAGGTGCCGCACTCCCCCTGGGGGGGGCGGCACGCCATGGGCATGATCCTGTGACCGCTTTCAGCCGATGACGCAGGCGGAAAACCGACCGGTGCCTTCTGAGTATTTCCCCGTCGAGGCGCAGCGTGC
Source organism: Betaproteobacteria bacterium (assembly GCA_031406075.1). Lineage (GTDB taxonomy): Bacteria > Pseudomonadota > Gammaproteobacteria > Burkholderiales > JACQAP01 > JACQAP01. The sequence continues at coordinate 14,906 of JANOGP010000386.1, forward strand.
CGGATCAACGCGACCAGGCCGCGGTACGTCCCCTTTTGTTTCTGTTCTTGACCGCTAAGCGTACTTCTTCAGTTCCAGCCGCGCAATCTGGCTGCGGTGCACTTCGTCCGGCCCGTCCGCCAGCCGCAGCGTGCGATTTGACGCGTACATCCAGGACAGCGGGAAATCCTGGCACACGCCGCCACCGCCATGCGCCTGGATCGCCCAGTCGATGATCTGCTGCGCCATGTTCGGCGCTATTACCTTGATCATGGCGATCTCCGCCTTTGCCTCCTTGTTGCCGACCGTATCCATCATGAACGCCGCCTTGAGTGTAAGCAGGCGCGCCTGCTCGATCATGATGCGCGATTCGGCGATGCGCTCGTGCCAGACGCTTTGCTCGACCACCGGCTTACCGAACGCAACCCGCGACTTCAGCCGCTTGCACATGAATTCGAATGCGCGCTCTGCCTGGCCGATGATGCGCATGCAGTGGTGGATGCGCCCCGGCCCGAGCCGTCCCTGCGCAATCTCGAAGCCGCGGCCCTCGCCCAGCAGCAGGTTCGCGGCCGGCACGCGCACGTTCTCCAGGGTCACTTCCATGTGGCCGTGGGGTGCATCGTCGTATCCGAACACACTCAGCGCACGCACCACTTTTACACCTTTTGCTTCGGCCGGCACCAGGATCATCGACTGCTGCTTGTGGCGGTCGGCGTTGTCCGGGTCGCTTTTTCCCATCAGGATGTAGATTTTGCAGCGCGGATCGCCCGCGCCCGAAGACCACCATTTGCGTCCGTTGATGACGTATTCGCTGCCTTGGCGCTCTACCCGACACTGGATGTTGGTGGCGTCCGATGAGGCGACCTCCGGCTCCGTCATCAGGAAGGCGGAACGCATCTGTCCTTCCAGCAGCGGCGTGAGCCATTGCTTCTGCTGTTCCGGCGTGCCGTAACGCAGCAGCACTTCCATATTGCCGGTATCGGGCGCCGAACAATTGAACACCTCGGGCGCCCACGCCAGCCGGCCCATGATCTCGCACAGCGGCGCGTACTCCAGGTTGGTGAGCGCACCACCGTGGTCCCTGGGCCGCCACAGATTCCAAAGTCCGGCCGCGCGCGCCTTGGGCTTGAGATCCTCGATGATGCGCGTGGGAATCCAGGCGTTGCCCTTGCGGCGGTTTTCCTCGATCTCCTCGAAGAAGCGCTTCTCGTTCGGATAGACCTGCGCATCCATGAAGGCGCCGACTTTCTTCTGCAGATCCCTGACCTTGTCGGAGAAATTGAAATCCATGTCCTTATCCTTGGTTTGTGCGATTTGTTATTGAGAAAAACGCCGTCGGATTGATGCCGACCTTGCTGCCGCAATTCGGGTGCGCATTTCAAGCTCCGTAATACCGTCAGCCGCCTTTCGAGGCCAACCGCACCTGGACCGATTTGAATTCGAGGAATTCCTCGAGCCCGTACTTGCCGAGTTCGCGCCCGCGGCCGGACTGTTTGAAGCCGCCGAATGGCGCATTGATGTTGAATGTTCCGCCGTTGATATCGACCTGCCCGGCGCGCAGGCGCTTCGCCACGCCTTGCGCCCGTGCCCCGTCCGCCGACCATACCGCCGCGGCCAGGCCGTACACCGTGCCGTTCGCGATCTGCACCGCCTCATCTTCATTGCTATAGGGGATGATCGAAAGCACCGGTCCGAAAATCTCTTCCTGCGCGATCGTCGCGTGGGGCCGCACACGCCCGAATACGGTCGGCTTCACGAAACAGCCCTTGGTCAGTCCCTCGGGCATGTCGGGACCGCCGGCGAGCAGTTCCGCGCCCTCCTCGATTCCCTTGCGGATGTAGGCGCGCACCCGCTCCTGCTGTGCCTTCGACACCACCGGTCCCAGTTTGGCTTCGGCGCTGAATGGGTCGCCAACATTGAACGTCGCAGCGGTCTCGGCCGCCAGCCGCGCCGCCTCGTCATGGCGCGACAGCGGCACAAGCATGCGGGTAAGCGCGTTGCAGGTCTGCCCGGAATTGAGGAAACACGAATTGAGCACGCTTTTCACCGCGACGTTGAAATCGGCGTCATCCAGCAGCACGGCGGCCGACTTGCCGCCGAGTTCCAGCGCCACGCGCTTGACCGTACCGGCAGCGAGTTCCGCCACGCGCTTGCCGGCGCGCGTGGAGCCGGTAAAAGAAATCATGTCGACTTCGGGATGCTTCGCCAGCGCCTCGCCGACCACTGCTCCGATGCCGGTCACCAGATTGAACACGCCGGCCGGCAGGCCGACGCTGCGCATGATGTCGGCAAGAATGTAGGCGTTGAGCGGCGCGACCTCGGACGGTTTGAGGACCACGGTGCATCCGGCAGCCAGCGCCGGCGCCACTTTCGCGGCGATCTGGTGCAACGGGTAATTCCACGGCGTGATGCAGGCGACCACGCCAACCGCTTCGCGGCTGACGCGCGAGTTGCCGATTTCCTCTTCGAAGGCAAATCCCGGTGTGAGCCCGGCGTAAAGCCCGAAACTCGCCTGCGGCAGATACGCCTGGATACGCGCAGCCATCTTGAGCGGCATGCCGACCTCGGCGGTGATGGTACGTGCGATCTCGTCCGCCCGTGCCACCAGTTGCTCGTGGATTTTTTTCAGCCACGCTGCACGCTCCGCGGGTGACGTCCCCGACCAGGCCGCGAACGCCTTGCGCGCCGCGGCCACCGCACGGTCGACGTCGGCCACGGTACCGGCGGGAATGCGGCCGATGACTTCTTCGGTTGAAGGAGAGACCACATCTATCGTCTGATTCGACGACGAGGCGGTCCACTGGCCATCGATGTAGAGCTTGTCTGTGTTCTGCATGGTTGCAAATCTCGAAGCCGCCTTGCGCGTAGCGCCAGGGACTAATTCAGGGAAAGCGCCCGCAAACGCAATTGTACGAAGTATGACACCCCGGCCACGCCTTTTTTTAAGCCGGACTCTCGACCGCGTCGGCCGGTGCGGTGTGCTCGAATGCCTTGATCGCAGTGCGCAGGAAGTCCGGCAGCGCCGCCGATTTGCGGCTTTCCGGGTCGGCGTTCACGTAAACCACCCTGCCGCCGACCAGGAGTTGCGTCGTGCGATAGATCTCGAGCTGGAATTCGAAGCTCGAGCGCCCCAGCCGCGCGACCCGCACGCAGACATCGACCTCGTCGTCGTAGCCTGCCGATGCGTGGTACTCAACCTCGGCCTTTTTTACATAGAGATCGGTCCCGTGCCGCGCCAGGGCCTCCGGATAGGGATACCCCAGCGCGCGGTAATACTCGGTGATTGCCACGTCGAAGTACATCAGGTAGTGGCCGTTGAATACGATTCCCTGCCTGTCGACCTCGGCCCAGCGCACCCGCATGCGGTGCGCGAATCTGAATTCCGTTCTTGCCATCGTAGTCTGCGCCGTCCAATGTCAGTCGAACCTGTATGCGTCCATCGCAAAGATGCCGAACGTGTGGCTGCGGTGAATGCGCTTGCCGGCCACGCCGTCGGAGCCCGCTCCGGCCGAAACGAACAGCGGCAGGAAATGTTCCTCGGTCGGATGATTGCGCACCGCCTCCGGCGCCACGCTACGATATCGCAACAGATCGTCGGACCTTGCGCTCTCGATAGTCTGCGCCAGCCATTCCTGGAATCCTGTCACCCACTGCGGCGCGGCGGTTCCTTCGGGATAGCGGCCGAACTCGCGCAGATTGTGCGTGGCGCCACCGGAGCCGAGGATCAACACGCCTTCTTCACGAAGGTTACGCAACGCTTCGCCAAGCTTGACGTGATGCGCCGGTCCCAGCGCCGTCTGCACGGTGAGCTGCGTCACTGGAACGTCGGCGCCCGGATACATCAGCATCAGCGGCACCCACGCGCCGTGGTCCAGACCGCGCTCGCGATCCAGGCGTGCGCCTATCCCGTTTTCAGCGAGCAATGCCTTCGTCCGAGCCGCAAGCTCGGGCGCGCCTGGAGCCGGATACTTCATTCGATAGAGCTCATCGGGGAAACCGTAAAAATCGTATATCGTCTCCGGTCGCGCGGCCGCGCTCACCGCCGCGTCGCCGCTTTCCCAGTGCGCGGACACGGCAAGAATCGCCTTGGGCTCGCCCAGCGTCCTGCCCAGTCCGGAAAGGAACTCGCGGGCCGGGCCCGGCTGGATCGCCAGCAGCGGGGCGCCGTGGGAAACGAATATCGCGGGGAAGCGTTCAGCCATAGCGCCGCCCTACCCATTCCGCCACCAGTACCGGTTTATTCTGGCCGTCGCATTCCATGGCCACATCCCAGATCATCTGCACGCCGCCTTCGATCTTTTGAAACTCCTTCAGCTTGAAGCGGGCGCGCAGCCGCGATCCCGCTTTCACCGGCGCCGTGAAGCGCAGCCGGTTGCACCCGTAGTTCACGCCCATTTTCGAATTGCCGAATTCCAGGGAAGTATTGAGGAAGTGGCTCAGCAAAGAAAGCGTAAGGAATCCGTGCGCAATGGTCGTTCCAAAGGGCGACTCGCGGCGCGCGCGCTCGACGTCGATGTGGATCCACTGGTGGTCGCCGGTAGCGTCAGCAAACCGGTCGATACGGTCCTGGGTGACTTCGAGCCAGTCGCTTACCACGACCTCCTGCCCGACCTTTGCCGCCAACTCTTCCAGATTACCGAATGCCACTCGCGCCATATTGGTTTTCTCCTGTTCCCGTGGGGCGCAGATTACCGGATTCGTTGAGGGTACGCATTGCGCCGGAACCCCGCGCCACGGAGAATGGGCGCATAAGCAGACCGGGGGAGACAAAAATGGAAATCGGCATTGTGGGTCTGGGGCGCATGGGCGCCAACATGGCGCGGCGGCTGGCACGCAAAGGCGTGAAAGTGGCGGCGCACGATGTCAGCCCCGTGGCGCGCAGCGCGGTCGAGAACGAACGGGGCATCACGGCGCACTCCGAATTGAAGAACTTGATCGCGGCGCTGCCGGCGCCCCGCGTGGTGTGGGTGATGCTGCCGGCCGGGGAAATCACCGAGCGCGCGCTGGAACACATTGCCCCGCTGCTCGCCAAAGGCGATGTCCTGGTGGACGGCGGCAATGCCCTCTACAAGGACTCGCAGCGGCGGTCCGGGTGGCTGGCCGAACGCGGCCTCGGCTTCGTCGATGCCGGCGTCTCCGGCGGCGTCTGGGGACTCGAAAACGGCTACGCGCTGATGCTGGGAGGCGCCAAGGAGGCTTTCGCACGCGTCGAGCCTTTCGTGCGCGTGCTGGCACCAGCGCCCGACAGCGGGTGGACGCACTGTGGACCGGCGGGTTCGGGTCACTACGTAAAGATGATCCACAACGGCATCGAGTACGGGATGATGCAGGCCTATGCCGAAGGCTTGTCTATGCTCAAGGCAAAATCCGAATTCGGCCTGGATCTCGCAGTCATCACCGAGATGTGGCGCCACGGCAGCGTGGTGCGATCCTGGTTGCTCGACCTGATCGCGGATTTCCTGAGGAACGAGCGTTCATTGGACGCGATTAAGCCACTGGTTGCCGATTCCGGCGAAGGCCGCTGGACCGCAATCGAAGCGGTGGAACTGGGCGTACCCGCCCCGGTGATGAGCCTGGCGCTGATGGCGCGCTTCGCCAGTCAGGGGCAGGACGATTACGCCTCGAAGCTGCTGGCGATGATGCGCGCGGGTTTCGGCGGCCATGCCGTGCATCACGCGGACGGCAAATGATCGTCGTCCTGATGGGCGTTTCGGGTTCCGGCAAGACCGTCATCGGATTACTGCTTTCCAAACGACTCGGATGGCCGCTGTTGGACGCGGACGATTTTCACCCGCCTGAGAACATCGAGAAAATGCGCTCCGGTGTCCCGCTAACCGACGAGGATCGCTGGCCATGGCTCGACCGCCTCAATGCCCTGCTCAAAGACAAGGCGTCGCGTGGCGAGAGCGTGTTTCTTGCCTGCTCCGCGCTTAAAGGAACATACCGCGACCGCCTCGCTGCCGGGTGCCGGGACGTGCGCTGGGTGTACCTGAAAGGCAGCTTCGAATTGATCGAGTCGAGACTGAAAGTCCGCAAGGGGCATTACATGAAGGCGGGACTCCTGAAGTCGCAGTATGAAACGCTGGAGGAGCCCGCCGACGCGATCGCTATCGACATCAGCGCCGATCCCGAATCAGTCGCCGACGCCGTGGAGGCCGCGCTCAATACCAAACAAGCGCCCGACGCGGGATCGCATCGATGAGCACCATCCATCGGTACGCTGCAATTGCGGCGTCGTTGTTCATGACCGCACCGGCAATTGCTCGGCAGGCCGATGCGCCGGCACCCAAAATTGCGGCGGTCATGGAATTCGAGTTGATCGACGACATGCGGGACTATGAACGTCCCGAGGTCAAGGACGCGCAGACCCGAAGGATCGGCCTGATCAGCGATGCCTTGCGCCAGGAGTTACTTGGCCGCGGGATGTATGGGCTCGCGGACAACAGCGCGGCCGCAAAATTGATCTCCGACCTGAAGTCGCGGCAAGAACTGCGCGACTGCAACGGCTGCGATATCGACATCGGCAGGGCCCTCGGTGCCGACGTCGTCATCATCGGATGGGTGCAGAAAGTAAGCAACCTGATCCTCAACATCAACATCGAAGTCAAGGAGGTCAGCTCGGGCAGGATGCTGTACGTCAAATCCGTGGACCTTCGCGGCAACACCGACGACTCGTGGCTGCGCGGCATCCGCTACATGGTGGACAGCATCGAAGAGAAGAAACAGCACCTTCGGTAATTGGGATAAACCTTTTCACTGCAAAGACACAAAGAACGCAAAGTAATACGAAAGCAGAAATCTGTCGACGAACAGCAACACCTGATTCTCGGCATTCGCACCTGTTGCCGTGAGCACGGATACATTCCCGTTCTTGTGGAAGCGATGCGATCGATTCTATGTCGAACCTGTTTTTTGGTTTCCTTCGTGCTCTTTGCGTCTTTGCGGTGAAAATTGTTTGTCAACTCTTGAAGCGAGCGGCGACCGCCGCGCTTTCCCGGGCGAGCAGGAACTGATCCGAGGTCACGGCGACAAACAGCGCGCCAAGCTCGATCCAGCGCTTGGCGTCGGCTTCGGCAAAGGCCAGTATCCCCGGCGCCTTGCCGGCCTTGCGAATGCGCTTGATTGCGTCGGCCATCGCCGACTGCACTTCGGGATGACCCGGGTTGCCCAGATGGCCGAAATCCGCGGCGAGGTCCTGGGGCCCGATGAACAGGCCGTCTATGCCGTCGATTGCCGCCGTCTTTTCGATCTCGGCCAACGCCGCCCGCGTTTCCACTTGCACGAACACGCAGATCTCACTGTCGGCGTGCGCAAAGTAATCCTTCACGCGTCCGAAACGGTTGGAGCGTGAATTGCTCGACACGCCGCGCACGCCCCTTGGCGGGTAGCGCACTGCGGCTACCGCGCGCTTGGCCTCTTCGGCGCTCTGCACGTAGGGTATGACGAACGACTGCACGCCGATGTCGAGCAACCTCTTCAGCACGACCGTATCGTTCCAGTACGGCCGCACCAGCACGGACACCGGATACGCCGCGATCGCGTGCAACTGGTGGTGAACCTGCGGCAGGTCCGCGGGCGCGTGTTCGGTGTCCACCAGCACCCAGTCGAAGCCCGCGCCGGCGCAAATCTCTGCGGAAGCGTGGCTGGCGAGGCTCAGCCAGCAACCGACTTGCGGCCGGCCTTCGCGCAGTGCGCGCTTGAGGTGATTGATGTACATATCCATGACTTCGCTCCCGGGATGTTTTCGTGCGCGAGACGCGATTGTACCGTCTCCCTGCGGCGTGCCCGCTCTTTGACAGGGTGCCCGGCGCGCCCGAGAATGCCGCCATCGCGGAGACAACAATAATGACGGCGCAGCTCACCTTCAAAGGCGTGTATCCGATTCTTGCCACGCCATTCGACGACCACGAAAACCTGGACCTCGAATCCTTTGACCGGCTGGTGCGCTTCATGGCCGGTCTTGGCGTGGACGGCATTACCGTTCTCGGCGTGCTGGGAGAGGCCAACCGCCTGCTCGACCGCGAACGGGCAGAGCTGATCGGCACCGCGGTTGCCGCCGCCGGCGAAATGCCGGTGATCGTCGGCGCCAGCCACAGCGGCACCCGCGCGGCGACGGAACTCGCGCAGATGGCCGAGAAGCTCGGCGCCGGGGCCGTGATGGTCACGCCCCACGCCGAGGCCGTGCCCAACGAAGATCCCGTCTTCGAGTACTTCAGAGGCATCGCGGCTGGCATCCGCATCCCGATCGTGGCGCAGGATCACCCTGCCTCAACGCAGGTGCACATGACGACCGCGCTGCTGCTGAGGATCATCAGGGAATTGCCGCAGGTCGCCAGCATCAAGGAGGAGGCGGTACCGACCGCTCCGAAAATCCGCGCGCTGACCGCCGGCATGAATGAACGCAAGGTGCCTATCCTCACCGGACTCGGCGCACTCTACGGAATGTTCGACCTGCAAGCCGGCTCGGCAGGATTCAATACAGGCTTCGCGTTCCCCGAAGTGCTGATGGCGATGGTGAGTGCTGCCGGCGCCGGCAATTGGGCAAGGGTGCAGGAGAT
>JANOGP010000325.1:0-1815 GCA_031406075.1 Betaproteobacteria bacterium
CGGACTGAGTGTCGCGATGTCCTCGTCCGGGGTTCATTTTCCGTGACCTGTTGCGTCCGCCGAGCGACCATTGCCGCGACCAAGAATGCGTAATGTCTGCGCCGCCTGCGCGATCGTCATGCTCTCCCTGATCGCGGCGCCCTCCACGGCGCTCGATCGTTTGTTTCCTCCCAACGCCAGTCGGGGTGAACTCAAGGCACACCAGTACCCGCTCTACAAGATCGGCAAGAGGTCCTACCGCATGTCGCCAGGCGGCCGGATATTCAGCCAGCAGAACCTGATCATGATGCCGGCGTCGTTGCGGGGGCAGACCGGGCAGATCATGTATGCGGTCGACATCAACGGCCAGCTGTCAGCGATCTGGATACTGACCCCGGAGGAGGCCAGGAAGCACAAGTTGTCCAAGGTGGACGCCGAAGAAAAGAGAAAACTGGAAGAGGAAAAGAAGAAGAAAGAAGCGGCGGGAAGCAGCAATTGAATCAACAATGAAAAAGCTCTACATCCGAACCTTTGGCTGCCAGATGAACGAGTACGACTCGGACAAGATGGCCGACGTGCTCGCCGCCGCGGAGGGATTTGAAACCACCGACGACCCCGAACAGGCCGACGTCATTTTGTTCAACACCTGCTCGGTGCGCGAGAAGGCCCAGGAAAAAGTTTTCCACGACCTTGGGCGTATCCGGCATCTGAAGCAGGCCCGGCCCGAACTCATCATCGGCGTTGGCGGCTGCGTCGCCAGCCAGGAGGGCGCGGCGATCGTTGCGCGCGCACCCTATGTCGACCTGGTCTTCGGCCCGCAGACCCTGCACCGGTTACCGCAGATGCTCCGGGCGCGGCGCAGCAGCGGCAAGCCGCAGGTGGACATCTCTTTTCCCGAAATCGAAAAATTCGACAACCTGCCGCCAGCCAGCGTCGAGGGATGCACCGCCTTCGTCTCGATCATGGAGGGCTGCAGCAAGTATTGCAGTTTCTGCGTGGTGCCTTACACGCGCGGCGAAGAAGTCTCGCGTCCGTTCGAGGATGTGCTTACCGAAGTAGCCGGCCTGGCCGAGCAGGGCGCGAAGGAAATCACGCTGCTCGGGCAAAACGTCAATGCCTATCGCGGCAGCATGAGCGACGCCGAAGTCGCTGACCTTGCCCTGTTGCTCGAGTACCTCGCCGAAGTACCTGGCATTGAACGACTTCGCTATACCACCTCGCATCCGAAGGACTTCTCGGAGCGCCTGATAGAGGCACACGCCAGGATTCCGCAACTGGTGAGCCACGTGCACCTGCCGGTGCAGTCCGGCTCGGACCGGATGCTTTCCGCAATGAAGCGCGGCTACACGGCGCTGGAATACAAATCCATCATCCACCGGCTGCGCGCGGCGCGGCCGGACGCAGCCATCTCCTCCGACTTCATCGTCGGCTTTCCCGGCGAGACCGACGATGACTTCGAGCAGACCCTGCAGCTGGTCGAGGACATCGGTTTTCATTCGAGCTTCAGCTTCATGTACAGCCCGCGACCCGGCACGCCGGCAGCGAGTCTGCCTAACCAGGTGCCGCAGGCAGACAAGCAGGCACGCCTTGCGCACCTTCAGGCACGACTCGAATCGCAGGCGCAGGCGATCAGCAGCCGCATGGTTGGTTCGATCCAGCGCATCCTGGTCGAGGGGCCCGCGAAGAAGAACCCGGAGGAGCTGGCGGGCCGCACCAGCAGCAATCTCATGGTCAATTTTCGAGGTTCGCAGCGCCTTGTCGGGCGGCTGACGGACGTGCGCATCACGACCGCAATGTCGCACTCGCTGCGCGGCGAAATGCCCGTAACAGAAGCTG
>JANOGP010000419.1:0-11220 GCA_031406075.1 Betaproteobacteria bacterium
GCTCCATTTCGGTGCGGCAAAGATCAACCTGATCGAGGTTTCCAACTACTGACGCGCTATCCGCTAGGCTCTGCTCAGAAAGAACACCCCGAAATAGTTGCGCGCATCGGTCCACAGCCGGTGCGCGGAAAACCCCGCCTCGTTTGCCAGCGCGGCGAAGCTTTCCGGCGTGTACTTGTAGGAATTCTCGGTGTGGACGGATTCGCCGGCTTCGAAGCGGATCTGTCTTCCGCCGAGGCGCACGACCTGCGAGACCATGCTGACCAGATGCATTTCCACGCGCCCGAGGGTTTCGTTGTAGAAGGCGCGATGGCGGAAACGGCGTTCGTCGAAGTCCGCCCCTAGTTCGCGATTGAGCCGGGTAAGGACATTGATATTGAACGCGCGGGTCAGTCCTTCCGAATCGTTGTAGGCGCGATCGAGCAGCGCAGTCTGTTTCTGAAAATCCACGCCAACGATCGCGCCGCCGTCCGCTCCCACCATGCGCGCGAGCAATCCGAGAAACTCGCGCGCATCATCAGGTTCGAAGTTTCCAATGGTCGAGCCCGGAAAGAAAACAACGCGGCGGCGCTCGGGCGGCAGCGGCAGTTTTTCCGGCAATTCGACGCCGAAGTCGGCGCAGACAGCGAAGACCTCGAGCCATGGATATTCATACGCAAGGGCTTCTGCGGCCGTAACGAGCTGCACTTTCGCGATGTCGATGCCGACATAGACCGAAGGCAATAGCCGCGGCAGCAGCAGGCGCACTTTCGACATGTCGCCGGGGCCGAATTCGAAAACCACGCAGTCCGGTCCAACCGCCCGCGCAATTGCCTCGGCATGGCCGTCGAGAATGGCGCGCTCGGTACGCGTCGGGTAATACGCTTCGGTTTCACAGATGGCGTTGAAAAGCTCGCTGCCGCGAGCGTCGTAGAAAAGCTTGGGCGACAGGCGTTTTGACTCGCCGGCGAGTCCGGCAATCACTTCATCGGCATCAATTTCACCACCGCTGCCGAGAGAAATCACCGTGACATTGGCCGGACGCCGTGCCGGAGACAGTTCGCGCAGGGTTTTCATTAAAATCCTTTTTCTGGCGTTGGGGTTGCAAACGTACGCCTAACTCCGCGCGGAGAAAAGCCCGGTTTGTAACCAACTGAAACTGGATGAATTGTCGCCGCCGGACGACGGCACGGATTTGTCGGCCCCGCGCATTCGGACTTACACTTGCGGACCATGTTTTGGGATGCATCATGAACCTTTCGTACCACTCTCGCTCCGATGCCTTGAGCCGCAACGCACTGCTCGAAGACTTGAATCGGGTCCGTGAACTCACGGTCCGATTGTGCGATCCGCTGCAGGCGGAGGACTGTGTCGTGCAAAGCGCGCCGGAAACCAGTCCCGCCAAGTGGCATCTGGCGCATACCACGTGGTTCTTCGAGAATTTCCTGCTGGTCCCGTACCTGCCGAAGTACCGTCCGTTTCATCCCCGCTTTGGATACCTCTTCAACTCGTATTACGAAAGCGTGGGCGAATTCCATCCCCGGCCGGAGCGCGGCCTGCTGACCCGGCCCTCGCTCGAAGAGATCAAGAAATACCGGGCTTACGTGGATCAGCACATAGGCATGTTGCTCGAGGCACCCGACACCACGGAGGCAGGAGAGATTCGAGCCCGCGCCACGCTCGGAATTCATCACGAACAACAGCATCAGGAACTGTTGCTCACCGACATCAAACACCTGTTCGCCTGCAATCCGCTGAAGCCCGGGTATCGCGAGGCGATATCGCCGGACGCATGCGCCAACCCGCCGCTCGATTGGCTGCGTCTCCCGGCCGGCATGTATGCATTTGGGCACGGCGGCAACGGATTCGCCTTCGACAACGAGACGCCGCGCCACCGCCGCTACCTCGACGAATTCTCCCTGGCGCAGCGGCCGGTCACCAACGCCGAGTACATCGAGTTCATCGCAGCCGGGGGATACCGGCAACCGACGCTTTGGCTTGCCGACGGCTGGCGCAAGGTCAACGAGGCGCGCTGGAGTGCGCCGCTGTACTGGGAGCTGCAGGACCGCGACTGGTGGCAGATGACGCTTGCGGGATTTCGGCGCGTGGAGCCGACCGAACCAGTCTGTCATGTGAGCTACTACGAAGCCGATGCGTTTGCACGCTGGGCCGGCAAACGCCTGCCGACGGAGTTCGAGTGGGAGGCAGCCGCAGGCACGCAGACTCTCGGCGGAAATTTCCTGGAAAGTGGGCGCTTCCATCCGCAAGCGGCCCGCGACGGCGCCAGCCAGTTTTTCGGCGACGTCTGGGAATGGACGCAAAGCGCCTACAGCCCCTATCCCGGATACCGGCCTTTTGCCGGCGCGCTCGGCGAGTACAACGGCAAGTTCATGGTCAGCCAGTTGGTGTTGCGCGGCGGATCCTGCGTCACGCCGGCTGCGCATATCCGCGCCAGCTACCGCAATTTCTTCTACCCGCAGGACCGCTGGCAGTTCATGGGGATTCGTTTGGCCGCATGAGCCTTTCGCAGGAGACCGCGCAATGAAGAAACTCGTACTTGCATTGGCAATTTCGACTGTATTTGCCGCAGCGGCTAGCGCGCAGACTGCGTCGAAGGATATCCAGAAGGAATGGCCCGAGTTCCGCTATTTAGAACCCAAGCAGGTGCGGGAGTTGCCGGCAGTCATCAAGGCCGACCTCGAGAAGCGCGGCTGCAAGATTCCCCGGTTCACCAAGTGGGATGCCCGGCACAACGTGATCCAGGGCCAGTTCCTCAAATCCGGTCAGCGGGACTGGGCGGTGCTGTGCCGGCAGCAGGACAAGAGCAGCATCCTGCTCTACCCCAGCGGCGCCACCGCAGAGGTGCAATCGGTGCGCAGCGAAGACCACGATCCCTACCGCATCATCCACACCGCCAGCGCGTTCGTGTTGCAAAAGCGCGCCATCCGCGACAATCCGGCTGAGTCGCCGCCCCAGTTCGATCACGACGGCATCGAAGACGGACCGATCCAGAAGGCCGCGATCGTCCTCTACTATCGCGACGGCGAGTGGATCGAATTCTGAAACCGGGATGAGGCGCGTCTGCGTATTCTGCGGTTCGAACGCTGGCGCCCGCGGCGATTATGCGGACGCGGCGCGCGCGCTGGCCGCCGCTCTGGTCGAACGCAAGCTGGCCATCGTTTATGGTGGCGGCAATGTCGGGCTGATGGGCGTGCTTGCGGACACGGCGCTCGGGCGCGGCGGCGAAGTCACCGGCGTGATTCCGCAAACGTTGGTCGACAAGGAGGTTGCCCACCAGGGCCTCACCGAACTCCTGGTCGTGGAAACCATGCACGAGCGCAAGGCGCTGATGAACGACCTCTCGGACGCCTTCATCGCGCTGCCGGGCGGCTTCGGCACGCTCGACGAGTTTTTCGAAGTTCTCACCTGGTCGCAGCTCGGCTTCCACGGCAAGCCGTGCGCCTTGCTCAACGTCGCCGGATTCTACGACCGTTTGCTTGCCATGCTCGATCACGCCGTCGCCGAGGGCTTCCTGCGTCCGGCGCACCGCGAACTTGTCATCGCAGGTACCGATCCGTTACGGCTGTTGCAGCACCTCAGCGATTTTCCCCCGGCGTCGAAGCGAAAGTGGAGCGACGCAAAAGGGAACTTTCTGTAATCGACGCATCAAACTCCACAGGACATATTGACATCCCATTTTTCGAGGGACACCCCGGATCGGGTCCGATCCGCGTCTCGTACTGCGGCGGTAATCAAACCAGAGAGGAAAATGATTATGAAGAAAACCTTGCTATCCATGATGTTGACAACACTGCTGGTTGCCGCGGGCGCGGCTGCCGCGATCGAGCAGCGCCCGTTCCTGACACTGGATGTCGCCAAGAAGATGGCGGCAGCATGCGAAGCCAGAGCCAAACAGGAAGGCTGGAAGATGAACATCGCTATCGTCGATAGCGGTGGCAATCTCAAGTATTTCCTGCGCCAGGACGATGCCTACCTGAAGAGCATCGAGATCGCGCAGATGAAGGCTGGCACGTCCGCGGGCTTGCCGCTTTCCACCAAGCAGGTTGGCGAAATCGCCGCGACGCGCGTGCCCGGCATTGCCCACGTGCCCGGCATTGCCACGTTCGAAGGCGGTCTGCCGATCATGACCGCAGACGGTAAGCACATCGGCGCCATCGGTGTATCCGGCGCAACCGCCGACCAGGACGGCGTCTGCGCCCAAGCTGGTCTCGATTCGGTGAAGAACGATCTGAAGTAAAGCGCGGGGAAATACACGGCCCGGTCGCCTTGCGGCGATCGGGCTTTTTTTTTCAGGCCATGCGCAGGACGCGCAGTGCGGCGCAGGCGGCGCCGAACCCGTTGTCGATATTGGTGACCAGCAGCCCGGCAGAACAACTCGCCAGCATGGCGCGCAGGGCGGTTTCGCCACCGGCGGCAACACCGTAGCCTATCGAGGTCGGCACGCCGATCACTACACTGGAAACCAGCCCGCCGATCACGGTGGGCAACGCGGCGTCCATACCGGCGACCGCGATCACGACTTTCATCTTGCGCATCTCTTCGATGCGTTCCAGCAGGCGCCACAATCCCGCCACGCCGACGTCATTGATTTCGATGGCCGGTTCACCGTAGAAGCGCAAAGTGCGCGCCGCCTCCCTGCCGACCGCCACGTCCGAAGTGCCTGCCGCCACGACAGCAATCTGCGTTTCGGTCTTGACTTCGTGGGTGCCGCCGAAATAGCCGGTGCGCGACAACGGTTCGTAGTCGATATTTCTGCGATGCTGCGCCGGCAGCTCGGCGAACTGCTCGGGCAGCAGCCGGGTAAGCAGGATGTGCCTGCCCTTTTCCTGTACCTGGTCGAGGATGGTGGTCAGATGCAGAGCGGACTTCGACGCGCACATCACCGCCTCGTCGAGCCCGGTGCGGGCGTCGCGCGCGAAATCCAGCATCACGTCTTTATGCAGTGTCATAAATTCAATCTAGCCACAGAGAACACAGAGGGCACAGAGAAATTCAAAAGATTTGGCGAATGTTGCAGACGACATTTCTGGATCAAGATCCGTACACTTGGGAAGTCCTTGCTGCAATCATTTCGACCATCCACCGATGGCGTATCTCTTGTCTCGCGTTTCCTTGATATTCTCTGTGCCCTCTGTGTCCTCTGTGGCAAAACGTTCTTAAGCGGCGTCGCGCCGCAGGCGCACAAGAAAGGCGCTGCCGTTTCGATAAGGCGCAAGCGATACCGGAAAGTCGAAGCCGCCTTCGCTGAACAGGCGGCCGACCTGCGCCGACAGTAAAGTCCGCCGCGATGCATCGAGCGAGGCGAGGTTCTGTTCATCCAGTTCAACCACCACGCCCTTTGCCCGAACCCGGCAACGCACGGTGCGCGGCGCCAGTACCTGCGACACCAGGCGCTCGGCTGCGTGCACCAGCTTGAGCATGCCGGGATCGATCGCGATCCCGGTCTCTATGCGGCTGGACAGGCAGGGTGCCGCCGGGAGTTCCGCGACCTCCGCCAGATTGAGATGCCGCGCGATTGCGCGCACCGTAATCTTGTCGATACCGGCCTCGACGAAAGGATGGCGCACGCTGTAGTTCTTCGCGGCGGCGAGGCCGGGCCGGTATTCACCGAGATCGTCGAGATTGGTTCCGGAAACGATCTGCGCGGTGGTCCGCGGCGCAACCGCGCCATATAGGTTGGTCTTGCAGTAAAAACAACGGTTGACCGGATTGCTGCGGTAATCCGCGTCGTCGAATTCGCCCGCATCGATCACCGTCAGGTTCCAGGCTTCGCTATCCGCCAGTGCCTGCACCCGCAATGTGGCTTCCTGGGGCACGGCAGGCGACACCGCGTGAAACATTTGCACATCACCGGCGAGAGTCCGATGCGCGTACGTCGCCAGAGTGAGGCTGTCCACCCCGCCGCTGACTGCGACGGCAACAGGACCGATCCCGCGCAGCACGCCCTCCAGTTCACCGAGCTTGTGTCCGACCTCGTTCACTTGCGTTCCTTTCTCAACACCACCTGCTCTGCGTCCTGTCTGAGCCGTTCGCGCTCGAGGCGTCCGCCCATTACGTTCAGAAGGTCGTCGGCCTCCACCTTGGCGGTCTTCTTCCCCGGCCGTTCGGTCACTTTCACCCGCACCTGCCTTCCCCCGGCCTCTACCGTCCTGGCGGCGCGGGAAAGCTTGCGGCGTTGCAGGACCTGGTAACGCAGGCCGATGGTCGTCGTTTCGTTAAAGCAGGCGTCGAACACGTTCTCCAGGTCCGCCGGATCGGCGAGTACCTGCACGTGCATGGTCATCCTTCCCTTCTTGCCAAAAGCCGGCGTCTGAAGGACGTCGAGCACCGACGGCTGCGCTCGCAACTTGTCGATGGCGATCGCCAGGTCCTCCGGCGTCTGATCGTCGACTTCGAACAGGATCTGGGCAACCTCGTCACCACCCGAGCCGGCGCGCGCCTCTTCGAACGCGAGGACGCGCAGCACGTTGCTGAGCCCCGGGAAAGTGCGGTTCCCGAAACCGATACCCGTGCGCAGCAACTTGCGCGACTTGCGATCGCGAACCTGCGCGCAACCCAGATGCCTGAGGATCGCCGCCCCGGTCGGCGTGACGCGCTCGCCCTCGAGTCCGTCGTCGACGAATTCGAAACCTTCCAGCAACAGCACGGTTGCAGGGGTAGGTACCGGCAGCGAACCATGTGCGGTCCTGACCCGGCCGCTTCCCAGCGGCAACGCGCCCACCGACCAGGTGGCAGGCGCAAGCGCGTCGACAATGAAGGCGGCCCCGACGATATCGGCGATCGAGTCCCATTCGCCGACTTCGTGGAAGCTCACCGTATCCACGGTCTTGCCGTGCACCCTGGCTTCGGCCTCCGCAAGCAGCGTGAAAATGCCGATTGCGTGTTCCCTGACCGCGGATTTGAGCGCGGACCCTTGAAGGTGCGTGCGGATTTCGGCGAACGGGGTGTGCGGATGATGATGCGCGCCGAGCAGGGCGGCGGCCTCGCGCGGCTCCACAACGCGGAAACGCAAACCGGTCAGCGCATGGTCGCGATGCTCGGCCACGCCGATGTGCACTTCGGATGGCAGGCCGGCAGCACGGATCGCCGAGACCATGCCGTCGCGCAGATTCGGAAACGCATCGAGCATGGTGGCGATGAACATGTCGCCCGCCACGCCTCCGACTGCGTCGAGATGAATATGCATCATGGGGTTGGATTCGGTCCAGTCACCGTCTCTTCGGCCCCGCACCATGACAGGGTGCAGAGCTCCCTCTCCCCTTGCGGGAGAGGGCCGGGGAGAGGGGAGCGGGGAGACTCAGGCCGTCGCGTGTTCCCGGTGTTTGGCGAGCATCGGATACAGCGTGCCCTTGGCGTCGAACTTCATCGCTTCGGGCTGGCCGACGATCTCGAACATCGAAGGGTTGGCCTTGACGAACGGCAGCAACGGCTCGGAAACGTGGATGTCCATGATCTCCAGCGTGTTGGGGACGCGAACGATGCGCGTATCCTGCGGCTTCATGCGCACCACCGTCTTGACCGCGAGGCGGATGGCTTCTTCATCGGTGTTCATGATCATCGGGATGGCAGCGCCGTCGAGGTACGTCGAAGCGATGATATTGGCGTAGGTCTTGGCGATGTCGATTTCCCTGTACAGCCGCATGGTGATCACATCGGCCGCACCCAATCCCGTGGCGTTGCCTTGCGTCTCCGGGGTCAGCCCGAGCACCGCGATCTTCTTGACCAGCGGCTTCATGTTCCACTCGATGAATCGGCAGTTGCGCCCGGTGATGTTGGGATCCATTCCCGAACCGGAAATATTCTTGCCGATGCGTTCCACCACCAGCACGTCGATCTCGTCGAATTGCAGGCGTGGCATCAGTTCCTTGGCCTTCGCCAGCAGCACCGGCTCGCGCTCCCACACCTGTTCCGACGGCACGATTTCGATGATGGCGGTCTCATCCGCCGCGTTCTCTACCATCGCTACGCCAAACAGAAAATTCTTCTTCGCCATGATCAGCCTGGCGGTCTTCGGTAGCAGTTCGCCGAACATGTCCATGCCGTAAGTGTGCAGCGTGGTCGCGCCAATGATCTTGCCCATGCCGATAGCCAGCATCTTGACGATGCCGGACTCGATCGGGCCGCGGAAGTTGGTGTGCGGCTTGACGCGTGGAATCAATACCACCGCGTCGGCCTCGGCGGCGTATTTGTCCATGTACACCGGCATGCCGTCTTCGAGTTTGCCCAACTCGACGACTTCCATGGTGGCGCGAACCGGGCAACCGACATAGCTTTCGGTGATCCCGTAGCCTTCAAGCACCTCGCGCTGGCCCTCCGCGGTGGCGCCGCCGTGGCTGCCCATCGCCGGGAATATGAAGGGCTTCGCGCCCAGCGCCTTGAGCTCGGCGACCACCGCTTTGGCGCACTCGGCGATGTTGTTGATGCCGCGCGAGCCGCAACCGACCGCGATGCTCATGCCGGGCTTCACCTTGCCACGAACTTCGGGGCGCTTGAATTGCTCGACCACCGTCCCGGTGACGCTGTCGAGTTTCCTGGTTTGAAACTTCTGGCGCACATGCACCATCCGTGGCAGCGCGATATCGAGCCCGCCTGCAATGTTGACTTCGATTCGATCTCCGATCATGGCTAACGACCCTCCGTCGGTTGGTGTTGTTGCGCAGCAAATGCGGACAAACGCGGCGCGCAGGAAACCAGCATTTTACTCCAGCAGTTCACGATAAAGGTCCAGATACTGTTGCGCCCGGGCCTCCCAACTGAAAACCCGGTTCATGCCGTTTTTCTGCAATTGCCGCCAGATTTTCTTGTCGTGATAGGCCGCCGCCGCACGCTGGCAAGCCTCCAGCAGCGTGTTGCGGTTCAGCGGCGCGAACATGAAGCCGGTCGCGTCGCGCGTCTTCAGCGTTTTCGGCGTGCAATCCACCACCGAATCGCGCAGACCGCCGGTGGCGTGCACCACCGGCGGCGTGCCATAACGCTGGCTGTACATCTGGTTCAGGCCGCAGGGCTCGAAGCGCGAGGGCATCAGGAAACTGTCCACGCCGGCCTCGATCTGGTGTGACAAACCTTCATCGAAGCCGATCTGGACCGCAATCCTGCCGGGGTGGGACTGGGCCAGTTCCTGGAAACGCCGTTGCAAAGGCGCGTCTCCGGAACCCAGAACCAACAATTGTGCCGGCAGCTTCACCAACTCGGCGGCGATATCGGCGAGCACGTCGTGGCCTTTCTGGTGGGTAAGCCGGCTCACCGTTCCGAACATCGGCATGCCGGGTTCGTCGCGCAGGCCCATTCGCAATTGCAGCGCGCGCTTGTTGTCCTGCTTGGCCGCGAGCCTGGAGGCATTGTAGTAACGCTCGATATAGGGGTCGGTCTCCGGATCCCAGGCATCGGTGTCAATGCCGTTGAGTATTCCGGTGAGAACGTCTTTTCTGTACGAGAGCAGTCCCTGCAATCCCATCCCCAGCGGCTCGCGCCGGATTTCTTCCGCGTAGCTCGGACTGACCGTGGTGATGCGATCGGCGAATTGAAGTCCGCCTTTGAGAAACGAAGTCTTGCCGTAGTATTCGACACCGCTCAGGGAAAACGCCTGCGGCGGCAGCCCGAGCCGCGCGGCGGTTTCCGCCGGGAAAATCCCCTGGAACGCCAGATTGTGGATGGTGATCACCGATTTCGCGGGGGTGCCGGCTACGTAGCGCAGGTATACCGGAATCAGTCCGGTCTGCCAGTCGTTGCAGTGAACGATATCCGGCTTCCACGGAAACGGTGAATCCGGCGTCGACAGCAGCGCGCCCACATAGGAAAGCAGGCCGAAACGCAGATCGTTGTCTAGCCAGTCGTTGCCCGCGACGTCCTGATACGGACCGCCGCTGCGCTGGTAGATCGCGCTTTCGATCACCAGCAGCGGCACCCCCGAAGGCAACTTCGAAGCGATCAGTTGCGCCGGCGGAACACCCGGCAACGCGGGCAGCGTTGCCGCGCGGCCTTTGGTATTGAGTGCCTCAATCAATTGCGGATACCCTGGGACTAGCACACGGATGTCCGCGCCCAGAGCCATCAAGGCCGCCGGCAGCGCGGCGCTCACGTCTGCAAGCCCGCCAGTCTTGATCAGCGGCGCGACTTCGGATGTGGCAAACAGAATTTTGAGTTTCTCTTCAGGCATCGGCGGCATTCACGCGCGGCGTCCGGCGTTTGCCGTCGCGACGCAGACCGGATCGCACACGCCAAACGGATCGTGATGGCGTGCGCCGACCAGGGCGTCGAGGTCCGCTTCGGCGGCGGCGGAAACAATAGCTATCATGGGCGATGGCGGGGAAATCCCGGCCCGGCGATGCAATGAATCCGTGACTGCGGGCGAGGGTGTTCTTATTATAAGGGGGGAGTCAGCTGTTTCTCTGCTTTTTTGATGCCGGTCAAAGGTTTATGGCGAACCGCGCGAATGCTCCGCGACGCGGCCCGGCCCGGCCCGGCCTTGAGCCGAAAACAGAATGCCGGCAGTGCTTCCGATCTTTCTATATGTTCACCAGGAGTAATGCGTGGCCAACACCGACTCGAACGTCCGCTTCGTCAGCCGCATCACCAAGAACACTTATGGACTCGTGCTTGCCGGCGGACGCGGCAGCCGCTTGAAGAACCTCACGGACTGGCGGGCAAAACCGGCGGTGCCTTTCGGCGGCAAATTCCGCATCATCGACTTCCCGCTGTCAAACTGCGTCAACTCCGGCATCCGCCGCATCGGCATCGCCACCCAGTACAAGTCGCACAGCCTGATCCGCCACATCCAGCGGGGCTGGAGTTTTCTGGACGGCCGCTTCCAGGAATTCGTCGACATCCTGCCCGCCTCCCAGCGCACCCACGAGGAGAATTGGTACAAGGGCACGGCGGATGCGGTGTTCCAGAACCTCGACATCTTGCGCTCCTACGATCCGGACCACATCCTGATCCTCGCCGGCGATCACATCTACAAGATGGACTATGGCAAGCTGCTCGCGTATCACGTGGCCAAGAACGCCGACATGACCGTGGCCTGCCTGGAAGTGCCGGTTGAGGAAGCGAAGGCCTTTGGCGTGATGGCGGTGAATGAGGACTGGCGCGTGACCGCGTTTCAGGAAAAGCCGGCAAAGCCGCCCTCGCTTCCCGGCAATCCGGCATTGTCGCTCGCCAGCATGGGCATCTACGTATTCAATGCACCATTCCTGTACGAACAGCTCGCTCGCGACGCCGATA
>JANOGP010000044.1:0-10223 GCA_031406075.1 Betaproteobacteria bacterium
TGCCGCCGCTCTGGCCGGCGTCCTTGCAACCTGCGATCAGCACCAACGCCGCGGCGCAATACAGCGCCATTATTTTTCCCTTATTCATTTTCCTCTCCCAAAAAAAACGTGCCACCCGCTCAAACGCCGAGATACTCGTGCAGCAGGTCGAGCCGGGCGTCCAGTTCGCTCTTGTTGACCGTCTCCACCACCCGCCCGATCTCGACAACGTAATGCCGGTCGGCAAGCGGCGCGGCGAAACGGAAATTCTGTTCCACCATGATAATCGTGTAGCCCTTCTCCTTGAGGCTGCGCACCGCGCGGCCCAGCATTTTGACCAGCACCGGGGCCAGCCCCTCGGTGATTTCGTCCAAGAGGAGAAGATCGGCTCCGGTACGCAGGATGCGCGCCAGCGCCAGCATCTGCTGCTCGCCGCCGGAAAGCCGGCTGCCGGGACTTTTCCTGCGTTCGTAAAGATTCGGGAACATGGCATAAATCTCGTCGATGCTCATGCCTCCGTTACCAATCCGCGGTGGCAGCCTCAGGTTTTCCTCGGCAGAAAGGCTGGCGAAAATGCCGCGTTCCTCCGGGCAATAACCGATGCCCAGCCGCGCGACGCGATGCGTCGCCAGCGTGATAGCCTGCCGTCCCCGCACCAGAATCGAACCGCTGCGCCTTCCCGTGAGCCCGAGAATCGCGCGCAACGTGGTCGTGCGCCCCGCGCCATTGCGGCCGAGCAATGTGACCAGCTCGCCGCGATGCACGGCAAACCGCATGCCGTGCAGGACGTGCGACTCGCCGTACCAGGCGTTCAGGTCGGCGACTTCGAGAATCGGTGCGCTGTCATTCATCTGCAACCCCGACGTATGCTTCGAGCACCTGCGGATTGGCGGACACTTCCTGGTACGTCCCCTCGGCCAGTACCGCGCCCCGCTGCAACACCGTGATGGTGTCGCACAGATCCTCAACGACACTCAGGTTGTGCTCGACCATGAGGATGGTCCGCCCGGAGGCGACTTTGCGGATCAGTTCGACCACGCGCCCCACGTCCTCGTGCGCCATGCCCTGCGTCGGCTCGTCGAGCAGCATCAGTTCCGGTTCCAGGGCCAGCGTGGTGGCGAACTCCAGCGCGCGCTTGCGCCCGTAGGGAAGCTCGGTGGCATGAAGCTGCGCGTGCTCCGCGAGTTCCACGCTGGTGAGGATCTCCATCGCGCGCTCGTCGAGGTGGGAAAGCGAGCGTTGCGAACGCCAGAAATGAAACGAATTTCCCAGTTTGCGCTGCAGCGCCACCCGCACGTTCTCGAGCACCGTCATGTGGGGGAAGGTCGAGGAGATCTGGAAAGAGCGCACCAGCCCGCGCCGCGCCACCCGCGCGGCACGATCGCGGGTGATGTCCTCGCCGCGGTAAAAGATTGTTCCGGAAGTCGGCAGCAGAAACTTCGTGAGCAGGTTGAACACCGTGGTCTTGCCCGCGCCATTGGGACCGATCAGCCCATGAATGGCGCCCTGCCGGACTTTGAGGCTGACGTTGTTCACGGCAACGAAGCCGCTGAACTCGCGCGAAAGCTGGCGGGTTTCGAGAATGGTCTGGGACTGCATCGGGCGCTGTTCTGGTTAACGGCTGTGTTTTTCCGGTCCGGTGGCCGACAGGTTACTGCAACGATGCCCGTCGTGCACCGTCAGTCGTTCAGGCTGCGCAACTCGCGGCGGATGATCTTGCCCGTGCTGGTCAGCGGCAGCGCAGCGACATAGCGGACCTGGCGTGGATACTCGTGGGCTGCGAGCCTCACCTTCACATGATTCTGGATTTCGCGTGTGAGCTCGTCGCTCGGGCTCCAACCGTCCTTCAGGACCAGGAATGCCTTGACGATCTCGGTGCGCTCCGGATCGGGCACACCGACCACCGCCGCCAGGCGCACCGCCGGATGGCCGAGCAGGCAGTCCTCGATCGGCCCCGGCCCAATGCGGTAGCCCGCACTGGTAATCACGTCGTCGTTTCTGCCGATGAACTCGAAGTAGCCCTGCGCATCGCGGCGCCCGCTATCGCCGGTCAGCAGGTAATCGCCCGCGAATTTTTCCTCGGTGGCCTGCGGATTATTCCAGTAGCCCAGAAACATTACCGGGTCCGGGCGCCGTATGCCGATGTTGCCTTGTTCGCCGTCAGGAAGCGGGCGGCCGCTGTCGTCCACGATGTCCACCTGATGGCCGGGTGCGGCCTTGCCGATGGCGCCTGGCTTCGCGGCAAACAGGGCTTCGCACGAAGACAGCACCATGTTGCACTCGGTTTGCCCGTAGAACTCGTTGATGGCGAGTCCGAAGGTGTCGCGTCCCCATTGCAGCAGTTCCGCACCCAGCGTTTCGCCACCGCTTGCAATGGAGCGCAGCTCGAGATTCCAGCGCGCCTTCGCTCGAGGCACGGAGCGCATCATCTTCAGCGCGGTCGGTGGCAGAAACGCGTTACGCACTTTGTGCTTCACCATCAGATCGAACGCCGCTTCCGGGTGGAATTTCTCGAAGCGGTGCGCCAAAACCGGGATACCGTGATGCCAGGCCGCGAACAGCAAGTCCAGCAGCCCGCCGATCCACGCCCAGTCCGCCGGCGTCCACATCAGGTCATCCTGCCGCGGCAGCAGGTTATGCGACATCTCCACGCCAGGCAGGTGCCCGAGCGGCGTGCGGTGTGCGTGCAGCGCGCCCTTGGGATTTCCAGTGGTGCCGGAAGTGTAGATGATGAGTGCGGGATCTTCTGCGCGGGTCCGGTGCGCGGCAAATCGATCCGGGAATCCACGCAGCGCCTCGCCGAAATTCTCGGCGCCGGGCGGTTCAGCGTTTATGCAGAACACCGATTGCAATTGCGGCAGGGCCGATCTGATCTGGTCTATTTTTGCCATGCCGGTGGTGTCGGTCACCAGAACTTTCGCGCCGCAGTCGCTCAGGCGGAACTGCAGCGCATCGAAACCGAACAGCGTGAACAACGGCACCGCGATCGCGCCAAGCTTGTAAGCGGCGATATGCGCGATCGCCGTTTCCGGTTCCTGCGGTAGAAGAATGGCGACCCGGTCTCCGGCCTGGATGCCCCGCTCGGCAAACAGATTGGCGGCCTGGTTGGAAAGTCTCCTGATGTCGGCAAATGTGTAGCGGACCGTCCGGCCGTCGCGGGTCTCGTGGATCAGCGCCAGCCGTTGCGGGTCGTCCGCCCACTTGTCGCAGATGTCGATGCCGATATTGAAAAACTCGGGAATGTCCCACCCGAATCGCCGGCATATCGCTTCGTAACTATTCAGTTGCGGGAGCACGCCATTTCCTCCAAACGTCGCGAGGAGATCAGGTCAGAAGTAACGTCAGCCCGCTAGACACCCAAGTATTCACGCTGCAAATCCTTGTTGTTGATAAATTCGCTGGCAGGAAACTCACCGACGACCTGGCCTTTGTCCACCACATAGGCCCGCGAAGCAAGCTTTTCGACAAAATCCAAATTCTGCTCAACCAGAATCACGGAAATCCCGCGTTTCTCGTGAATCGTCCAGACCGTGTCGGCGATTTGGTCCACGATTGAAGGTTGAATGCCCTCGGACGGCTCATCCAGCAAGAGCAATCGCGGAGATGTCATCAGTGCTCGAGCGAGGGCCAGGATTTGCTGCTGCCCACCGCTCAAGCTGCCACCTCGCTGCTGCCTTTTTTGAGCAAGCACCGGGAACTCATCGAGCATACGATCAACTTGCTCCTTCCAGCCTTTCTGCTTCGTGCCGTAGGCCGCCGCCTTCAAGTTTTCCAGCACAGTCAGGCTCGGAAAAACGTCCCGGCCTTGCGGAACGTAGGCAATGCCTCGCCTGGCACGCTCGTGGGTGGGGAGCTTGCTCAGGTCTTGATCGTCAAAGCGGATCTTCCCCTGGTGAATACGAACCGCTCCGACGATCGTCCTGAGCAGGGTTGTCTTGCCGACTCCGTTGCGGCCCAGAATCGTTACGATTTCACCCCGCCCGACACGGAGGTTGAACCCCCGCAGCACGGTGCTTAGTCCATAACCGGAGTGAACGTCAGTGAGCTCAAGCAACGGCCTTCCCACCCCTTCCCAAGTAGATATCCAGAATACGTTCGTCCTGCCGCAGTTCGTCGAGACTACCTTGTGCAAACACATTCCCCTGGTGGAAGACGGTAACGGGAACATCGAGGTGACGCACGAACTCCATATCGTGTTCCACCACGATCACATTGACGCTCTTGCCGAGCTCTTTGATCAGCTCCGCAGTGAGTAGCGTTTCCTCCCGCGTCATCCCCGCCGTGGGCTCGTCGAGAAGAATGACGCTGGGCTCGGATGCAAGCACCATACCCATCTCCAGCCATTGTTTTTGACCATGCGACAAGGCGCCGGCTTGATGTCGGGCGCGATCGGTCAGACCCAACCAGTCAAGGATTTTGTTGGCACGCCCGGTGGCTGCGGCCGAATCATGCAGCTTTCCGAAAGCCGCAAGCCACACGTTCTCGAAAGTGGTAAGTCCGGTAAAAATGCTGGCGACCTGGAGCTTGATTCCGAGTCCACGTCTTACGCGTTCGTGCGCCTCGGCGCGAGTAATGGGCTTCCCGGCGAACATGACGGTACCCGCCGTTGGCCAGTACCGCCCTACCAGAAGGTTGAAGAACGTGCTCTTGCCCGCGCCATTCGGACCGATGAGGCAATGTACCCCCTTCTCTGTGAAGGACAACGTGACCTTCTCGACAGCCGTCACCCCCCCGAACCTTTTATGCAGGTCGACAACCTCCAGCACCCCGCCCTCCCTGCCGGCGGGCACCGGCAACCCGGCATATCGGGAAGACTCTTCAGTAACGGTTTCAGCCGCTGCAGTGACTTTGTCTTCCTTGGTCTCTTTGAAAAGGCGACCCACGCCGGCCTGGATCGCCGGGACCAATCCTTGAGGCAGCAACAACACCACCCCAATCAAGACGGCACCCAAAATGATCGGCGTTGCATTTCCGCCGCTTCCGCCCAGGAAAGAGGCCAACCCGTCAACCAACACCACGCCGACGAACGCGCCTGCCACCGACGTCCGCCCTCCGACCAACACCCAGATCACAACCAGGGCAGCCTGCTGCAAACCAAACACGCCCGGGCTGATGAACATCGCCCAAGCTGCATAAAGGGCCCCGGCCAATCCGGCGATCGCACCGCCGATGGCAAAGACCACCAGCTTCCTGAATCGAATATCGTAGCCGAGCAACTGGGTCCGCAGTTCATTCTCCCGCAGACCTGCAAGAACGCGCCCAAAAGAGCCTCTCAGCAAGCCATAAATACCCAATGTCACCAAGCCGGCGAGAGTCGCGGTGAAGACCAACAACGCGCCTGGAGAGAACGCGTTCGATTCCTCTCCAGGCGTTCCATAACTTAATGGCGGAACACCGGTCATCCCGTTGTAACCGCCGAGCAGGGCCTCGCCGATGTGGTACTGCGGCCCGGCGGTGCTCGACATGAACGTGAACAAAACCAAAGTGGTTGCCAGGGTAATGATGCCTACATAGACATCGCCTACCTTGCCGTAAAACATGAAGTAGCCAAGAAAGGCTGCAGCAATAGCAGCAACTGCAACCGCTATCACAACGGCAGAGAACGTCTCACTGGTCGCACCGATAAGATTGATTGCAGCGACACCGTAGGCATAGCCTCCGATCCCGAAGAAGGCACCCTGCCCAAAGCTGAAGATTCCCGCGTGCCCCCAAACCAGCACGAGACTGAGTGCAAGAAGCCCGTAGATCGCCCAGCTCGTGATCTGAATCGACTGGAACTCGCTGATTACCGCTGCCAGTCCGGCGATCGCCGCCGTTACGGCGACCGTCCCCATAGCCTCGACAGCAAATCTTTGACGAGACTTGTTTTTGTTCATCATCACCGTCCGCCCCCGCAGTAGCGCTCACTTATCGAGATCTCAAAGCTGGCGCTGCCACCTCCCGGATATGCCCGTCGGCAACACGCGCAGCAACACGATCGCGAGAACGAGGAGAGCGCCCTGACCGAAAAATGGTGTTGAGAGATACGACACCACGTTCTCCATCCCGCCCAGAAGCACCGCAGAACTTGCGGTGCCGCTAATGACTCCAGGGCCGCCGACAATCACAGTCATGAACGCGCGGGCTATGTAGGCCTGGCCCATGCTCGGCATGACCCCGACCAACGGCGCCAGGAGTGCCCCCCCGACACCGGCCAATGCAGCGCCGAAAGCAAAGGTACCGGCGTTGATCAACTTGGGATTGATTCCTACCGCTGCCGCCATCCCCGGCATCTGCATCGCGGCGCGCGCCATGACTCCGTACGGCGTGCGTGTGAAGACCCAATAAACAATTGCGAGAAGAACAACTGCAGCAGCGATCAGGACAAACGAATAACCGGACACCGAGTACGCCCCGATGTTGATACTTCCGAGAGGCGTGGCGATCCCCTGGGTGCTCGGGCCAAAGATCAGCACCATCACTTGCGCCATGATCAGACTGAGACCCCAGGTCGCGAGCATGCTGTCGGCAAGACGGCCATAAAGATGCCGGATCAACAATTGCTCTACGACAAGCCCGAAAATCCCGACGACGAAGGCGGCAATACCCATCGATAGCCAGAGGTTGATGCCGGCGCGCACGCACGCCAAGGTCGCATACGCGCCGAGCATCAAGAATTCTCCGTGCGCCAGGTTAATGATGCCCATCATGCCGAAAACAACCGCCAGCCCGATGGACACGATCACGAGAACTGCGATGCTCAATTGCATCGAAAGCGCGAGGTTAATCAGCCAGTCAAACTGGCTCCAATCCATGATTTCCCCCGGCGCTGACCTTCTGAGCTTTACTTCGTCTCTGGCAGGAACTGCGTGTGCTGATTGGGCTTCTTGATCAGATCGCACATCTTCTTTTCGAATGCCGGGGGTACATTTTTCTCACCGCCAAGCACCGTGAATCCGTGCTTATCGTTGGCCCGCGCGAAGTGCGTGTTCTGGTATACGTGGTGCGAAGGACCGTCGATGGTGACCGTCCCCGACGGGCCATCAAAGCTGATACCGGATTCGAGCGCCTTGATGACTTTCTCGCGACCAGTGCTTCCCGCCTTCCCTACTGCATTCGCCCACAGGTGCCAGCCGTTCCAGACCGTGACGGCGCTGTCAGTGATGTACGCATAGTCCTTGCCGAATTCTTTGTGCCACATCGCGACAAACTGCTTATTGGCTGGCGTATCGATCTCCTGGAAGTACGGATACACGGCAACAATATCCTTGGACTCCTCGGGGGCGAGCACCACCTGCTCATTGCCGAGGCCGAAGGTTGCGGACACGATCTTCATCTTGTCGCGCAAACCGGAAGCCACGAACTGGCGATAGAAAGCGATATGGTTACCGCCGACCAGGAGCGAAAAGACGACGTCCGGCTTGGCTTCCTGGAGCTTGGTGATTACGGAACTGAACTCCGCAACGTCCAGCGGAATGAACTCGCTCCCGACCACCTGGCCAGCCGCCTGGGCGACGTATTTCTTGACCCAGTCAGTCGAGATGTGACCATAGTTGTAGTCGGCCGCGAGGATGTAGAACTTCTTGCCGAGGTTCTTCATTGCCCAAGCAACCGTGGGCGCCACTTGCTGCGAAGGAACGATGCCGGTGGCAAATACGTTCTTGTCGCAGACTCCGCCCTCATACTGCTCGTTGTAGAAATACAGGGTCTTATTGCGATTGATGACCGGACGCACCGCTTCCCGCGAGGCGCTGGTAATGCCGCCCATGATCACAACCGCCTTGTCCTTCAGCGAAAGCTGATTGGCGTACAGAGTGTACTTGGCGTTGTCGGACTGGGCATCGTAAGAAACCAGTTTCAGTTGACGCCCGAGCACGCCGCCGTTCTCGTTGATTTGTTTAATTGCCAGCTTGGTGGCGTCTACCATGGCCGTGCCATAGATGTTCAGTGGGCCGGTCTCATCAAGAATACTTCCCACAACGATCGGCTTTTTGTCGGCGGCCGCTGCTCCTAGCGAAGCCGCCATCAATAATGCTGCCAAAGCGCCCTTC
Organism: Betaproteobacteria bacterium; assembly: GCA_031406075.1. Classification (GTDB taxonomy): domain Bacteria; phylum Pseudomonadota; class Gammaproteobacteria; order Burkholderiales; family JACQAP01; genus JACQAP01. The sequence goes on from JANOGP010000044.1 coordinate 8,010, forward strand.
ATGAATTTGCGCGACATTGTTCCCTCTCCTTGTTTGGTGTTACGAATAACGCCCGACAACTCAGATATTGGGGGCGCGTTTGTGGAAGTCGGTAGCCGACTGAAACGCAGCACCAATCCTGAACAGTGTTGCCTCGTCAAACGGCTTGCCGATAATTTGCATTCCCACAGGCAAACCCTCTTGGTCGAAGCCGCACGGCACATTCAACGAAGGCAATCCCGTCAAGCTCGGCACGCCTGTGAATTGCATGATAGCAGACAACATATTTTCCTCCACCCCGTTTTCAATGACGACCTTCATTTCACCCACCTTCGTGGCCGTAAACGGGAGCGTCGGGCAAATGAACACGTCAACTTTCTTGAAAGCCTCGAGAAACTCCCGGCGTAATAGCGTCCGATAGCGCTGCGCTTGCAGGTAGTGCGTCGCGAGCAGCATTTCGCCGATTTCAAGCAGCGTTCGAACGTCGGCACCATAACTTTCGGGCTGCTCGCGCAGCCAACGTTGATGATATGCACTCGGCTCGGCAGCCTCGATGGTAAGTTGAGCCGAAATGTTGCCGTGAATGTTCTCAATATTCACGTCGACCACTGCGGCCCCGAGCCCTTCCAGCGTTTTCAGCCCGCCCTTCACCGCATTGTGCACGGGTGGCTGCAGATGATGGAAAAAGTACCCGGGCACCACGCCGATCCGCACGCCCCTAACACCTCGATTCAGGTCCTCCGTATAGTCCACAACCGGTGCCCTCGAGGTGCTTTGATCCTTGGGATCGTGGCCCGCGATCGCGTTGAACATGATCGCGCAGTCTTCGACCGTGCGTGTCATCGGGCCGGCAGTATCCATACTCCAGGCAAGCGGGATGATCCCGTAATTGCTCACGCGTCCGTACGTCGGCCGGATACCGACGACACCGTTTATCGCCGATGGCAGTCGAATCGATCCGCCGGTGTCAGTGCCGATCGCGCCGTAACAAGTTCTTGCCGCAACGGCTGCACCCGACCCGCCGCTGGATCCCGCCGGGAAGCGTTCGGTGTTCCAAGGGTTGCGCACGGCACCATAGTGCGGGTTGTCGGAGGTCCCGCCCCAGGCAAACTCGTGCATGTTCAACTTCCCGACAAAGATTGCACCGGCACGACGCAGCCTCTCGGTAACGGTTGCGTCGTGGTCCGGAACCCAGTCCTTGAGGACCTTGCTCCCGGCGGTCGTTCTAAACCCTTTGACCGCCACATTGTCCTTTAGCCCGATTGGCACGCCATGCAGAGGACCAAGATCGTGGCCAGCTACGATCATGATTTCTGCCGCCTTGGCGACCTTGCGGGCCTCTTCTTCGAATATGGTGATGTAAGCCGATAGCCGGCCATTCACAGATTCGATACGTTCAAGACTGGCGTCGACCAGATCTACCGGGGAAATTTCTTTGGATTTGACGAGGCGCGCAGCCTGCGCGAGGGAGAGTTCCAGCAGTTCACTGGTAGCCTTTCTCATTTCAGTTGCCTTCTTCGGCTTCATTGGGGTGGCTGAAAATTGTTGCGGGGGCCAACTCCCAATACTTTGCAGAACTCATTTTCCGGCTTAGTTCGTTAGCATCCCTGATCCACGTTTCCAGCATCGAAGTGATGACTTCTTCGCGGCCCGGCGCAAGCGGTAGTTCCGCATACTCAGCAAGCGCGCCAACCAAGGTCGGCGTTACTTCTTTGCGGCTAGCCATAAGCCCCTCCCCTCGTTCATTTGTCAGATTAATGTTTGTTGAATGGAAATCATCGCGAGCGAAGCAACAATTTCAAATTCGTGAAATATATCAGCACACCATCACCTCCGGACTTTGCCTAGAGATTATAGAGGCAGTTGTCAGTCGATCTTGAAGATGATCTCCTGGTCCGCCAGGTAGGAGGTGCCGTCGCGCTTGAAGATGTATTGGCGCACTGCCTCCAGCACCGCCTCGTCGAACACGCCGGGCGGCTCCGACAGGAGCACTTGCACGTTGCTGACGCTGCCGTTGACTTCGACCGTGAGTCGCACTTTCACCTGGCCCTGGATGTGCGCGGATTCGGCCTCCGGTGGATATTTCTGCTTTACCTTCTTCACCGGCTTGACGTCGCGAAACACCGAAGGCAAGGGCGGCAGTTCCGGCTCGGGCTCAGGCTTCTTTTCTTCCTTCGGGGGTTCGGGCTGCGGTTTCGGCTCGGGCTTGGGCAGCTCGATCTTCGCCGGCACTTC
>JANOGP010000046.1:0-12184 GCA_031406075.1 Betaproteobacteria bacterium
GCCGGCGGCAACAACCAGCTCGACTTCAAGCGCGGCAACAGCATTTTTGTGTTCGCGCTGCCGTAAACTTTTTTCAAGTATCAGCGTTCTAATGCTTGTCGAGGGGGCCGCCTTTGGGCGGCCCTTTCTGTTGCCCGCACCCCCCTCTCCCCCTGCGGGACACTTGTACCCGGCGTGGTAGAGGGCTGGGGAGAGGGGTTTTTTTAACGGATGAATGAAATGAAAAAGCTTTTTGCATTGCCTGCTCTTCTCGCCCTGCTTCCGGTCTGTGCCATTGCGCAGGACGCGGCTGCGGGCAAGGAAAAGGCTGTGATCTGCGGCGCGTGCCACGGCGTGGACGGCAACACCACCATTCCGCAGAACCCGATCCTCGCGGGCCAGACTCCGCGCTACCTCTATCTGCAGCTCAAGGATTTCAAGGAAGGCCGGCGTAAGGATCCGCTGATGTCGCCGATGGCCGCGAACCTGTCGAAGAAAGATATGTTCGACCTCGCCGCTTACTTCGCCGCGCAGAGGCCCACCAACCAGAATTCCAGGGGCGATCCTTCAAAGGCGGCGCACGGCAAGCAGGTCGCCGACGCCGCACTGTGCACCATGTGCCACCTGGGCGGTTTCTCGGGACAGAACGAAGTACCGCGCAATGCGGGACAGCATTATGAGTACACACTCAAACAGCTCAAGGACTTCAAGACCAAGACCCGCACAAACGACGCCGGCAATATGACCGCGGTGCTGCGCACGATTCCGGATGAGGACCTGGAAGCGCTGGCGGCATACATCGCGTCGTTAAACTGACGATGCAGTATCGTGACACCGTCACGATGCGGACACCCATCTATAATGCGCGAACTCTCACTTTCCTGCCTCGGCCCCCACGGCTTTCACCGAATCAACTATTACGAATGGGGCAATGCGGACAATCCGAAGGTCCTCATCTGCGTCCATGGCCTGACGCGCAACGGGCGCGACTTCGACGACCTCGCCAAGGCATTGTCGCGGGAATACCGGGTGCTCTGTCCAGACGTGGCGGGCCGCGGCAAAAGCGAGTGGCTCACGCACAAGGAAGACTACGGCTACCCGCTCTATTGCTCGGACATGGCCGCGCTGATTGCCCGCAGCGGCGCGCAGCAGGTAGACTGGGTCGGCACTTCAATGGGTGGTCTGATCGGCATGTTTCTCGCCGCGCAACCCGATTCGCCGGTGCGCTGCCTGGTGATGAACGACGTCGGTGCATTCATCCCCAAAGCGTCGCTCGATCGGCTTTCCAACTACGTCGGCAAGGATCCGCGCTACGCGTCCTTCGACGAATTTGAGCAGTACATTCGCACGATCTCCGCGCCTTTCGGTCCGCTTACCGATGCGCAGTGGCAGCACGTGGCACAGACCAACGCCCGCCAGTTCGATGACGGCCGCTGGGGCCCGAATTACGATCCGGCGCTGGGAATGGCATTTCAGGCTGCCGCGACCGACGCGGTGCTTTGGCCGTTCTGGGACCAGGTACGCTGCCCGACGCTGCTGCTGCGCGGCGCCGATTCGGACCTGCTGCTCGCGGAGACGGCGCAGGAAATGACCCGGCGCGGCCCGAAGGCGAAGCTCGTCGAATTCCGCGGCATCGGCCACGCGCCGATGCTGATGGCAAGCGACCAAATTCGAGTGGTGAGGGAGTTTTTGCAGTCCGGGATGCCGTGAAGGTCGTAGGTGTGAATACCAAGGGCCGAGGTACGAGGGACGAGGGGCGAGAAAGAACGAAGAAAAAAATACCCAATGACATTCACTGTTTTCCAATATTTCTTGCACCCCAAAGCTCCAAGGCTTGATTTTTGAATTTCACTCGCCCCTCGTCCCTCGCCCCTCGCCCCTCACACTCATGATTGCCATCGACTGGGGCACCTCCTCCTTCCGCGCCTACCGTCTCGGCAGCGATGGACGCGTACTCGACTCACGGTCCGCGCGACAGGGAATTCTTTCGGTGCAGAACGGCAAGTTCTCCGCGGTACTGGAAGCACAGATCGGAGACTGGAGCGCGGCCGGCGACGGACCGGTAGTAATGAGCGGAATGATCGGCAGCCGCCAGGGCTGGCTGGAAGTGCCCTACGCCGCCTGCCCTGCCGGTCTCGAGGAAATCGCGGCCGGCATGCGCGAAGTCACTTGGCCCGGTGGCACGGCCTGGATCGCGCCGGGACTCTCCTGCCGGGACGAGGCAGGCATTCCCGACGTAATGCGCGGCGAAGAGGTACAGATCATCGGCGTCCTAGACCGGCTCGGGCCGGGCGCGCATACGGTCTGCCTGCCCGGGACTCACAGCAAATGGGTCGAGGTGTCGGACGGCCGGATTGCGCGGTTTTCAACCCACATGACCGGCGAGGCATTCGCAGTATTCAAGGCGCACAGCATCCTCGGAAGGCTGATCAAGGACGGCGCAACCGATGACGCCGCCTACGAAGACGGCGTGCGACGCTCGGCGGACGCCGGTGGCCTGCTCCATCACCTGTTCGGCGTCCGCGCGCGCGGCCTGTTCGGCGAACTCAACGATGCCGCCTCTGCGTCGTATCTCTCGGGTATGCTTATCGGCCACGAGATTCGATCTGCGCACGGCGGACGCGGCCGCGTAAACGTGCTGTGCAGCGCGCAGCTTGCAGAAATCTACGGCCATGCCTTTGCCGTGCTGGGGATCGAAGCGGATGCGCTCGACCCGGATTCAGTGACCAAGGGACTCTTCCGCCTGGCAGCTTACTTATGAAAATCGAAACATTTGGCGATTGGCTGAAACGCTGGCCGTTGGTGGCGATCTTGCGCGGGATCAGGCCCGGCGAGGCGCTGGACATCGGCACGATGCTGGTCGAGACCGGTTTCACCATCATCGAGGTGCCGCTCAATTCACCGGAACCCTTCGCGAGCATCGTGCGCCTGGCCAAACGCCTGGGCGACAGGGCGCTGATCGGCGCGGGCACCGTGACCGACTGGGAGCAGGTGACGAAAATCGCCGATGCCGGCGGCAGGGTCATCGTCACGCCGAACGCGGACGAACGCGTCATCGAAGCGGCCAGGCGCCGCAATCTATTCGTCGTACCGGGCTTCGCCACACCTACCGAAGCGTTCCGGATGATCAACGCCGGCGCGGATGCAATAAAATTGTTTCCTGCGGAAGCCAATCCGCCAAAAGTGCTGAAGGCCCTACGCGCGGTGCTGCCAAGTGAGATGCCGATACTTCCGGTGGGGGGCATCACGCCGCAAAACATGAATGACTACTGGGTTGCCGGTGCCGACGGTTTTGGACTCGGCTCGGCGCTCTACAAACCCGGGATGACCGTCGAGCAAGTGGCGCACTCGACAGCGGATTTCAAGTTTGCACTTCACGCGCTGCCGAAAAAGCCGTGAATGACGTGAATTTCGCAAATTCGGTTCGCCCGCTATTCAGCCTCTAAGCCTTTACGGCATTAACGTCTTCTTGCTTCACGGCATTCACGATATTCACGGTTCTTCGTCGTTGGCCAGCACCTTCGATAGCGCAACGTCTTCTCCCGCGATCAAGTCCACTCCGTTCTGCGCGAAACGCACAGCCGCGGCGAGCGGACGCTGATCTTTCTCATGGTCAAGCGACCACTGGGCCTGGCGGCAAAGAAGCAGCAACGCGAACGCGCGGCCGAGCGTCATGGCAAAGCGCCTCGCTCCTGCTTCCAGCGCATCGCCCGAAGTCTGCGAAATCCAGCCCTGGGCATGTGACAACGCCGTCTGGGCCGCTTTTGCGCAGGCAAGCAGCCGCGTATCGCGCACAGTCGAGGCGAGCGTTTCCACTTCGATCTGGAGCGCGCCGAGCGCCTTTCCGGCCTGCAGCGCGCGCAATGCTTCCAGCGCGAGCACGTTGGTGGTGCCCTCCCAGATCGAAAACACCTGAGCATCGCGCAGCAGCACCGGAATCCCGGTGTCCTCGATATAGCCGGCCCCGCCGAAGCTCTCGACGATTTCCGGCAGCAACGCCACCGCCTGCCTGCCGGTGGTGAGTTTCGCAATCGGCGTAAGCAGACGCAGCAAGTCCTTGCCTGCGGCATCGAGGCTGTCGGTCTCGTCGCGGCCGAGCAACTCGACCGCGTAGAACGTCAGTTGAAATCCGGCCTCGTACTCCGCCTGCAAGCCAGCCAGCGTGTCAATGTGCAACGGCTTGTCCGCGAGCGGCGCGCCGAACGCGACGCGCTTTTTTGCGTAGTCGCGCGCCAGCGCCAATCCGCGCCGCATGTACGATACGGCGCTCACGGCGTTCCAGGTGCGGGTGACATTGAGCATCGGCGCGATGTTGCGCACGCCGTCGGACTCCCCTGCCACCGCCCACGCGGGTGTCCCTTCGAGCGTAAGTTCGGCGGTGGGCACCTTGCGCGTGCCGAGCTTGTCCTTGAGGCGGTGCACCATGATATTGGCGAGCCGGCCGTTCGCATCGCGGGTCTCCAGGAAAAAAAGCGCCAGGCCCTTGCCTCCGCCCGGATTACCTTCCGGCCGCGCCAACGTCAGCGCCATCTGCGACGTTACCGCGGAGGTGAACCACTTGCGGCCATAGAGCCGCCAGCGCTCGCCGTCCCTGCGCGCGATCGTCTCGGAGCGGCCAACGTCGGATCCACCGGTGCTCTCGGTCATCCACTGGCCGCAGGTCCAGAAACGCGCCGGATTGCGCGCCGTCAGCCGCGGCAGCGCACGCGTGATCAGCGCCTGATTGCCAGAGGACACCAGCGCCCGTGCCGCGCCGTCGGTCATCGCCAGCGGACAGCTATAGACGTCAGTGGCCGGCGTGAACAGATGCACCAGTGCGAACTGGTGGATGCGCGAAAAGCGTCCGTGCCTGCGTTCGTAGGCAGTCGCCACCAACCCCCGTTCGGCGGCGATGCGCTCCGCAAGTTTCCACAAAGGCGAGACCTCTACGAGATCGACGCGGTTGCCCCATGCATCCCAGGGCGTGTGCCTCGGTTCGTTGAGGCGATCGGCGATCTGCATGCGGTAAAGATCACCGCCGGCGAGTGCGCCCAGTTCGCTTAGCTCGGGCGCGATCGCCGCCAGCACTTCGGCGGAGAGTGCGCGCGCGAGATACGAGCGCAAAACGCGGTCGTCCGAGTACTGATTGCCAAGCTCGGGCGCGGGCTGGTTGAAGGGCATTGAGTTCTGTGACGGCGTGACGAACGAGACGAAGTAAATACCTGAAGGAATTTACGGCGCGAAGCCAAAACTCTGCATCGTCACGCCGTTACGACCGTCACGTTCGTCACGGCTTTTCAAAGGCCGCCGATGCACAAATACTTCACTTCCAGATATTCTTCTATCCCGTACTTCGATCCCTCCCGGCCGATGCCGGATTGCTTGACCCCGCCGAAGGGCGCGACTTCGTTGGAAATGAGTCCGGTATTGACGCCGACCATGCCGGATTCTATGCCCTCGCCCACGCGCCAGATGCGGCCGATATCGCGGGCGTAGAAATAGGAAGCCAGCCCGAACTCGGTGTCGTTGGCCATGGCCACGCCTTCTTCCTCGGTCTTGAAGCGGAACAGCGGCGCGACCGGCCCGAAGGTTTCCTCCCTGGTCACTTTCATGGAAGTATTCACGCCGGTGAGCACCGTGGGCTCGAAGAACAGCCCGCCAAGCGCGTGCTTCTTGCCGCCAACAACGATTTTCGCGCCCTTGGAAACCGCGTCCTGGATGTGCTCCTCGACTTTGGCAACCGCGTTTTCGTCGATCAGCGGGCCGATGTTGACGCCCGCTTCGGTGCCGCGGCCGACCCTGAGCGCCTTCACCTTCTCTGCGAGTTTGGCGGCGAAGCTGTCGTACACGCCGTCCTGCACCAGGATGCGGTTGGCGCAAACGCAGGTCTGACCGTTGTTGCGGTACTTGGAGATCATCGCGCCCTCGACCGCCGCATCGATGTCGGCATCGTCGAACACGAGAAACGGCGCGTTGCCGCCGAGTTCGAGCGAGACTTTCTTGATCGTATCCGCGCTCTGCTTCATCAGCACGGCACCGACTTCGGTGGAACCGGTGAAACTGATCTTGCGCACCGTCGCGTTCGAAGTGAGTTCGCCGCCGATTTCCTTCGCGCTGCCGCTGACGATGTTGATGACGCCCTTGGGAATGCCCGCGCGCTCGGCCAGTTCGGCCAATGCAAACGCGGAGTAAGGCGTCTGGGAAGCCGGCTTGATAACCACCGTGCAACCTGCGGCAAGCGCCGGCGCCGCCTTGCGGGTGATCATCGCCGCCGGAAAGTTCCACGGCGTGATCAGGCCGCAAACGCCGATCGGCTGTTTGATGACCACCAGGCGCTTGTCGGCCTGGTGCTGCGGGATCACGTCGCCGTAAACGCGCTTGGCTTCCTCGGCGAACCATTCGATGAAGGAAGCCGCGTAGGCGATCTCGCCCTTGGCTTCGGCCATCGGTTTGCCCTGCTCGGTGGTCATGATCAGCGCCAGATCATCGGTGTTGGCGATCATGAGTTCGAACCACTTTCGCAGTATATTGGCGCGCTCCTTGGCCAGTTTGGCGCGCCACGCCAGCAGCGCTGCGTTCGCCGCTTCGACGGCACGGCGCGTTTCCGCAGCGCCCATCTTCGGGATCGTGCCGATCACCGAGCCGTCGGCCGGATTGGTGACGTTGATCGTCGCCTTCGAGTCGGCATCCCACCATTCGCCGTTGATGTATCCCTGCGATCGGAAAAGTTGCGGGTCTTTCAGCGATAGCGTGAAAGCGTTGCCCCGTGGTGCGTTCATTGGAAACCTCTCACCTTCTGGGTCATTGAGGAAGACGGTATGGATTATAGGCCTCAGAAACGACGGTGGTTCGTGACGCACGTGACGGCGTGACGGGCGTAACGAAATACGCGGGCAAAAAAATCCCGAAGATCACACAGACCAACTCATTGGTCCTGTCGTTTTCTTGGTCTTTCCCCGTCACGTCGTCACGTCGTCACGTTCGTCACGTTCGTCACGCGGTCACGCCGGGGACGTTCTTTCAGAACGTCCCCGGATACGCTCCGCCGTCGATGAGGAAATTCTGCCCGGTGATGTAGCCGGCCTGCCTGCTGCAAAGGTAGGCGCAGGCATCGCCGAACTCGTCGGGGATGCCGAAGCGGCCCGCCGGAACCGATTTCATTCGTGCAGCATGTACTTCCTCCACCGGCTTGCCCTGTGCCTTTGCGGCCGCGACGCTGCTGCTCTTCAGCCGGTCGGTGTCGAACATGCCTGGCAGCAGGTTGTTGATGGTGACGTTGTGCACGACGGTTTTGCGGGCAATGCCAGCAACGAACCCGGTCAGGCCGGAGCGCGCGCCGTTAGACAGCGCCAGGATGTCTATCGGCGCCTTGACGGCACTGGAGGTGATGTTGACGATACGGCCGAACTTGCGCTTGATCATGCCGTCCACCGTGGCCTTGATCAGTTCGATGGGCGTCAGCATGTTTGCCTCAATGGCTGCAATCCACATGTCATGCGTGAAATCGCGGAAGTCGCCCGGCGGCGGACCGCCGGCATTGTTGATGAGTATGTCCGGATTTGGACACGCTGCGAGCGCCGCATGGCGCCCCGCTTCCGTGGTGATGTCGGCTACCACAACGGTGACCTTCACGCCGGTGGCCTTGCGGATTTCATCAGCCGTCGATTCCAGCGCCTCGCGTCCACGGGCGAGGATGGTCACGTTGACGCCCTCGCGGGCCAAAGAAAACGCACAGCCCTTGCCCAACCCCTTGCTCGCAGCGCAGACCAGCGCCGCTTTACCTTTGATACCGAGATCCATGGCGTTCGATCCTTTTTGTCCGTGTCTTGTTCGAATGGCGGCCCGATCGCAGAATCGGCCGAGGGCGAATATCGTGACGCATGCGGGCGGCTTTTGCAAACCGCAATAATGTTCTAATTGCGCTCGCGGGTGACGCGATATAATCGCCGCGGCCCGCCACAACCTCACGCATCAAAATGCCGCGCTCGCTTCTGCCCCTGGTTTTCTCCTGCGCATCTTTTCTCGCAGGGTGCGCAACCGGCCCTGATCCCCGCGATCCGTACGAGGGATTCAATCGCAAAGTGTTCTCGTTCAATGAACGCGTGGACAAGATCGTGCTCAAGCCGGTTGCAAAAGGATACAAAAAAGTGGTGCCGCGATTCGCGCGTACCGGCGCAACAAATTTCTTCAATAATCTTGGGATGGTGGTCACGACTGTCAACGATGCGATCCAGCTCAAGGGCGAGAAAGTGCCGGTAGATATCATCCGCTTCGCCACCAATCTGACCTTCGGCATCTTCGGCCTGATCGATGTAGCAACCGAACTCAGGATCGAGAACCGCAACGAGGATTTCGGCCAGTCCCTCGGTTACTGGGGTGTGGGCAGCGGGCCCTATATCGTGCTGCCCTTCTTCGGGCCGAGCACCGTTCGAGACGGCGCGGGCCTGGCCGTGGATTTTTTCGTCAGCCCGTACTACTACTGGGAAGACGAGACGGGCGTTCGCTGGACGCTGGTGGGAGTCAATATCGTCAATACGCGCGCCAATCTGCTCGCGGCGGAAAAGTTTCTGGACGAAACGGGGATCGAGCGTTACCCGTTCTTGCGCGACGTCTATCTCAAGCGACGCGAATACCTGATCCACGACGGCAATCCGCCAGTGTCAGATACTGACCAGCGCCCGAAGAGCCTGCTCGAATTAGAGGAGGAAGACATGCAGGACGAACCTGCTTCTCCGCAGGAGAAACAGTAGGCCCGAGGGCCGAGGTGCGAGGTACGAGGTACGAGGACAGAGCAACGTCGAAGAACAAAATCGCCAACGAAATTCGCTCGTGCCCAAAATTTTTTTGCAGCCTCCAAGATTCAGGCGTTATTCCTTGAATTTCACTCGTACCTCCTACCTCGCACCTCGGCCCTTCCCATGCGCCAGCATTTGTGAATCTTTTTGTTGCGGAAATCGGGTGGCACCGTTTGCGCGGAGATGTCGGTGATGTTCAACCCGGCGAGTTCGGCGGCGTCGAGCCGGAAGCTGCGCAAGTTTGTAGAGAACAGCAATTCGCCTGCCGGTGCAAGAATATCGACGCAATCCCTGATCAACTCTACATGGTCGCGTTGAACGTCCAGCACGCCCTGCATACGCTTCGAGTTGGAGAAACTGGGCGGATCGAGCACGATCAGATCATAGCGCTGCCCGGCGGCCTCTTCCCGAACAAACCGGCGCGCATCCGCCTGGACCAGCCGATGACGACCGGCGTCCATGCCGTTGAGTTTGAAATTGCGCCTGGCCCAATCGAGATAAGTGTTCGAAAGATCGATGCTGGTGCTGGTTTTCGCGCCACCTGCCGCTGCGTAGACAGAGAAACTTCCCGTATAGGAGAACAGGTTTAGAAAGCGCCTGCCCGCCGCGAGACTTTGCACCATTGCCCGGGTCTGGCGGTGGTCGAGGAACAGCCCGGTGTCCAGATAGTCGGTGAGGTTGACGACAAAGCGGTGTCCGCTTTCGGCAACAACGAAATCTTCCCCTCGCGCCCCCAGCTTACGGTATTGCGCCTCCGGGCGCTGGCCATGGCGTTGTTTCAGCACGACCTGCTTGAGCGGTAATTCGAGCGCCTGCGCTGCGGCATGGTGCATTGCCGACCGCCATTCGCGCCGGAGCCGCGCGTCCGTTGCGGGCGCGCTGTACTCCTGCAGTTGGGCGCGTGGGCCGTAGACGTCCAGGGCGAACGGCAGTTCCGGAATGTCGCGGTCGTAAACCCGAAAGCACTCGATTCCTTCCCGTCGCGCCCATTTTTTGAGGTGCTTGTTGTTTTTGGCGACGCGATTGAGAAACATCTGCGCCTGAATCGCGGCCTGTGACATGGATTGCGAACTCCGGGATCGGGTTTCGAGAGGCGGTTAAGGCCCAAACTTGGCAGAAAAATTCCCGAAATACGTCTAGAATTGAATCAGAAACTGCTTGAAAACGACATGACAACCTTTCACACCCTGCTCAAGGCAATCGTACTGGCTGCGCTGGTCACGACGGGCGGGCCGCTGTTCGCGCAGCAAAAAGAGTCTCAATTGTATGGCGGCTATAGCAGCGGCTTCTGGGGCCTGGACAATTCGGTCGGTTTCCGGGGTTCGTTGCCCGGGGTGTTCGGATTGCCGGGTAGCAGCCCGGACGGCCTGTCGGCATCGAGGCGATTCGGCGGCTACCGCATGTCCGACTCTTTTGTCATCGAGGGAGCGCAGACCAGTTTCGGCCTGAGCGGGTCGGCCTGCGGCGGCGATCCCCTGACCGGCGATGCGTACCGGTCCTGCTACGGCTCGGCGTGGAGCCTGTCGGGCGTGGCCACCCTCCCCTTTCAGTCGATAGGCTTGGCGCTTTACGGCAGGATGGGTATGCATTATTGGCAAAATACCTCACAGGATGAAGGCGCCGCCAGCCACCGCGCTCTTGATGACCTGGGGACGGTGTATGGGATTGGCCTGAGCTACGAGTTTTCCAAAGCCGTGTCGTTCCGCGCCGAAACGGAACGCTACACCGACCTCTCGGGCAACAGCGGTAACGGTACCGGCAACGGACCGGACGCCAACGTTCATTCCATCGGACTGTCCATCAAGTTCTAAGCGCCCGCTTCGAACTTGATGGGCGGTGCGAGGGCCGGGTAACGGCGAAGAACAAAAATCGCCAGGGACAATCACTCGTTTTCAATATTTTTTGCACCCTCCGGGCTCCAAGGGTTGGTTCTGGAATTTCACTCGGCCCTCGGACCTCGGCCCTCGGACCCTGTATCTCGTACCTCGGCCCTGCGCGGCGCGTCTCGGCGCGTCGTGAGGTAAATCCCCCCGAATATCATCGCTGCCCCCGCAAAGTGGTACGCGCACAGCCGCTCGCCGAGGAAAATCAGCGACAGCAGCGCGCCGAACACCGGCATCAGGTGCACGAACAGCCCCGCCTTGTTCGGGCCGATTTGCGCGACGCCACGATTCCAGAACAGATAGGCGACGATGGATGGCAAGGTGCCGTAATAAGCAAGCGCGGTCATGGCGGGAATTGATGCGCTAAAACCTCCGCGCGTGAACAGTTCCCACAGATAAAACGGCAACAACAACGGCAGGCCCAGCAGCAACATGGCCGCGAGGAATCCGATGGCTGACAACCCGGCCGGCCGCCGGCGCAGCACCACCGTATAGCTCGCCCAGAGTAACGTCGACGATATCAACCACAGGTCGCCGCGGTTGAATTTCAGCGCCGCGAGCATTGCCGGCTCGCCTCGCGCTACGATGATCGCAACGCCGGCAAGCGAAAGAACTACGCCGATTGCCTGCCAGGCGCCGAGCCGCTCGCGAAACGCCAGCCACGACATCACGATGATAATGATGGGCGTGACCGAGTTGAACAACACGCCGTTGGTCACCGCGGTGTACTGCAGCCCGACGTAGATCATGGTGTTGAACAGCGTGGCCCCCAGGCCGCCCAAAAGCGCGAGGGTGAACCAGTTGGCGCGCACAACGTGCCAGTTGCGCCTGAGTTCCGGGACGGCAAACGGCAGCAGGATGAGCAACGCAACGGCCCAGCGCCAGAAGCCCATCGCCACCGGCGGGATGTCGTTACGCATCGCGCGACCAACCACCCAGTTGCCCGCCCAGAACAGAGACGCCAGCGTCAGCAACAAATAAGGCGATGGATTTTTCAAACCTGACTCCTTAGACCTTCACCGCAGAGGCGCAAAGGCGCAGAGGAAACGCGAAGGAAAGCAAAGCAACTTGGGGTGAAAAAACGTGAGCTAAGAAGTGGATTGCCGCGACACCGTGATTCATCGATTGGGCGGGGCGGATCGGAGGCATCCCGTTTTTTGACACGCTTCTTTTGGTTTTCTCTGCGTTCCCTTTGCGTCTTCGCGCCTTCGCGGTCAGTTTGAATGCACTTAATTCAATCGTGCCGATTGCCGCTGCAGTTCGACGACGCGGCTGCGGATTTCGTCGCGGTCATCGGATCCCGGGGAGAGTTCCAGATAGCGCTCGAAATCCGCGAGTGCCGCGCGGGAGCACTCGAGTTCCTGGTAGATCATTCCGCGGTCGCGCAGCTCGGGAGGCTGATCGGGCACGGTGGCGATGATCCAGTCCAGGATCGGCAATGCGCGATCGAACTGCTGGTTGCGCAGGTAAATGGCCTTGAGGTTGCGCAGCAGGCGCAGGATGATTTCCTTCTTGCCGGCCGCGTCCAGCATGCCGGCGACGATGGCG
>JANOGP010000051.1:0-13741 GCA_031406075.1 Betaproteobacteria bacterium
ACGACTTCCTTGCCTATGCCGTCACCCGGAATCAGAGCGATGTTGAATTCTTTCATCTAAGTCATTTAGCCACAGAGGACACAGAGGTCACAGAGAAAATCCAAAAAATTTTCATTACGAAAGACGCGAACGAAACAGGAAAGGAAACCACCAACAAACGCGATTCGCATTCGATCAGGCTCGCATTCGCAACCGGTCCCGATCCTCCATTACGTCAATGCGCGTGTTTGGGTTTTTGCCTTCCTCTGTGATCTCTGTGTCCTCTGTGGCAAAAAAAGATTGGTTCTTAAAATGGCTAGCGTTTGAAGCCGGAGCGGATCCAGTCAATGCTCTTCATCCCGTCCGGCGGGCTAATGTGCTCGGGCGCGTAGTATTTGATGTTGGTGAGCGTGATTTTCCCGTCGACCTTCTTCACGGTGCCGTAGGGCACGTGCTGGACCGCCTGGTGTCCCTTGCCAAGCGACATGTCCACCATGCCGGCGACCGACTCGAACTTCAGGTACTCGAGCGCGCCGATGATCTGATCGATGGCCGGATTCTGCACTTTGTGGGTTGCCTGCGCTTTTTCATATGCGGCCTTGACACCCAGGAAAGCGGTCGCCATGTGATACGAGGCGTAAACCGGCGCGGCGCCGAAGCGCTCTTTGAAGGCCTTCTGGAACCATTTGTTGAGGGTGGTCGGCGGCGCAAACGGTCCGTTGGGACCGCGCGCGCCAATCATGGTGCCGTCCGGCAACTGGTCGCCGAGACGCTCAAGCACCGTCTCGCCGGTAATCATGATGTTGGGCATGCGTTCCAGCAGCCCGCGCGGTGCCGCTTGCAGGATGAAAGCCTCTAGGTCGCCACCCCAAAGCGAGTTCTGCACGATCTCGGCGCCGCTACCGAGCACCGCCGAGACTTCCGTGCCGTACTGGCCCGCGCCAAGCTTGGGCGTAACGTTGGTGCCGATCTGGACCTGTGGCTTGATAATTTTCATCGCCTCGGTGAAATCGGACCAGGCGTCCTGGCCCCAGGCGTAGTTCGGATTGACCCCCGAATACGTCTTGAGGTTGGGAAAGCTCTCCGCAATGTAACGGGCCGCCGCGACGTTCTCCTGGGTGGCCATGGTCGTGGTGCGGAAGACGTACTTGTAGTTCGCCTCCTCGAAGATTCGGTTGGTAGCGCAATCGAACAATACCGTGAACTTCTTCAACTCCTCGGCGACGGGCGCGACCGCCAGGCAGTCGCCGCTCGAGATGACCCCGATCACCATGTCCACATCTTGCCGCGCCACCAGATTGCGATATTCGGTCACGACCTTGGTCGGTCCGCCGGCCTCGTCCACGTAGACCAGTTCGAGTTGCCTGCCGCCGAAGCCCTTCTTTTCATAGCCTGGAATCTGCCCGCCCTTGTTGAGCGCGTCGGCCATCAGGTCCGAGGCATTCTTGGCCGGAACGCCGAAGGGTCCGGCAGCCGGTCCCGAAAGGAAAGTAATGATGCCGATTCGCAGCGGAGCTTGTGCCGAGGCGACTGGACTGCCGAGAATTGAGAGTGCGAGAAGTGCAGATATTGCGCCGGCACTGCGCAGCAAGCGATTCATGATTGTTCCTCCGGAGGGGTCTTATGTTTTTTGACGGCGCGCTCGCCGCCCGCCGCCCCTAACGGTCGTGAGCCCGCCGCGGCAGACAGGCTGCGATTATATCAACTAACTTATGGCGATTCGGTTCAGCTAGAATCCGCGTGGCTGCTGGTTTCACGCTTTATTAGCGCCGATGGACATGCCTTGAATATTCTCGCCCTCGACACTTCGACGGAATACTGCTCGGTCGCGCTGCTGCATGCCGGAAATCTCACGTCCCGCGAAGAACTCGCCGGCCAGAGGCACTCCGAACTGATTTTGGCGATGATAGACGCGCTTTTGGGCGCATCGAATCTTACGCTGGCACATCTGAACGGCGTCGCATTCGGCGCCGGCCCGGGATCATTTACCGGCCTGCGCATCGCGTGCGGCGTCGCGCAGGGGCTGGCGTTCGGTGCCGGGCTTCCGGTTGTTCCGGTCGGAACGCTGATGGCGATGGCGGAGGCCGCTGGCGCCCCCAGGGTGGTGGCGTGCCTCGACGCGCGCATGGGAGAGATTTATCACGCCGCCTACCAGCGCAATGGCGCAGCATGGAACGAAACGGTGTCACCAAACGTATGCAAGGCCGACATGGCCCCGGGGCTGGAGGGAGGGGACTGGGTCGGCTGCGGCAGCGGTTTTGCGGTGTATGGCGATGCCCTCGCGGCGCGCTATCGGGGTCAGCTTTACCGCGTTCGATCGCAAGCCTTTCCTCACGCGCGGGAGGTCGCGCAGTTGGCGCTGCCGGTACTTGCCGCCGGCCTCGGCGTTCCGGCAGAGCAGGCGGTGCCGCTCTATGTTCGCGACAAGGTCGCCCGTAAAATGCACGAACAACCATGAGTGCCCAGCTCGACTGCCTGCCGAAACTGCGTCCGATGCGTGCCGCCGATCTCGATCGGATCATGGAGATTGAGCCGGTCATCTATGCGCACCCGTGGACACGGGGTAATTTCGAGGACTCGATGCGGGTCGGCTACAGTTGCTGGGTGATCGATTGCGGCGCGGTGATGGTCGGCTACGGCGTGCTCATGATCGGCGTCAGGGAAGCCCACCTGCTCAACCTTAGCGTCGCGCCTGAGTGGCAGGGCCGCGGGCTGGGCCGCTCGCTGTTGGAGCATTTTCTGCGCATCGGCCGCGAAAGCGACGCACAACAGATGCTCCTGGAAGTGCGGCCGTCCAATGCGTCCGCGCGGCGGCTGTATGCCGATTTCGGTTTTCGCGACATCAGTGTTCGCCGCGGCTATTACCCGGGAGCCGGCGGCCGCGAGGATGCGATCCTGATGGTACTGGCGCTGTGAGCCGCCGGGCGCTCATTCTCACCGAGCTCGGGCTTACGCCTTTGTGGGTGCGCAGACGCGCGGCGCCTGCCCCACAGGAAACGGACACAGTTCAACGCTCCGTGATCGAGAATCTGCCGCCGCTGGTAACAGCGCAACCGCTTCCAGCGAATGACCGCGGCTCGCAGACTGGGGCGATGAACTGGAACGAACTGAGGTCCGCGGTTGCCGCCTGTACCTCATGCGTTCTCCACAAGCAGAGGCACCAGGCAGTGTTCGGAGTGGGCGACGAACGCGCCGAATGGCTGTTCGTCGGCGAAGGTCCCGGCGCCGAGGAGGATGCGCGCGGGGAGCCCTTCGTCGGCCAGGCCGGCAAATTGCTGGACAACATGCTCGCGGCGATTGGATTGAAACGTGGCGAGAACGTCTACATCGCCAACGTCGTCAAGTGCCGGCCTCCGGGCAATCGCACCCCCGAGCCCGCCGAGGCCAACGCCTGCGAGCCTTACCTCGCCCGCCAGATCGGGCTCATCGAGCCGAAACTCATCATCGCGCTCGGCAAGGTCGCGGTGCAGAACCTTCTGGGCACCGACGCGACGATTGCCAGCCTGCGCGGACGCTTACACGCTTATCGCGGCACGCCCTTGATCGTGACCTATCACCCTGCCTACTTGCTGCGCAATCTAACCGACAAGGCCAAGGCCTGGGAAGACCTGTGCTTCGCGGTTGACACCATGAAAGCGTTGAAACAGGACGCAAGCACCCCCAATTGATTGCTGTCGTTTCTAACCGGGAGAATTCAATGAAACGCGTCCTTGCCCTGATTTTACTGCTGGTCATTTCGCTCGGTCTCGCCGGCTGCGGCTACAACACTCTGCAAACCCGGGACGAGCAGATCAAGGCGGGTTGGGCGGAAGTAATCAACCAGTACCAGCGCCGCGCCGATCTGGTGCCGAATCTTGTGAATACCGTGAAGGGATTCGCCTCGCAGGAGAAGGACGTGCTGCTTGGCGTAACCAATGCCCGGGCGCGGGTCGGCGGCATCCAGGCCACTCCGGAACTGGTCAACGATCCGGAGGCTTTCTCCAAATTCATCGCTGCGCAGGGGGAGATGACCTCGGCGCTGTCTCGGTTGTTGCTGGTGGTTGAAAACTATCCGCAGCTGAAATCCGATGCCAATTTTCGCGATTTGCAGGCGCAACTTGAAGGGACCGAGAACCGGATCGCCGTGGCGCGCCAGCGTTACATTCGCGCGGTGCAGGACTACAACGTGACCGTGCGATCCTTTCCCAGCAACCTGACGGCGATGCTGTTCGGCCACAAGGTCAAGCCGACATTCACGGTCGAAGATGAACAGGCGATCGCCAAGCCTCCGGCCGTGGATTTCTCCAAGCCGGAACCGGCGCAGAACAAGTGACGATATGACGCTGCTGATGCGCGCCGCGGCGGCGGCCACGCTGCTGTTCGCCCTGTGTGCGGCGGCGGAAGACGCGCCGATTCCGCCACTGACGGGCCGGGTGGTGGACCTTGACGGCGCGCTGAGCGCCGAACAGAAGCGCGAATTGGAAGCGAGCCTGGAGGCGTTCGAAACGCGCAAGGGCAGCCAGATCGCGGTGCTGATCACCGGGACGACCTATTCCGAGCCAATCGAATCGTTCGCCATCCGGGCCGCTGAGGCATGGAAGATCGGCCGCAAGGGTGTGGACGACGGCATCGTCGTGGTCATCGCCAGGAGCGACCGAGCGATACGCATCGAGGTTGGTTATGGGTTGGAAGGCGCGGTGCCGGATGCGGTGGCCAAACGCCTGATCGAAGAAGAATTCATCCCCAAGATTCGCGAGGGCGATTTCTATGGCGGCTTGCGCGCGGGACTGGATCGCCTCATGCGGGTCATCGACGGCGAGCCGCTGCCCGCACCGAAGCAGGATACCGACCGTGGCAGCGACCTACGCTCGATCGAGACCTATTTCGTCCTGTTCATGGTGATCGTGATCGCGGTCGGAGGCCTGTTGAGAGCGCTGTTCGGGCGGCTGCCCGCGGCGGCGATCGTCGGCCTCGGTACCGGCTTGCTCGCCTGGCTCATCGTCGCGCCGGTGATGGTCGCGGCGCTGGTGGGCATCGTCGGCTTCATTTTTGCGCTGGCCGGCGGCGGTCATCGCGGCGGATTGGGCGGCGGGATGGGAAGTGGCGGCTTCGGCAGGGGTGGCGGCGGTTTCGGCGGTGGGGGATTCAGTGGTGGTGGTGGCGGATTTGGCGGCGGCGGCGCTTCGGGGCGCTGGTGAAATGAAACTCGCGCGCATTTTGCGTCACCTGACGATGCCGCAGTGGCGGGCCGGCCAGGTGTTGCCACAAAGGGCACTATTGCAAATCGAGCGTGCCATCGCCGAGTCGGAGTCGCGCCACTCCGGGCAAATCCGCTTCGCCGCGGAAAACGCGCTCGATCTGCATGACTTGCTGCGTGGTAGAACGGCACGCGACCGTGCCATCGAAGTGTTTGCGGCGCTGCACGTCTGGGACACTGAACACAACAACGGCGTGCTGATTTACCTATTGCTCGCCGATCGCGACGTCGAGATCGTCGCCGACCGCGGTATTCACGACAAAGTCGGCGGCCGCGCATGGGAAGAGGTCTGCCGCGAAATGGAAGCGGCGTTTCGCCAGGGCAGGTTCGAGGCTGGCGTGCTCGGCGGAATTGCGAACGTATCGCATCACCTGGAAACCCACTTTCCCAGGCAGGCCCCCGGGCCGAACGAGTTGCCCAATCGGCCGGTCGTGCTTTGAGAGTGGGAAGGAATCAGCCGGCCCCGGCCGGCATCAGGAGCGTTGACGCAAAGAACGCAAAGTTGAAAAGAAAGGTCGCAAAGAAATTCAGGAACAAGGAGTTACGAACCACGTACCACGATCCACGATCAAGCTGTTCTGCTCAGCACCCGATCCTCATCCTTCATCCTTCATACCCTCCGGGTACAGGTGTCCTTCATCCTTGGTCTTGGTCGTGCCAGTGCTTGATTGTTATCCAGGTCATGGTTGCGGCGATAAACAGGCCGAACGCCACGATGATCGAGTCCATCGACAGTTCGGCCTTGATCATCAGTGCGTACAAGCCGAGCAACACCAGGATCGACAGGTTCTCATTGAAATTCTGGACCGCGATCGAGTGCCCTGCACCCATCAGCAAGTGGCCCCGGTGCTGTAACAGCGCGTTCATTGGCACGACGAAATAACCGCCCATCGCGCCGACCAGCGCCAGCAGCCCGATCGCGACGCGCCAGTCGGTGACGAATATCATCGACACCACCACCAGGCCCATGACGATGCCTACCGGCAGCACCCGGACCGCGCGTCGGAGGCTGACGTACTTGGCGGCGAGTATGGCCCCCAGTGCGATTCCGATGGCGACGACCGCCGTAAGCTGGGTGGCTCTCTCGAGGTCGAATTTCAGGGTCAACGCGGCCCAGGTGAGCACGATCAGCCGTAATGTCGCCCCCGCGCCCCAGAACAGCGTGGTCACCGCCAGCGAAACCTGGCCCAGCGGATCGCGCCACAACAGGCTGAGGCTGTGCCAGAAGTCCTGCAGGATGAACAGCGGATTGCGCTTGGGCAGCCGGTGATCAATCGCGACCTTGGGAATATAGAGGTTGATGATCGACGCGACGAAATAGAACGTCAGGATACACACGATGGCAACTTCGGGCGCGGTATCGATCCACAGATCAACTCCCGGAAGCTCCTCGTGCTTGAGCATGTAGTCGGCGAACTCCGGGCCGAGCATGATACCGCCGAGAATTGCGCCTAGGATGATGGCGGCAACGGTCAGGCCCTCCATCCAGCCGTTGGCCAAAACCAGTTTCTGATGCGGCAGATACTCGGTGAGGATGCCGTATTTTGCCGGCGAGTACATCGCCGCACCAACTCCCACGATGCCATAGGCGAAAAGCGGATGCATCCCCAGCAGCATGGCTACACAGCCGGCAAGCTTTACCGCATTGGCAACAAACATGACACGGCCCTTGGGGAGCGAGTCGGCGAAAGGGCCGACGAAGGGAGCCAGTACGATATAGGCAAACACGAAAAACTGCTGTAGCACCGGCGTGTGCCATGCCGGCGCATGCAGTGCCGAAAGCAGCGCGATCGCAGCGAACAACAGCGCGTTGTCCGCGAGGGCGGAGAAAAACTGGGCGGCCAGAATGGTGTAGAACCCGCGATTCATGAGGTCGGGCAGGCGCAGTGCGCTGTTTCGAGGGATCTGTCGGAGCGTAACCCGTAATGGCAGGCCGGCGGCTTTATACCATACCTATAAATACATGCAGTCCGGCGCAGCCTGACACTCGCTCGAGTTGTTCGCTCCCGATGGCGAAGCGCATAGAATAGCGGCAGTCCGTTCCCTTTCCTGCATCTATAACAACAAATTCCATGGCCCGACCGATCAAGGCCTCGTTCGACCTTGCTGCGCTCAGGAGCAACTTTGCCATGGCCCGGCGCCTGGCGGGCGCCGCCAAGGCGATGGCGGTGGTCAAGGCAAATGCCTATGGGCACGGAACGCTGCGTGTTGCACGCGCGCTCGCAGACGCCGATGCATTTGCATTGCTGGAACTCGATGACGCGATGCAGCTGCGCGACGCGGGTTTTCGCCAGCGCATACTGCTGCTGGAAGGTTTTTTCCGTGCCGACGAACTGCCGGTGATCCTGCACCATGGGTTTTCCGTGGTGATACACAACGACGAGCAGATCGCGCTGCTCGGGGAATTGGGCGGCGACAGGAAGCTCGAGGTTTTCGTCAAATTCAATACCGGCATGAACCGGCTCGGCTTTCCGGCCGAGCAGGCGGGTCGTGTGCTCGAACAACTGAAAGCGCTGCCGTGCGTCGGCGATGTGGTCCTGATGACACACTTTTCCGATGCCGAAGGAGGCAGCGGAGTCGTATGGCAGATGCGGGAATTCGAGCGCCATGTGGCGCGCCCGGGTTATGCACGCTCGCTCGCGAATTCGGCGGCCCTGTTGCGATTTCCGGAGGCACGAGGCGACTGGGTGCGCCCGGGGATCATGCTCTACGGTGCGAGCCCGCTGGAGGATCGCAGCGCGGCGCAGATCGGCCTCAGGCCGGCGATGTTGCTCACCAGCGAGATCATCGGCATTCAGAGCCTGAAGGGCGGAGACAAGGTGGGCTATGGGGGCCTGTATACCGCCGAACGGGCAATGCGCATCGGTGTGATCGCGTGCGGATATGCCGACGGGTATCCGCGCCATGCCTATAACGGCACGCCGGTTCTGGTTGACGGCGTACGAGTGCCGATGGTCGGACGCGTATCGATGGACATGCTGTGCGTGGACCTCAGCAATGTTCCGCAGGCGGGAACGGGCAGCCCGGTGACGCTGTGGGGAGCAGGGCTGCCGGTAGAGGAAGTGGCGGCAGCGGCCGGAACTGTGAGTTACGAGTTGCTGTGTGCGCTGACGCGGCGCGTGCCAATCGAGGATCGCGGCGGAGACTGACGCGATGGCCAAGGCGAAGACCATTTTCACCTGCACCGAGTGCGGCGGGCAGACACTCAAATGGCAGGGGCAATGCCCACATTGCAGCGCCTGGAATACCCTGGTGGAAACCATCGCGGAAAAGACCTCGTCGCGCTACCAGGCACTGGCGCAGTCGAGCAAGCTGCAAAAACTTGCCGAGGTCGAGGGGCAGGAAGAGCCGCGCCGGCCAACCGGGATCGGCGAACTCGACCGCGTTCTGGGGGGCGGCCTGGTGCGCGGCGCGGTGGTACTGCTGGGCGGCGATCCGGGGATCGGCAAATCCACGCTGCTGCTGCAGGCGTTGTCGCTCATGGGCGGCTCGTGCAATGCGGTGTACGTCAGCGGCGAAGAGTCCGTCCAGCAGATCGCGCTGCGCGCCAAGCGCCTTGCGGTCGGCGCCGAGACGCTCAATCTGCTGGCCGAAATCCAGTTGGAAAAGGTTTTGTCGGTGTTGGCGGCGCAGAAGCCGGATGTGGCGGTGATCGACTCGATTCAGACCATTTACTCCGAAGCGTTGCAGTCGGCGCCGGGCAGCGTCGCGCAGGTGCGCGAATGCGCCGCGCAACTGACCCGCTATGCCAAGACTTCCGGCGCCACGCTGTTGCTGGTCGGGCACGTCACCAAGGAAGGGGCGCTCGCCGGACCGCGCGTGCTGGAGCACATGGTGGATGCGGTGCTGTACTTCGAGGGCGACACGCATTCGGCTTTTCGGCTGGTGCGCGCGACCAAGAACCGTTATGGCGCGGTCAACGAACTAGGGGTGTTCGCCATGACCGACCGGGGCCTGCGCGGCGTGTCCAATCCCTCGGCGCTATTCCTGTCCCAACACGGCGCCCAGGTGGCGGGTTCCTGCGTGATGGTGACCCAGGAAGGCACGCGGCCGCTGCTGGTGGAGGTGCAGGCGCTGGTGGACGAAGCGCACGCGCCGAACCCGCGGCGACTGAGCGTCGGCCTGGAGCAGAACCGGCTGGCGATGCTGCTCGCGGTGCTGCACCGGCACGCGGGCATTGCGGCTTTCGACCAGGACGTATTCGTCAACGCCGTGGGCGGGGTGAAGATCGACGAGCCGGCGGCCGATTTGCCGGTGCTGCTGGCAATCGTGTCGTCGCTGCGGAACAAGCCCCTTCCGGAAAAGCTGGTCGCGTTTGGAGAGATCGGCCTCGCCGGGGAGGTGCGGCCGGTGCAGCGCGGCCAGGAGCGATTGCGTGAAGCCGCCAAGCTTGGATTCGGGACCGCAATCATCCCCAAGGCGAACGCGCCGAGGACGCCGATCGAAGGAATCGAAGTAGTGACGGTCGAGCGGGTCGAGGAAGCGGTCGCCAAGCTGTGCTAACGAAGCAGAAACAGCGCGGCGGCGGCAAGCGCGAGCAGCGCGCTGCCTATCCACACCAGCTTGAGGTTGGCCCCGGCTGACTGGCCGCCGCTGCCCACCGCTCGAATCAGACTGCTGGATTGCTGCCAGGTTGTGCTGGCCGATAGCGGGGACGTCGCCAGCCCAGGCGCGCGCTTGGCCTGCGACAGCGCTTTGAGCCTCGCGATTTTCTGCGTTTCGGAAAACTCGTCCAGTTCTTTTTCCATACCAGTCAGCGCCGCAAGCCGCATGGTGGCATCGAAGGAATCGAACGCCTTCGACAATCCCAGCGCGGGCTGAGTGGTATCCGAAACGGAAGGGCCTGAAGATGTTTCGTCGGACTGTTGATCGTGATGTACGCCCGAGCCCAGCATGCGCGCTTCCCGGTCCTGTTGACGGGTGAGCGGAGACTCGGGCAGGACGAAAGGCCCACCCTCGACCGGACCTGCGACCACTTCCGGCGTCGCGGATGCGCCGGTCAGCGTCGCCATGGCCTCGCGCAAATCGTGGGCGAGGTCAATGGCTTTTTGATACCGGTCGTCAAGATTCTTCGCCAGGGCCTTGGCGACGATGAAATTCAGCACCTCCGGGAGGTCGGGATTGAGCGTTCTCGGTGCCGGCGGATTGAAGTTCATGGTCTGGTACATCACGCCGTGAATATTGTCGGCGACAAATGGCGAGGTGCCGGTGAGCATCTCGTAGATCACCACCCCGAGGGAAAAGATGTCGGACCGGGTGTCCGCGCGCTTGCCCGAAACCTGTTCCGGGGACATGTATTTTGGGGAACCCAGGATCATGCCGGTCATGGTCTTCACTTCGTTATTGCGCATGCGCGCGATGCCGAAGTCGGTGATCTTCACGAGTCCGTCCTGCAATACCATGATGTTGGCAGGCTTGATGTCGCGATGGATGATCTGACGCTCATGGGCGTACTGCAGCCCTTCGGCGACCTGAGCGCCGATGTCCAGTGCGCGTGAAAGCGGGATCGGCGCGCGCGCCTGCAACAACTTACGCAGTTCTTCGCCCTCAAGGAACTCCATCGCCATATAGGCGATGCGTTCGCTGCGGCCGATGTCGTAGATAGTGACTATATTGCGGTGGGAAAGGCCGCCGGCGGCCTTGGCCTCCTGGTAGAAGCGCGCTTCGTATTCCGCCAGTTCTTCCTTGGGCAGGGTCAGGCTAACCGTCTTGATGGCGACAACGCGATCAAGCATAGGGTCGCGCGCCTTGTAGACCACACCCATCGCGCCCTGGCCGAGTTCGGCCACAATTTCGTAGCGACCCAGCGTGGCGATCGAGCTATTCGGAGTCATTGGGCAACGTCCATCACTTCTGTTTTGCCTTCACGCTCTTGTAAACCGGGCCCCAGATCGGGTGTCCGGCTTCCGCGGCGTCGAGTTGGAACGAAGGATCGAGTTCCAGTGCGATGCTGAACTCCTCGCGGCAGGTGAGTTGTTGTCCCGACACGCAGGCGATGAACGCGAGATATTTGTGCGCCTTGACGCGGTCGGGGCGGGTCAGGCCTTCTTCCAGCCCGTACTGGAGCCGCCGGGCGGAGGTCCGGTAGTTGCCCTCCTCGTAGTTGCGGATGCCTTCCTCGAGGTAGCTGCTGCCACCCGTCCTGGCAAGAAAAAAGTCCCGAATCGAACTGTTCGCACAGCCGGCAACAAGATTCGTGGCCAGGATCAGAATCAGCGTAAGTCGGATGGTGGGCATGGGTTCGTATTGTTTTAGTTGAACTTGTGCTTGATGCGCACTTTCTGGTCCGCTTTTACCTCGACTACCTGGGTATAAACCGGGAAACTGCCGTTGCGGATTTCGATCTTGCGTTTACCCGGCGCGACTTCCACTTCGTTCACCGGCGGACTGACACCGACCCGATCGCCGTCCACGTAGACTTCCCCCCACGGCGCGATCGCCAGCGCGATCACGCCGGTACCTATTGGCCTGGCGACTTCCTTGGGCTGCTCGTCACCGGACAGGAATGCCAAAACAGACGACTTGTTCTGCCGGGCTTTTTCCTTGACAGCAGGCTTCACGCCTGCGACCGGTTTCTTTTCCGCTGACTTGGGAAATCCGAATATGGCAGATTCTTCAGCTTTGCTGGTGGCCGGGTTTTTCTTGGGCACCACCTGGGCTTGCTGCGTTACCGGAGCCGCCGGCAGATCGCCCTGCCCAAGAAAGTTGAGCAGGACCGCCAACGCGAAAGCGCCCACCGATAATGTTGCAGTGCCGTAGGCAATTGACCGGTTGTTCAGCCAGGGCTCAATCAGGGCCAGCCAGCCGCCGGTCCCGGTCGCCATCGTTGCGGTCGCATGTTGACGTATGCCTTCGCGGGATGAAACCTGGGCGCGCTCGGCTGGAGAACGTATAGCGGTATCGTGGGTGTTGGTGTAACCGACGCTGTAGATCTCGTGCTCTCGCACATGCTTGTCGGTGCGCGAGCCTTCGTTGCGAAACACCTTGGCGTAGCCCTCGGAAATGTGCGATACCACTTCGAAGTAGGTGCGCGTTACCAGAATCTGCCCTGGCAACGCAAATCCCATGACGCGTTGCGCCACGTTGATGCCATCGCCGATGATGTTGGGCTGCCCGTTAAGATCACGGACCAGCCGGACCGGGCCGAGGTTGATGCCGATGCGGGCCGGAAGCTTTGGTGGTTCATTGGGCCTGGGGGCAAACGACTCGCGCAGACTCATCGCAACGAACAGCGCGTCTTCGGGGTCGCCGAGAAAATTGATCGCAACCCCGTCACCGGTGTCCAGGATGATGCGGTCGTTAGGCGCGATGTCGCGAATGGACTCGGCGATCAGAGAGTTGAACTGGTCTTTAAGCTGGATTTGCTCAGATACCGGCTTCTTCGAATATTCGGCGATGTCCAGGAACAGCACGCTGCAAATGAACGTGCGGTTGGCGCGCTCAGGCATCATGGGACATCACCTGCGTTGTCGGCTTCAAACGGGCTTCCTTGGCGGGCACAGGCTTCCGGGGACGATAATCTTATCACCATTCAATGCCGATCCGGCAAGCGTCGGGCATAAATTTCTTCACTTGCGTCAAGCTCTTTGCGAACAATCTTCCATGGATTTCGAGGATTTGCCGGCAACCCCTTCGACCGTGGATTCGACGCCATCCCTTATCATTGGACGGCCCTGCCGGCATGCCGCGAGCGAACGCGGCAGTAAACCCGGGCCGCCCGACTTTGCCGATTTTCTGGAGCAGCTTTGAATCACGACCACCTTTATCGAACCGGCCTGGATCGAAATCCGGCCAACCATGTCGCCCTGTCTCCGCTGTCATTTCTGGCGCGGGCCGCGGAGGTCTATCCACAGCGCACCTCGGTCATACACGGCGAGCGGCGCCTGACCTGGGCGCAAACCTATCAACGCTGCCGCAGGCTGGCTTCGGCCCTGGCCGGCCTCGGCATCGGCAGCGGAGACACGGTCGCCGTCATGGCGCCCAACGTACCGGCGATGTTCGAGGCGCACTACGGCGTGCCGATGACGGGTGCGGTACTGAATACCCTCAACACGCGCCTGGATGCCGAGGCGATCGCGTTCATGCTCACTCACGGCGAGGCCAGGGTGCTGATCACAGACCGCGAGTATTCCGCCACGATTGCAAATGCGCTGCGCCAGGTCGAGCGCAAGCTGCGGGTCATCGATATCGACGATCCTGTGGCCGCTGGTGGCGAACTGCTGGGCGAAGCCGAGTACGAGAATTTCATTGCGGGTGGCGATCCGGAGTTCGATTGGAAACTTCCGCAGGACGAGTGGGACGCGATCGCGTTGTCGTACACCTCGGGCACGACCGGAAATCCCAAGGGCGTGGTAACGCATCATCGCGGTGCCTATCTGAATGCAATCAGCAACATCGTCACCTGGGCGATGCCGCACTTCCCGGTGTATCTGTGGACGCTGCCGATGTTCCATTGCAACGGCTGGTGCTTTCCGTGGACATTGGCGGCGCTGGCCGGTACCAGCGTGTGCCTGCGCCGGGTGGAAG
>JANOGP010000057.1:0-2343 GCA_031406075.1 Betaproteobacteria bacterium
TTGGACAGCAGCCACCAGCTCGGATCGTCGAACGGCGCGCCCGACAGCAGCGACATCTTGGTATCGCTGTCGAGGAAAATCTCCTTCAGGTAGTTGTCCATCTTGTAGCGCGACAGGGTCAGTGGCACCGACATGATGTCCGGGTTGACCTTGGCGTTCACTGCCCACTTGGTCAGGCCAAGCAGACCTTCCTGCTTGAAGTCATCGCGGACGAAGTGGGTCTGGTCATCGAAAATGAACTGGCCGGAAAGCTGGCCGGCCCGGTATTTCGACATTTCCATGTCGGCGGCTTCAGCCTCGGAAACATCCCAGACCGGGCCGAAGACCTTGTTCATCGCCAGAAACGCGGTGGCCATGCCGGCGCTCGTTGCCAGAAACTGGCGGCGACTGATGTTGTGGCGTCTAGCCTGGACGTCGGCCAACTCCTTGATCAGGCCCTCGACCTTCTTCTGGTCATCGGTTTGGGGTAGCGGGTTGTACTCGCCGTTGGAAACGACCTGCGTTGGAACCGGAGACCGAAATGCCACCTCGTCCGCCGGCGCGACGGTTTTCATCTCGTCGTCGCTCAAATGCACGCCAATATGTCTTTGAATTGTCATGACTCCTCCTTGCTGGGCGTTACGTTGCAATAAAGTCGCGCTAATCTTTCGACACGACTGCTTGAAGCAAACTCAAACCGGAAGTTGGCGCCCGGCCGAAACCTTCCGCTTCACTTCTGTTCGAACTTGTACTCGGCATCCGGCGCGACCTTGCCTTCGCAGGCCGCGGCCATATTCCTCTTGGCGTTGTTACACGCGATATTCGCCTGGGTGAAAATGTCGTTGGGATCATTCTTGCCTTCACAGTAGTACTCGTGCTGTTTCTTGGCGTCATCGCAGGTGCCGCCTCGCGTGTCTTTTTCCGCCGCAAATGCGACGGTCGCGGCAAGTCCAAGGGCCAGTGCACCAACCAAAGAATGTGTTTTCAAAGATTCCCCCTTTCGTGGCGGAACGATCGCCAGCGCTATTCAAGCGTGATTCGACCGGGACACCTACTTCTTTTTGTCGTCGAACTCATACGTCTTGTCCGGCTCAACAATGCCTTCACAGGCTTCTTTGACGTTGCTCTTGGCGTTCGTGCAGGCGGTGCCGATGGCCACCATGCTGTCGCTCGCAGCATTGGCGGGATTGCAGAAGTATTCCATCTGGCTTTTGGCATCTTTGCATGTGCCGACGCGCGTTTTCTTCGAATCGTCAGCGGCAAAAGACAGTGAGGCGAGCAGGAGAGGCAGGGCAAGCAAAAAGCCGTATCGCTTCATTTTTACTCCTCCCAATTTGAAAATGGCAGCTCTTGAAAAGTCGGTTCCGATTCGTCGGATATTCGAAAGAGGCATGCGTAATCGGTTCGACGCGTTCAAGGCGGGAGCATGTTCACTCAGGCTCGCGTCTGTAAGCGTAGTCTGCTGCGGCGCGTCAACGTTCGTTTGAATCCGGCAACGAAACCCCGGCGATCAGGCCACCCCTCGTGTTGAACTCTACGCTTACCAAAATTGTATCGTCAACGAAATTTCACTCAACTGATGCGGGTTCATTGTCTGGAACGGTGCGCCTGGAGAATTCGGCGGCCTTCGGTTGCTGGGAACTGCGCTCAGGGGACAGGCAGGCGGACCGAGTTACCGCAAACCCGGTCACACGATCCCTCATCCGTGGCTGTTCAGGGCAAGAGGGGGGCACATCAGGGCGCACCCGAGAAGATAGGTAACTGTCTAACGCCAGAAGGATTTTTAATCGTGCCTGTCCCGCTCCCCTGTCCGATCCCCCAACTGACAACCGCCTTCAGGGAGCGGCGAACCGCTGGACGGCGTCCTCATTCCAGGCTATGCCGGCGCCCGGCCGGTCGGGGATGATCACATTCCCGTTCTTGATCTCGAACGGCTCCTGCAGGATCGGATTGGTCCAGTCCATGTACTCCAGCCAGTGACAGGTCGGCGTCACCGCCAGCAGGTGGGCGCTGAATTCCGGGAACAGGTGACTGGACATGTCGAGGTTGTGGGCGTGCGTGATAGCTGCCGCACGCAGCCAGCCGGTGACCCCGCCGATACGCTGCACGTCCGGCATGTAGTACTCGGCGGCCCTGGCTTCGATCGCCTTCTGCATTTCGAAGGTACTGAGCAGGTTCTCGCCGATCTGGATCGGTGTCTTCACCTCCAGCGCGATCTTCGCGCAGCCGGCGTAGTTGTCGTGGCGGACCGGTTCCTCGATCCAGTACAGGCCTTCATCGTCGAGCGCGCGCCCGCGCAGAATGGCCTCGTTCACCGTCTGGCTCTGGTTGAAGTCGGTCATCAGCGAAATGTCGCCGCCGATG
>JANOGP010000064.1:0-11276 GCA_031406075.1 Betaproteobacteria bacterium
GCATCAACCTTCTTCTTGCCCTGCTTCACTTCATCGATCGCACGGCCTTGGGCATCAACCTTCTTCTTGCCCTGCTTCACTTCGTCAATCGCACGGCCTTGGGCGTCAACCTTCTTGCCACCAGCCTTCACTTCGTCGATCGCACGGCCCTGGGCATCAACCTTCTTGCCACCGGCCTTCACTTCGTCGATCGCACGGCCTTGGGCATCAACCTTCTTCTTGCCCTGCTTCACTTCGTCGATCGCACGGCCCTGGGCGTCAACCTTCTTGCCACCGGCCTTCACTTCGTCGATCGCACGGCCCTGGGTATCAACCGTTTGCTTCTTCGCCTTCACTTCGTCGGCGGCGATCGCCGTATAAGAAACCGCTGCAAACAGAGCGGCCACAGCAGAAGCAAGCAATTTCGCCTTGAATGCACTTTTCATAACGTCTCCTCATGAAAGAAAAACTGTGAGCAAATACTCACAATGCCAGATTAACCACGCACACCAGCAAATCCGCGTACAAATTACCGAAGCACAGCGTGAAAACTCACACGTCCCTGCCACGACGCCTCATGCAACCGGAAATCGCATTTCCTTTCAGTCCATGAGTCTGGCCGCGGCCCGCGTGCTGATCACTGCACGCAACAGGAACTGTGTTCAAAAGCCCCTCAGCCGCCTGCCTACCAACCGAAAATGGCCAGGAACCCTCTTCGTGATCATGATGCGGCCGTTTTCAGCGCGCAGGATGCGTCCCCAGGATGAACCTGGCAATTCCTAATCAGGGGTAGGTCCCATCACTTAAGTGATACTGGGACCGGCGGGCGGGCGTTGCCTGACCACCCCTCAGTCGGCCTCCGGGATCGCGAGGGGAAGTCGCTGCAATATGCGCCTGGAGCAGGCTTTACGGATTGCCCAAAATCCGGGCGGGCCAAACGCCCTGCCGAGGCGGCGAAAAGCCTTGCGAGGGCGCATGGCCGGGGCCAAGGCAGTAGACTATCGTCAAGGGTAGAAACCGGCAGGGGCGCCGGTTCATCCCCCAAAATCACGCGGAGGCCGAGAATGGCGCTCTCTCCGGCCCGCAGGCAGCGGGCCCTTGTTATTTCGGCAGCATTGACTGCCATAGCACTGTCGCTACTTATGCGTCCGGAGATCGCGTTGCCCCAAAATGTTGAGGCACCCGGTAAAGTCGGGCACGAGTCGACAATGTCCAGCTTCGAATTCGACGCGAAAGAGAAAGCGTGGCTGGCGGCCCATCCGGTCATTAGGGTCGGCGCGGAAACAAGTTATGCGCCCTACGAGTTCATCGACAGCCGGGGTAAGTTTGCCGGGGTCGTAGCCGACTACGTGGAAATTATCAAACGACGTCTCGGGGTGGAGTTTCAGGTATTTCAACTGCTGAATTTCGCGGCCGTCCAGGACAAGCTGCAAAAAAGGGAGCTAGACATCGTGCTTGCGGTCACGCGCACGCAGGAACGACAACCCTTTCTCGTTTTCACCAAACCCTATCTGCACTACGTAAATGTCATCGTCACCCGTGACGACTATGAATTCGTGAGCGGATTGCGTGATTTCGCGCCCGAGCGTGTCGCCGTCGTGCAGGGGCACTCGTCTCAGTCGCTGATGGTGAGGGCGTATCCGAATCAGCCTGTGCCTGCCTATCCTGACATCCTCGAGGGCCTGATGGCGGTTTCCACAGGCAAAGTGGACGGCTTGGTGGACGACATATTCCCCATAGTGTTCAACATCAGGCAACGCCAGATCAGCAATCTGAAGATCGCAACGTCGGTCGAGAAGGCTCTGCAGCCGCAAGGCTTCTCGGTCGGTGTACGCAACGACTGGCCGGAGCTGGTCACCATTCTCGACAAGGTTCTGGACGCGATCAGCGACGAGGAACAGCGGGCAATTTCGCAGAAATGGCTGTCAGTCCGGTATGAGAGCAAGGTCGATTACCGGGCCATCTGGACATCGCTTGCGGTGTTCTCGGTCATCCTCGTGGCGGGTGTGCTGTACATCCGCTTGCTCAGCGCGCAGCGGCGGGCTCTGATGGCTGCACGAGCGGAGCTCGAAGCGGCAAGCCGGTCCAAGGACCAGTTTCTCGCAAACATGAGCCACGAACTGCGCACGCCCCTGCATGCGATCCTCGGGTATGCGGAACTCGTGCGCGAGCGCCCGTTGACTGACCCCGGCCGCCAGGAGGCATTGGCTACGATAGCGCGTAGCGGCCGTCACCTGCTCGATCTGATCAACGATTTGCTGGACCTCTCCAGAATTCGCTCCGGCCGTCTCGAGTTGCACATGTCCCCCGTGCCCCTGCCAGCCCTTATCGAGGAAATTGCGGCGATGGTGCGCGTGGACGCCGAGAGGAAAGGGCTCGAGTTCGTTCTCGAAGCATCGGACGATCTTCCGGAGCAGGTAAATGCGGACGGCAAACGTCTGCGGCAAATCCTGCTCAACCTGCTCGGTAATGCGATCAAGTTCACGACCGCCGGGCGCGTTACCCTGACCGTGCAGCAGTTCTCGCTCGGCAGCGAGCGCGTCGAACTGCGGGTTTGGGTGCGCGATACCGGCATCGGCATCGCGCCGGATGATACCGCCCGCATCTTTGCACCCTTCGAGCAGGCTGAGCCGGGGCGCAAGCGCGAGTCCGGTGTCGGCCTCGGGCTGGCAATCAGTCAGGAGCTTGCGCACCTGATGGGCGGGGACATCGAGGTCGATAGCCGCCCGAACGGCGGCAGTACTTTCCGTTTCGCGGTGGCACTGCCGCTGGTCAGGGAGCCGCAAGCTGTCCTGCCCGTGCACCGGCGCATCGTCGGCTTCGAGGGAACGTCTAAATGCATCATGGTCGCCGACGATCAGGAAGAGAACCGCCAATTGCTTCAACAGATACTTGAACCCCTGGGATTCGAAGTGGCTGCCGCCGCAGGTGGACAGGCAGCAGTTGCGGCCGCGCGGCAGCGGCGTCCCGCCCTGATCGTGATGGATCTGCGCATGCCTGAGATGTCCGGCTTCCAGGCTGCCCATTCCATTCGCCAGACGCCCGAACTGGCGGCGGTGCCGATAGTGGCGGCCTCCGCCAGCACCGCCGACCTCGAACGGGCGGAAGCGGATTCGCTCACGTTTGCGGCTTGCTTGCGCAAGCCGTTCGAGAGCATTGAGCTGCTTGACATCATCGGGCGCCTGATCGAGCTGAACTGGATCTACGAAGAGACCGAGACCCGGGGTAGCGTTTCGGTGCGAGAGCACACGGACGCACAGCTCATTGCGCCTTCCGGCGGCACGCTCGACGAATTGCTTGAACTTGCGCGTTTGGGCAAGCTGGTGCGCGTCGAGCAGATCGCGTTGGAGTTGGAGCGCGGCGAAGCACGGTATCGCCCTTTCGGACGCCGCCTGTACGCCCTCGCCCGCGACCTCGATGAGGAACGTCTCATCACGTTGTTGCAGGAATATGCCGGAACGCATCGCGATGTCGCTCCCAACTGAGTTGCGCGGCGCGACCGTTCTGATCGTCGATGACAAGCCGCAGAACTTGCGCCTGATCTCCGATTTCCTGGCGGAACAGGGATTTGATTTGATGCTCACCCGCAGCGGTGCGCAGGCACTCGAAAAAGTGCGCTTGGCCAAGCCGGATCTGGTGCTGCTGGACGTTCGCATGCCGGAAACGGATGGATTCGAGGTATGCCGGCGCATGAAATCCGACCCGCAGACCGCCGACGTCCCTGTGATTTTCATGACTGCAGTGGATGACACCGCTCACAAAGTCGAAGGATTTCGACTCGGCGCGGTGGATTACGTCACCAAACCGATACAGCGCGAGGAACTGCTGGCACGGATCCAGCACCACCTGCAATTGAGCCGGCTGCAAAAAGAGTTGACCGCCAGGACACAGGATCTGGCGCAGAAGAACGCAGAGCTCGAGGCATACGCACATACCATCGCCCACAGTCTCAAAACGCCGCTCGCGGCCACCGTTCGTTTTCTCGAGATACTCTGCAAGTTCAAATCGGATGAACTATCCGGCGAACAGCGGCATCTGGCGCAGCAGGCGCACAGCGCACTGGCTATGACGGGAGAGGTTGTTGACGCCCTGCTCCTGCTCTCCACGGTCGCACAGCAGCACGTCGATCTGAAACCGCTCGACACCGGCAGTCTCGTTAGCCAGGCTCTAAGCCAGTTGGGCGAGATGCTGGCGCGCCAGGGCGCCGACGTAAAGTTGCCAAAAACCTGGCCGCAAGCGTTGGGCTACGCGCCCTGGGTAGGAGAGGTATGGCTGAACCTGCTCAGTAACGCATTGAAGTACAGCGGCTCGCCGCCGCGTCTCGAGGTCGCCGGCGCAATGGATGGTCCGCACGTGCGCTTTAGCGTGCGGGACAACGGCCAGCCGCTTTCGGAGGATGAGCGCAGCCGGGTTTTTACGCCATTCACCCGTCTGCACAAGGAGCGGGCCGCGGGTCACGGCCTTGGCCTTGCCACGGTGCAGCGCATTGTGTCGAAACTCGGAGGTACGGTGGGTGTGACCGTCGGCTCGGTTGAGGGCAATGAGTTTTTCTTTACGTTGCCGGCACGCCCGCCGGACTGATTATCCCCACCGCGGGACCGCGTTCAACCGTAACGCGATTGCCAATCCGCACTCTCGCAAAACAGACGGCTGAAACACCACCATGAAGATCCTCCACGCCGATGACCACCCCATGTTCAGGGAAGGACTGCGGTTCTTCCTGCAACTTCTGGGCGCCCAGGTAACGGTGCTCGAGGCGGGAAACCTGCGCGCGGCGCTGGACAAGCTTGCCCTTGAGTGGCCGGTGGACCTGCTGCTACTCGACTTGCAGATGCCGGGGATGGGCGAGATCGAGGGCTTTCTAGCCATTCGCCGGGCCTATCCTGCACTGCCTGTGGTAATCGTGTCCGGGGTGAACGATCCGCAAATCATTCGCACCCTCCTCGACGGGGGAGCACGCGGGTACATTCCGAAATTCACCGGCAGCGAGCAACTGATGGACGGGTTACGTCGCGTGTTGAATGGGGAGGTGTATGTGCCCGACGCGGTATTCCTGCCTCCGTCGCAAGCCGCGGGTAACGGCGAGTCAGCGCCACTGACCTCCAGGCAGTTGCAGATTCTTCCCCTTCTTGAAGAAGGCATGCCAAATAAACGCATTGCAGGTGTACTGGGGCTTACGGAGGGAACCGTCAAGCAGCACCTGAAGGATCTGTTCAGGCGACTTAACGCAAACAATCGCACTCAGGCTGTAAGGGAAGCCAGGCGCCTCGGTCTGCTGCCAAAATAACCTTCAGTGACCCGCATTACTGCCGGGGTGGCACGGCGAATTTTCCGAACCGGACCAGACGGCCCGTCTACCACGCACGCGGCGGGTTCTTGGCGATGATGATCCGCTCGCCGTCCATCCTCAGATAGCCGCCGATCCGCAGGTCCTTGAGGATTCGGCTGATCATTTCGCGTGAACACCCCACGCGGTTCGCCATGTCCTGCTGGGTCAAGCGCTCGCTGATGACCATTTCACCCTCTTCCTCGGTCGCCAGTTCCAGCAGCAGGCGGGCAACGCGCCCATAGACGTCGAGCAGCGCGAGATTCCCGACCGTCTTGGTCAGTTCTCGCACACGGTGGATCAGGCTCATGACCAGTTCCGGTCCTGCGTCCGGATGTTCGGTCAGAAACGTCTTGAACTGATCGGTCGTAATGACCGAAAACTTCGAGGGCTCGAGCGTCATCACCGACGCCGAGCGCGGCCCCTGGTCGAGGATCATCTCGCCGAAGTATTCACCCGGCCCCTGGGTGCTGAGCAGCACCTCCTTGCCTTCCTCGTCAGCGAGATACGCCTTTACCTTCCCCGACAGGATGATGAAAAGCGTATCGCTGCGGTCGCCCTCGTTGACGATGACCGTGTTTTTCGGATAAGCCTTGATCGTGCCGCGCTCCGAGAGCGCCTTCAAATGCTTCTCCGACAAACTCCAGAGGGAAGCACTCTCCCTCGATGATGCCGTCATTGAAACTCCCCTTGGTCCTGTTTGGGCCGTTGCGGCGAAAAGTCTGCACTCAACACGCCGCCATGACAAGCATCCTTCCTTGCCCGTGACGGATCGGCCAAGTTCGGCGAGCGTCATTGGGTGCGCCGGATTGGCTTTGAAGGCATACACGGACAAACAAAAGGCCCGCCTCATGGGCGGGCCAAAACTCCCGGGAAAGACTCGAGCTTAGTAGTGTCCTGTGGCGCTGATTCGCGGTTGAAAACCCGTTGAGACTAGTCAGAATTTGTGGAAGCCAGGCGGATGGGTGCACGCGTGGTTGCCGGTGCGCAAAAAATCTTGTCGTCAAACATCACGCAACTGGTCTTGCCGTGCAGGGCGAACTCCACGCGCTGTTTGCCGTCACCCTTGCTCACCGTGAGCGTGTCCGCAGCAAAGGCGGCTGAACACAGCAGCACGGTGGCAACGGTAAGGCTGGTCAGGAGCTTGGTCGCATTCATGGTCTGGTCCTCCATTGATCGTTACGTGATGGGAACACTGTACCGGCGCAGCGGGCCATCTTTCGTTGATCTCTTACACAACGGGAGTGTGCGAAATTCACGTCCTGCCAGAGCGGGGCCGACGGAGCTGGGCGCAAATCCTTCCAGTTCCGTCGGGATCATCGCCGCCAGGCATCTGAAAGAGGCCAGGATGCCGCCCGACAGGCTGGACCATACGATCCCGGTACATGGATAAAAAGAGGCCCACCTTACGGGTGGGCCCAAGGCTCGAGAGGAGCCGGAGGTTCAAATTGCGCTGGAGGCAGCCAGCCGTATTGGCGCGCGCATCTTTGCCGGCGCACAGAAAACCCTGTTGTCGACCAATACGCAACTAGTATTCCCGTGCTGGGTGAGTTCCACCGGGTGGCCGTCGTTCTCAGTCGTGACCCGAGCCTTGTCGCAAGCGGTCACGGCAAAGCAGGACAACGCGGCCGCGATCAACAGCTTGTTAAGAGTCGTAGTCATGATCTGGGTCCTCCTTAAAACGTTTCATGCTGGGACCACTGTACGCCGGAGGGGCCGCGGCTCGTCAGGAACTCTTGCGCGTTGCGGGCGTGTGAAATTCACGTCTTGACCGGGTGTGCCGAGGGAGCTAGCCTCACCGCGTCTTCATCAAAGTCCGCGAATTTCTGTCCTGAGTGTGCGCATCCAATGGCATTCGCAGCACTGTAAGCCCGCCGGCAGATCATTCGGTTACATGTCCGCCTGGGAAATCGAGCGCTCGGTAAGCTGTCCAATGTGCCCAGCGCACTTCGGAAAAGATAGCCGTTGTGCGATTTTGCAGAAAACTTCAGCGAATCTGGTTACCGTGCATGACGCCGAAAGGGTCAATGACTTGCGCTTCGGCTACTGCAGAGGGTAAATGCGTGGGCGAAGTGCATAAGACTTTTGAAGTGCATGGAACAACAATCTATCGATTGAGCGACGGCGCGACGTGAGCGTTCAACCCGGCTTCCATCACCATACGCTCCAACGACTCAGATGAGGAGGAGATCATGTTCGCCACCCTGCGATTTCTTGTTGTCGTACTGGCCGTTGCTCTCGTGGTGGAATCAGGCGTGGCGCTTGCCGAGAAGAAATACGGTCCTGGTGTCACCGACACCGAAATCAAGATCGGCCAGACCATGACCTACAGCGGGCCGCTGACGGCAAGCAATGGATCCGTTTCGGGGAGATCATGGCTCGCTGAACGGAGCTAAACCACAGTCAGTCGTCATGGCCTCCGAGTTCGAGGTACTGCGCGACCGGGCCTGGTATCTCAAATACGCCCGGGTGCCTGTGTGGATAAAGGCGGAGGCTGCGCTGGCGGGGCGGTAGTGTGCCCGCTGTCACTACGCGACGCATAGACGTCACTCCAGCGGCTCGATCCCTTGTCTGCGGCCGATGCGAGATTAGGGGTAGTATGCGATTCATAGAGAGCTTCGGCGTCAGGAACGAAAGCATCGAGCCGGGCAGCCGGTATGGGGAGAGCTATGGACTACCGTGACATCATCACCATCGAGCCGGGCAAGCGCGGCGGCAAGCCGTGCATTCGAAGGATGCGAATCACGGTCTACGACGTCCTCGGGTGGCTCGCGGCCGGCATGACGCCCGAGCAGATTCTCGCTGACTATCCGGAACTCACAGCAGACGACATTCGTGCGTGCTTGGCGTATGCCGCCGATCGGGAGCGTAGCGGCCTGATCGTCTCTGCCGGGAAGTGAAACTGCTTCTCGATCAGAACCTGCCGTCGCGGATTTTGCGCGACGTGGGAACGTTATTCCCAGGGTCTGCGCACGTCAAGGACATTGGTCTGGCGTAAGCTAGCGATCTCGAAGTCTGGGAGTATGCTTTGCGTCAGCGCTGCGCGATTGTTACGAAAGATCTGGACTTTCGAGATATCGTGGGTCTGCGTGGATTCCCACCCAAGGTCGTGCTCATTCGGTGGGGAAACATCTCCAACAACGCGTTGGTTTCGAAGCTCATCGCGAGCTTTGAGCTTATTCAAGCGTTCCTGGAAGACAAAGAGAACGGATTGCTGGAGTTGTGGTAGCCCAAGAACGCCCTGCCCGAGCGCTTCCCCGTGAACTGCCCTCTCTGCCAGACTGACAACCCTCCGGCAGCCAAGTTCTGCCAGGAGTGCGGTGCACCACTCGCTCGCACCTGCTCACAGTGTGGTAGCACTCTGCCCCCAGCCGCGAAGTTCTGCCTGGTGTGTGGCCAGCCCGCCAGCGCCTCACTTGCAGCCACCGAGCGCTTTGCCTTTCCACAGCACTACACGCCCAAGCATCTTGCCGAGAAGATTCTCAGCTCCAAGAGCGCGCTGGAAGGCGAGCGCAAGCAGGTCACCGTCCTTTTCGCCGATCTGAAGGGTTCGATGGAGCTGCTTGCAGATCGCGATCCGGAGGAAGCCCGCAAGATCCTCGACCCGGTGCTGGAGCGCATGATGGAAGCGGTGCACCGCTACGACGGCACGGTCAATCAGGTCATGGGCGACGGCATCATGGCCTTGTTCGGCGCGCCCCTTGCCCTTGAGGACCACGCGGTGCGCGCGTGCTATGCGGCGCTGAGAATGCAGGAGCAAGTTTCCCGCTATGGCGACGAATTGCAGCGACGCCATGGAACGCCCGTTCAGATACGCGTCGGACTGAATTCTGGTGAAGTGATCGTGCGCTCCATCGGCAACGACTTGCACATGGATTACTCGGCAATCGGCCAAACCACGCATCTGGCATCACGGATGGAGCAGATGGCTAAGGCGGGCACTGTGCTCTTGACCGACCACACTCTCCGGCTTGCCGAAGGCTATATCCAGGTCAGGCCGCTCGGAGGGGTGACTATCAAGGGATTGCCCGAACCGATCACGGTATTTGAGCTTAGCGGCGCCTCGCATGTTCGAACGCGTTTACAAGCGGCCGCGGTACGCGGCCTGACTCGTTTTGTTGGACGCCAGCGCGAAATCGAGGTCCTTAACGAGGCGCTGTCCAATGCCGCACAAGGCAAAGGCCAGGTCGTAGCCATCGTGGGCGAGCCGGGTGTGGGAAAGTCTCGGCTGTTCTGGGAATTCACTCACTCGCACCGTACCCAAGGCTGGCTTATCGTCGAAGCGAGTTCGGTGTCTTACGGCAAGGCCACGCCTTATCTGCCGGTTATCGACTTGCTCAAAGGCTATTTCAAGATTGCCGACAACGACGACGCGCGCGCAATCCGCGAGAAAGTCACCGGCAAGCTTCTGACCCTGGATCGCTCGCTTGAGCCGCTGCTCTTGCCGCTGCTCGCGCTGTTGGATCAGCCTGTGGCAGAAGACCAGTGGCAACGGCTTGACCCGCCACAGCGCCGGCGCCAGACCCTGGATGCTTTGAAACGCCTATGGCTGCGCGAGGCGCAAGCTCAGCCATTGATCCTGGTGTTCGAAGACCTGCACTGGATCGATTCCGAAACCCAGGAGTTTCTAAATGGGATGATGGAAAGTGTTCCCACGGCGAGACTCTTGCTCCTTTTCAACTATCGGCCCGAGTATCGGCACCCCTGGGGCAGCCGTA
Source organism: Betaproteobacteria bacterium (assembly GCA_031406075.1). GTDB lineage: Bacteria > Pseudomonadota > Gammaproteobacteria > Burkholderiales > JACQAP01 > JACQAP01. Next base: position 10,024 of record JANOGP010000064.1, read on the forward strand.
CCTACTACTCCCAACTGCGGCTCGATCCGCTCACCGCCGAGAATGCACTGGAACTGCTTCAGAGTTTGCTGGGCCCCGACCCCGGGGTCGAGCCCCTAAAGAATGTGCTAATCGAACGTACCGAAGGCAACCCCTTCTACCTTGAGGAAAGCGTGCGCACGCTGGTCGAGACTGGCGCATTGACGGGGGAGCGCGGCGCCTTCCATCTTGCGCACGCAGTTGATGACATTGAAATGCCAGCCACCGTGCAAGCAATGCTCGCTGCTCGTATCGATCGACTTGCCCCCGAAGACAAACGCTTACTACAGACTGCTGCGGTGATCGGAAAAGATGTGCCATATGCGCTGCTGGAGGCGATTGCCGATCGTTCCGAAACAGAACTAAGACAGGCGCTCGCCCGCTTACAGGAGGCCGAATACTTGTACGAGGCCAGTCTGTTCCCGGATCTGGAATACACCTTCAAGCACGCGCTTACCCACGATGTGGCCCATGGGAGTCTCCTGCAGGAGCGGCGGCAGGAGTTGCATGCACGCATTGTCAAGGAGATCGAGCGGATTCATGCCGAGCGGCTAGATGAACAGGTGGAGCGGCTGGCGCATCACGCGGTGCACGCGGAACTGTGGGAGAAGGCGCTGAGGTATTTGCGGCAGGCAGCACATAAGGCGTCAATGCGGTGGGCTTTTCGGGAAGCCGCACGCTATCTTGAGCTGGCGCTGGACGCAATCGGGCGTCTGCCCGAGCGCGATGAACTCGCTGGTGACGAAATCGACATCCTCCTGGACCTACGTACGGCGTTGACGCCCGCAGCCCAATTCAAACGGATTGCCGAAGTCGTCGCCGGGGCCATTACTTTGGCCGAGCGAATCGGAGACCGGAGAAGACTCGCTTCGGCGCTTGCGTACCACGCATTCATTTCCATCGAGCGTTGCGAACAGGCGCAGGCATTGGAGTCAGGGCGGCGTGCGCTGGCGCTCGCCGATGAAATCGGGGAGCCGGCGCTAACCGCAATCGCCCGGTTCTTTCTCTTGCAAGTGCATCACACCATGGCTAATTATGAGGAGGCGATTGAGGTCGGGCGTCCCGCCTTGGAAATCGGGGATGATGTAGTCGTAAAGGCCGTGGCGAAGGGTCTCTACTCGGCAATTCCGCACTATCTGTTGTTCTCGCTGGCCGACGTTGGGTCGTTCGCTGAAGCCATAGCGGACGGGGATATCATGCTGCGCAGGGCCGAGGCGGCGGGAAATCCGTTTGCT
>JANOGP010000094.1:0-17902 GCA_031406075.1 Betaproteobacteria bacterium
GGGAAGAGTAATCGGGTCAGGCTTGGCATATTGCATAAATAACGCAATAGAGAGTAATCGGGGTCAGGCTTGGCATATTGCATAAATAACGGTCGAGTAGAGGCGCCGGTCACCCGGCGCCCCCCTCACAGATCCGGACGTGCAGCTTTCCCGCATCCGGCTCTTCGGGTGGGACTTGATTAGGTCTCGCATGTCCGCCAGCGGTGGACGATATGCGGTTGCGGTAGAGCCAGCACTTGCAGCAACTCCGCGAAGCGCGACCACGCCCACCTGCCCCGCTGGCTGCGACGGCTGAGCACCCAACGCCAAGCGCGCTGCACTTGACGCAAGAAGCTACCGAGGCGTGAGACGTTGCCCGTGATACCGTAGTACGTGTAGTGCCCGCGCAGTACTGCACTCAGCCACGCATGTTGTGCACGAAGCCGCAGGTGTCTGCGTTGCTTCATCTGCTCGCGCAGTACCTTGAGCTTGCGCACCATGCGGCCACGCTCGGTTAGACGCCGCACTGTGAACTGACCCGCTCGCGTTTTGCCGCCGTAATGGGTAAAGCCCAAGAAGTTGAATGTCTCGGGCCGCCCCGGACCGCGTTTGGCGCGCCGTTCGGCCGCAAAGCGGCCAAATTCGAAGAGCCGGGTTTTGTCCTCGTGCAGCGTGAGTCCGAACTTGACCAGTCTGTCCCTCAAGGCCGCCTGCATCTGCTTTGCATCCTCCAGGCGCTCAAAGCTCAGCAGGAAGTCGTCGGCGTAGCGTACCAGCCTCAGGCAACCGCTGGCTGCGCGCCGCTGCCACTGCCTCACCCATACATCGAGCACGTAGTGCAAAAACACATTGGCAAGCAGCGCACTGATGCCCGCTCCCTGGGGTGTGCCTTCTACCGCTTGCGCATATTTCCCCTTGTCCAGGACGCCTGCCTTGAGCCATTGGCCTATGAGCCGCAGTACCCGAGGATCGGCAATCCTGTGCGCGAGCATCCGCATCAACCATTCGTGATTCACCGAATCGAAGAATTTGCGAATGTCGGCTTCAAACACCCAGTTCACCCGCTCCGTCATGATGGCATCGTGCACCGTGCGTAGCGCTTGGTGCGCACTGCGCCCGGGACGAAATCCAAAAGAGCAGTCGAGGAAGTCCGCCTCGTAGACAGCGCTTAGTACCTCGGCCACCGCACCCTGAACGATTTTGTCCTCCAAGGCCGGAATGCGCAGAGCTCGCTGCCCTCCGTCGGCTTTCGGAATGTAGGTCCGGCGCACCGGCAGCGCGCGATAGCGCCCGCTGTGTACCCGATCGCACAACGCTCGCAATTTTGCCTCGAGCCCTTGCGCGTACTGCGCCACCGTCATTCCCGACCACCCCGGGCGCCGCCGCACGCCGCAGCCGCCGATACGCTCTTCCAAGCGCCTCTTCGTCCACGTGATGCGTGAGCGCCGTGAACCGGCACTGGCGATAACGCTTCGCCGCCTCATTCACTCGCATCAGATTGGACGGCAGGTTACCCCGGCCCTGTGTCCGGACCCGCTCCCGCTCTGCCGAGTTCCCCACCTGTCGGGGCCTTCCCTCCGGACGGCTCGTTGCCTTCGCCGCCATCGACAGTACTACGCCCCGATCCGCCATCCGCACACACCCGGCGCATCGCCTTCGGTTCTCCCTCGGCCAATGCACCCTTCACTTGCTGCGCGAAGCGCATGCGCGGACTTCCCAGGTTCCGACGGCCTCTGTGCGTACATGATGTGGTCTTCGACCCCGGCGCTCCGCGCAGTGCTCGCCCATGCGCACTGACGCGATGTTGCCTTCGACTTAATTGGCAGTCTCGGCAGCAGCAACGTAGCTTGATTTCGTGGCCCTATACACACCCTACACGCTCACTGTCTACGCTTCGAGCTTCCCGTTACCGGTACGCTCGCAAGACTCGTTACGGGGCGTCTGGCTAGAACTTACCCCGGCGGGACTTCCACCCGCTAGATTCCGCCAGCTTCTCCTGGCGCACCAATATGCCAAGCCTGACCCTCTTCGACATGGATGATTGAGGCATTGCGCCAGGCCGAATCTCCAGGAACTGGTGGCGAACCAATCAGAAGTCCTCCTTATGCACAGGTCACACGTGACCCGGTTCCTCTTCGCGGAGAATTGCGTTACCTTCTGGCCTTCGGCGAAGGAGGGGCGAGCGTGAAGATCACCGACATCCAGACACTGGAACTGGCCGGGCCGGCACTAGCCGTGCCAATGAAACCGGCATGGGCGCCCGGAAGCGAATGGCGGCGATGGGGCGGAACCATCGTCAAGGTCTTCACCGACGAGGGCATCGTCGGCATCGGCTCTCCCGGCTACTCGGTATCCCCAATGATCGAATCGTGGATCAAGCCGCAGTTGATCGGTCAGGATCCGTTCGCACTCGAACGACATGCGCGCGTCTTTCGCAATGCCGGCGCCGGCTGGGGTGTGGAGATCGCGCTATGGGACATCATCGGCAAGGCCTGCGGTCAGCCGCTGTACAAGCTTTGGGGCGGCTATCGCGATCGCATGCCCGCCTACGCATCCTGCATCGAAGTACGTGCGCCGGCGCGACGCGCCGACGACATCTTGCGCCTCAAGGCCGACGGTTGGCGCGCCTCAAAGCTGCGCATTCACGAAAACACGATCAAGGCCGACATTGCACAGGTGGAAGCGGTGCGCCGCGCGTCGGGCGACGAATTCACGCTTCTCGTGGACGCCAACCAGGCGCAATTGCCCGGCACCCTGCAGCCGGAACCCGGCCCAGTCTGGAGCTACGAGCGCGCACTGCATACCGCGCGCGAACTCGAACGCCTCGGCGTGTACTGGCTGGAAGAGCCGCTCGATCGCTACGACTTCGACAATCTGACGCGCCTCGCCGAGGCAGTGGACATCCTGATCGCCGGAGGCGAGAACAACTGCGGCCTGCACGAGTATCGATGGCTGATCGAGCGCAATTGCTACGACATCCTGCAGCCCGAGGCGATGGTCGGCGAGACGATGACGCAGATCCGCAAGGCCTGCGCGCTGGCTGAGATGCACCACAAGCTGTGCGCGCCGCATCACGGCGGCGGCGGCCTGGGCTTCATCGCGCACCTGCATCTTTGCGCGGCGATTCCGAACTGCCCCTACGTCGAAGTCTTTCACGATCTGCCCGGATTCAGCAGCGACGTCTTCCAGTGGTATCTCACCGAACCGGTCAAGCTCGACCCAGCCGACGGCTGCATGGCGCTGCCGCAGAAACCCGGACTCGGCGTCGAACTGGACGAAGAGAAGATCCGGCGCTTCGCCCAGGCACATTGAACGGCGTCGGCGCATTGGCCGGCATCTGCAGCACTCGTGGCATCGCCGTTTGACCGGCGACGCATTCCGTATCTGCAATCAGCTGCACAGGAGAAGTGATGAACCCGGCCCCCCATGAATCCGCCACCCTGACCAACCCCTACGCCTACGACCCGGCGGCGATCGAAGAACCGCCGCGCAGCTTCACCGGTGCATTGCGCCGCATCGGTCCTGGCATGCTGCTCACCGCGGCCATTGTCGGCACCGGGGAGCTTATCGCGACCACGCGGCTCGGCGCTGAGGTCGGCTTCGTCATGTTGTGGGCGATCATCGGCAGCTGCCTGATCAAGACGATCGTGCAGGCGGTGTGGGGCCGCTACACCATCGCCACCGGCGAAACCGGACTCTCGGCAATGAATCATTTTCCCGGTCCGCGTCTGCGTGGCGTGAACTGGGTGGTCTGGGGTTGGGCCGCGATGACCTTGCTCGCCATCACCTTGATCGGTGCAATGTATGCCGGCTCCGCACAAGTAGTGGCGCGTGCGGTGCCTGCGATTCCAATCGGCGTTTGGGTCGTTCTGCTCGCCGGGTTTACGCTGATCGCCCTGCTCGGCGGCACCTATCGGCGCATCGAGTTGATGACGGTGTGGATGGTCGCCATCTTCACGCTGATGACGGTGTTTGCCGCCGCGGTGCTCACCGGCCATCCGGAATATTTCTCCTGGAAGGAAGTCGGCGAAGGTCTTCGTTTCGATCTGCCCGAGAAAGGCATCGTCATCGCCATCGCGGTGTTCGGCATCACCGGCGTCAACTCCGGCGAACTGTTCGCCTACCCGTACTGGTGCGTCGAGAAAGGCTACGCGCGCTTCACTGGGCCACGGGAAGACACCGATGCCTGGCGAAGAAGGGCAAAAGGCTGGATACGCGTCATGCATTTCGACATTGTCGTGTCGATGCTCATCTACACGCTGGCAACCGTCGCCTTTTATTTTCTCGGCGCGGGCATCCTGCACACGCTCGGCAAAGTGCCGCAGGGTGACGAAACGATACAGGTGCTGTCTGCCATGTACAGCGAAACGATGGGCACGTTCGGCTTGTACCTGTTCTACGTCGGCGCGCTGTTCGTTCTGTACAGCACCATCTTCTCCGCCACCGCCGCCAACTCACGCATTTTTGCCGATCTCGCGCGGCTTACCGGTGCGTTCACCTCCGACAACCACGCGGCCCGCGTGCGCTACCAGAATTTTTTCATCGTTGCGCTGACCGTCATTCCCTGCGCGGTTTATTTCGGCACCGGCGAACCGGTACAGATGGTCAAGGCCGGCGGCATCATCCTCGCGCTGATGCTGCCGGTAATCGGCATCGCGGTAATTTACCTGCGGCACAGACGCCTTCCGCCCGAGGTCGCTCCCAATCACCTGGTCACGACCGCGCTGTGGCTGGTCGTTGCGCTGATCATCGTGACCATGTCCGCTTTCGTGCTGATACAGCTCGGTGTGGTCAGGGCGTGAAAGTACGGCGGCATTCGCGGCAGAGGTGTACACGCTAACGAGGTGAGGTCTTCCAGTATCGCGTTTTGTGTTCAGTACTCCGCTGTGTTCATTTCGCTACTGTGAGCTGGGCGATCGATGGGAAGCGATTGCTTTGTTGCGGGACTTGATCCCGCCTTGCGCAGGTTCTGGCTTTATACAACTACGCAGGCCAGACTTGGAACCTGCGGTTGGTCTGTTAGCCGTTGGCGAAAGTACAGCGAGGTTCAATTTTGACCATAGATACGCAAAGGGAACTGCAATGCTGAAGAAGGCCGACTTTCTTCCTGGGACATTCGCTTGCATACTAACTCTAGGCTCCATCGCTTACGCCTCGGCGGGCGACGTCAAACTCGTGTCAGACAGTTGGGATAGCGTCTGCCGTGTGGAAATCACCTGGGGCCCGAATGCCCCAGACGGCACGCCGGTTGAATACTATTCCGACGTGCCGAGAAATTGGTCGATAACCAAGCCGGACCGGCTCTGCTATCGCCGTGCAAGCACCCCCGACAACTGTGATTCGGGGATGACCCAGTGGAACACCCAGTGGCGCTGTGCCGCCAAGACCAGCTCCGGTATTGAGGAATTTTCCCTGCAATAGGCCACGCGAATCAAGCGGCCTGAAGGCGGCGCTTGCGTGGCGCTGGAATACCTAAATTACTGAATCATTGTCCCTTTTAAAGGGGTCTGACCCTTTTTACTTCAGTCTGTCCGCATTTGTTTTGCCGTCGCGACTATGCAGTACGACTATGCAGTGGAAACGGTAGACGGTTGCGTAATCTTCATCTTCATCTCGACCGGAACCGGATTGGTGAGGATGTCGAGCACCGGGCAATGGGCATTGACCGCAGCGCGTAACTGCTGAAGCTGCTCCTCGCTCGCGCTCGATTCCAGATGCACCGTGCCGCGAATCGCCTCGTACCCCGCACGCACCGATTCATCAACCGCAAAGAAACCGCGCAGATCGATGTCACCTTCCATGGTCACGGAAACTTTGTCCAACGGAATGCCCATGACCGTAGCGTATGCCCGGTAGGTAATTTCCTGACAGCTGCCGAGCGCGGCGAGAATCAGCTCCACCGGATTAGGGCCGCTGTCTGCGCCGCCAAGGGCCTTGGGTTCATCCACTGTGAGCCTGTGGTGCCTGATCGATACTTCGGATCGCAAGCCATCCTGCAACGCCGACTTCGATTCGAAGGTGGCTTGGGCCTTCTTCGCGTCTGCTGTGAAGTTTGCCTGCGTTTCAACGATCAGATCTCGCAGCTTGTTGCTCATTTTGTCCTCCCTCCGCCCCCGCTTCGGTCCGGGTGCATGTTGTTAACGATCGGTACTAGGGGGCATTAGTCTATTCCTGTTAAACAATTTGAGGCTAGAGGTTTTCGACAGCGAGCCGGTATTTATGGGGGCAGGTTGTCCATGATGCAGTCTGGTGCTGCCCGGATTACCCGCATTGACGATACGGCTTTGCATCGCCGTGCAAACCAGGACGAACTGCAATGTACATTGGAGATCGGTCGTGCCACGGAACCGGAATCGGTCGGCGACGGACCTTTGACAGTGGCGATACGGAGCCCTGCACCGTGATGCGTGCCTGGATTCCGGGAAAACGACTGGTGAATTGCGGATGCAGTTAGCCACAGTCCAAACTCCGTAGTACCTCGGACTATGGTTCACGAGCTATAAAGTAGAGGCCTGCCCCATTTTTTATTACTGATAATGCATACCCTCAGCGGTGGGCGAATACTTCCTTGTTGACGACGTGATCAATGTTGGGCTTGCCGTCCAGAACACCGAGAACGTTCTGTGCGGTTGCGACCGCCATGCGATCGAAGGCTTCGACGGTGACGCCCGCCATGTGAGGCGCCGTAATCACGTTCGGCAAACGCAGTAGCGGGTTGTCCGCAAGCGGCGGCTCCCGATCGAACACATCCAGCCCCGCCCCCGCAATGCTGCCTAGGGTCAGTGCCGAGTGCAGCGCTGCTTCGTCCACGATGCCACCGCGCGCGGTGTTGACCAGATACGCCGATGGCTTCATGCGCGCAAGGCGGGCGGCGTTTAACATGCCGTCGGTCTCGCTGTTCTTCGGGCAATGGATGGTGACAAAGTCGGCGCGGGCCAGCGCGGCATCGAGATCTCCGACAGGCACGCACCCCGCCGCCGTGACGTTCGCCGCTGCGACGTAGGGGTCGTAAACAAGCACGGACATGCCAAGCGCCAGGCATGCCTTCGAGATTCGCGAGCCGATGCGACCAAAACCAACAACCAGCACCGTTTTTCCGTAGAGGTCGAACGGCAATTCCTTCAGACGCTCCGCCCAGCGGCCTTCGCGCACCATGGCGTGCAACGCCGCGCCGCGTTTGGCGAGTGCCAACATGAAGTGGAGCGCCTGCTCCGCGACCGTAGGCGAGTTGGCGCTTCCCGTCACCATCAGCGGTATCTTGTGCCTCGTCAGGGCGGCGACGTCGACCGTGTCGTAGCCGACGCCGATGCGGGCAACCACGCGAAGGTTTGGCGCGGCCTGCAGCTCGGCTTCGGCAAACGGAGTGAGGCCGAGTGCGACGCCGTTCACATCGCGAAGCAAGGCGTGAAACGACGACGTCGGCATGTTGAACTCGAAGGGGATCGCCTCGATGTCGACGCGTGCATTGACCACGCCCCAGCCCGCCCGCGCCATGGTCGAAGGGAACAGCAGTTTTATTTTATTGGTATGCATGGTCGCGTAATTCCCGAAGTTGGATTTTTACCCTCAGAGGATTCGTTTCAATACCTTGACCCTTCACCCTCACCTGCACCCGGAAGGGTGTCACTCATTCAAAGTGAAACACCTGCCCCTGAAGGGGCACCATTCACCCATTCACCGACCCTATCGCTTTTTTGGGGGCAGAGTGTGTGCCCTGATTGCCGTGAAGGCAGCGTCCAGGCGCGCGCGAACCTGGCGTTCGGCCTGCGCAAAACCCTGCGGGTCGGCGATCTGCCAGGCACCCGACGCCATCCCTGCAACGCCGCACGTCAGCGCCACCAGCGCGAAGATAACGCGCGGCACGCGCAGAAGAAGCGTCTGCCACAGCTTGCGGTGCGCGCCCGGATCGGTGAACAGCAACACCGAAAACCCGACCAGCAACAGACCCGCAGCGGCGTACACGATTCCCGGGTACTGCTTCAGAAGGCCGGCGGCTCGCGGCCAGGCGCCGGAATCGAGCAGGACCGCGTAGCCGATGAGCGACCCGCCCACGAGCAGCAGCATCATGCCCCAGACCATCGCCGGAAACCCGTCGTAGCCTCGCGCCGCGTCCTCGGAAAAACGCAGGCTCATCCCCCGCGAATACAGCGACTCGATTCCGCCCACCGCGATTCCCGCCCCGATCAGCAGAATGCCAAGATGCACGCCCTCCGCCAGGGCGAAGTGCCGGCTGGCGAAGATTCCGATAGCGCCGACCACGATCGCCGCGTATTCGAGAAAAGTGAGGAGACGCATGCGATCCAGTGTAGACGATTCCTCGTCGCCGCTGGGGGTCAGGGGATGGGTTCAGGTCTCATTTCCTGCACGGATTTGTTTGGCCACGATGCGACTGACGGTCGAGTAGTGCTGGCTTGCGCCTTGCCCGCCCCGACCGAGACGAGGGACCGCAGGTGAGACACACGAGTCAGGCTTCGCATGTCGCGTTATTTATGCATTATTCCAAGCCCGACTCCATTTCTCGCACAACAGATCGTGCCGGGGCGGCGGCGATCTGCTAGACGCGGTAATGCCTCCTCGCGCGCGTCTCGGCCCGCTGTGCGGCCTCCTTGGGCGTTTGCTGCCCGCTGCAGGCTTCTGCAAACATGTCGACCACGACGAAGTCTGCCATGGTTGCTGCTGAAGCCTGGCCGAGCTTCCCGGCATAGCCGGAATGCCGCATCGTCTTGATCACATCCCGAAAGAACACGTGTTGGGGATCCGCCGTCCAGATGGGGTTGGATTCGTAGGCGCGCAGCGGATGAGAAACGTAGCCGATGCAAGCTGCCTGCCAAGGCTCGTACTGTTCCCTCTCCATCATGAAGCGCAGATACTCCTTGGCGGCATTGGGATAGTTCGAGTACTTGAAGATGAACGCCGGGAACATCAGGCCTCCGATCGCGCGTTTGCCGATCGGGCCGATCGGATAGAAGGCGTGCTGGGTGTCCGCCGCGATCGCGTTCATGTTCGGATCGGTGGAGGTCTTTGCGGCGTAGTAGATCGAGATCCCGTTGAAGGTCAGACTGATCTCCCCGGCCAGAAAGGCCTTGTTGTTGCTCGGATCGAGCCAGGATAGGGTCCCGGGCGCGAAGGTTTGGTACAGCTCTTTGGCGTACTCGAGCGCCGCGATCGTCTCCTTCGAATTGATGGCGACGCGGTTGTTCTCATCGGCCAGCTTGCCACCGAATCCCCACATCACCCAGTGGGTCCAGCCATTCGCGTCGCCGGTCGCGTGCGCGAGCGCCAGACCCGGCGGCTTGCTTCGCGCCTTGAGCGCTTGGCACAGTTTCAGGAACCCCGGAAAGTCCTGCGGGAAGGTGTCGAACCCGGCCGCGGTCATCATGCTCTTGCGGTAGACCGGGGCGCCGCCCGCCGCTCCCGTCGGAAGCGCGAACCATCTTCCCTGGTACATCCCAAAGTCGCGGGACACGTCATACCAGCCGCCATACTTCTGTCCCAGATACTCGGCGAGATCGGTGAGATCGAGCAGTTGGCTCGGGTACTGGAAGTGGTCTTCATTGGTGGCAATGATGATGTCCGGTCCCGCACCCACGTTCGCCGCAACCGCCGCTTTGGGCCGTACTTCCTCGAAGTTCTCGCTGTCCACCCGTACCTCGACGCCGGTCAGCTGGGTGAAGCGGCGCGTATTAGCCATCCAAAGATCTTCGTCGCCCTGGACGAATCGCTTCCACCGCAGCATTCGCAGGCTCGCGCCTTTTTCTGGCGCCCACTTCGATACCGCCGACTGCGCGGGGCCGGATCGCAGGAACTGTCCTGCCACGCCCAGCGCCGTCGCCGACTGCAAGAAACGACGTCTGTTGTAGGTTGTCATAGGTCTGCTCCTCGGTGGACGCCGCCGATCGGAAGCTGATCGACACGCTACTCGCGCGTTGATCGGCCGGATCGCCGGCATGGTTACCAGGGCATTTTCCGCCCGCTATGTTTTCGGCCGATCTCCGCCGCCTCGCGCCCCTGCGGGCCCCCACCGATCATCACACCCGCATCGAGCCGGCTCGTCACGTTCTGCGGCGTCACCTGCTCGAGAAAAGCGAGCCCGGCGGTCTTGCACGCGGCCATCACGCCCGTGCGCGCGGCCTGCATCTGCGCCGGGTAGGGTTCATCGTGCTGATCGGGGAATCCCATCGACATGCCCATGTCGCCGGGACCCCACTCGGCAAAGGCCAGTCCCGGGACTTTCGTCGTCTGTTCGACGCGGCCTAGCGCTCGCGTGTTCTCGACCTTGATCCCGAGCAACAGCTCGCCCTGCGGGTTGAGTGGCCACGGGTCGGCGCGAGCGAAGTAGTCGGTGTCCGGGATCCCCCAGATCTCCGCCGCGCGGGTCTGGCCACCGTGTCCACGGCGCCCGGCGCCGAGATCGGAGCCGACGCTCGGGTTGAAAGCGTAGCGCGCCGCCTCGACAAAGCTGCGCACCGCTTCCGGAGTCTCTGCGTGACACAGTAGCAAGCCGTGGACGCCGGCGCCGAGCGCGTGCTTGATCATCCAGCTGTTGGCGCGCACCGCGGCAGCATCGATCCCGTCCATGGGCAACGTCACGATCACCGCAGGCGTGCGGTGTCCGCTGCGCGTCGGTCCGCCGTCGACGAGGCCGCGCATGAACTGGGTAAGCGCGCGCACGTCGAAGGCGCTGTGCTCCATGTCGTAGGTGATGAAATCGGCCCAGGTCTGCGCCAGCGCGCGGCCGCCGTCGTAGCCGCCGGCGCTCTCGGCATCGACGAACTCGAAGTACGCCGGCTGGCGGCTCGCCAGCAGCTCGACCGCTTTGTTGATTCTCATCGGGCTCTCCCGGCCGCGAGCCTCAGCGATGTCGTGCGGCGGACAGCTCCCGCGCGCACACCTCCCACGACCGGGCCGGTGCGCGCGGCGGGACGACATGACGCACACCGGGATTGATCAGCGACATCGGCCACATCCCGGTGGCGATGCGCACGGCCTCTTCGCCGAGCTGCGTCTGCGCGCGCTCCCAGGCAACCTCGGAGTAACTCGCGTAGTGGTTGGTCACGGAAACGTTGTCCATCTTCAGCAGCGGATTGGCGGGATCGACCGGCTCCTTCTCGAACACGTCCAGCCCAGCACCGGCGATGCGGCGCTGCTGGATCGCCTCGATCAGCGCGGCCTCGTCGACGACCCCGCCGCGCGAACAATTGATCAGGTAGGCGCTGGGCTTCATGACGGCGAACTGCGCGCGGCTGATGAGATAGCGCGTCTCGGCGTTGAGATAGACGTGGACGCTGAGGTAGTCGGAGCGCCGGCAAAGGTCCTCCAGCGAATCCATCATCTCGACGCCGGACTCCAGCGCATCCCAGTACGCGAGGTACGGATCGAAGGCGATGACGTCGAGGCCGAAGGCCCTGGCCTTTCGCGCCACGGCGCGCCCGATGTCGCCCAGGCCGACGATGCCGAACACCTGGCCGGCGATGTGGCCCATCGGACCCAGGTTCTTGCGGGTCCACACACCGCTGCGCACCAGTTTGTCATGCAACACGAACTTCCGCGCGCAGACCAGGAAGTGCATCATGGTGTGGTTCGACACTTCCTCGGTGCCGAACGATGCCGTGTTGGCCAGCACCACACCGTTGGTCGTAGCCGCGTCGAGATCGAGATGGTCGTAGCCGTGGCCGAAAGAGACGAGGCCCTTGCAGCGGCCGTGCACGCCCATGTGCGCGAAGGCGGCCCGGTCGAAGCCGTGGCCCTGGAGCATGGCGACATCCGCATCCTGCAGCGCCTGGATCAGCTCAGCGGCGCTGTTGCCCCCGTAGCGGATGAGCGTTCCCCCGGCGAGCAGGACGGCGCGGCTCTGCTGCTCCAGCGATGTCGTGTCGAAGGTCTCCGACTTGGCGGGACCGATGTAGAGGACTTTGAAGGGCTGCGTCATGAGTGCTCACAGTTGGCGTACAAGGCTGGCGCCTGGGCCGTCGAACCGTATCACGCTCTCCGGGAGGGCTCAACTCGTCAGTAAAGTTTTTGCACTGCCGCGAGCCTGACCATCGTGGTCCGCTTGCCAGCGATCAGACACTTCCTTCATCATTGTCTCCCATCCAAGCTCAATCGACACAGACGCAGTCTTCTAACCACGACGACCATGGACGCCTCGAAATACGGAACGCTGTTCGAATCCCTGCAACGCACGGCGAAAAAACACGGCGATCGCCCGGCTTACGCGGTGCCCCCGATGGCGGGCCGCGCATACCACCCTGAGGGCTGGGAGGTCACCTGGAGCGAGACGCTCGCCGCGGTCGAAGAAAAAAAGCGTATCTATGCGCGCGCCGGCTTCGGCTACGGGCATCGCGTCGCGATGCTGTTCGACCAGCGCCCGGAGTTCTTCTTCCACTACTATGCGCTGAACGCGCTCGGCGCCGGCGTCGTGCCGATCAATCCCGACTATCGCGCCGACGAGATCCGCTACGTGGTCGAGCATTCCGAGGCGAACCTCGCGATCGCGATCGACCGCCGTCTGCCGGAAATGGAAGCCGTTGCGCGCGACATCGGCAGTGGCCTGCCGGTAGTATCGTTCGAACGCTTCCCCGATGTGTTGCCGGCGCCGGCGCGGCCGGCGCAATCGGGCACGCCGGGCTCTGCCACCGAGGCGGCGCTTCTCTATACGTCCGGCACCACCGGCCGGCCGAAGGGCTGTGTGTTGACCAACGAATATTTCCACAGCTTCGGCGCCTGTTACTTATCGCTCGGCGGTCGGCTCGATTTCCGCGAAGGCCAGGAGCGCCTGTACAACCCGCTGCCCCTGCATCACGCCAATGCCCTGTCAGTGTCGACGCCGGCGCTGCTGCTGTGTGGCGGTTGCCTGATCTTTCCCGACCGCTTCCATGCCAGCACCTGGTGGAAGGACCTGGTGGCCACGCGCGCCACCGCGGCGCAGTTCCAGGGCATCATTCCCAACATTCTGCTGAAGCTGCCGCCGTGCCCCGAGGAGCGCCAGCACAACGTGCGATTCTCGCTGTGCGCCGGCGTCGAGCCCAGCCAGCATGAGATATTCGAGAAGCGCTTCGGCTTTCCGGTGGTCGAGATGTGGGCGATGACCGAGACCGGCCGGCTGATCAGCGACAGCATCGAACCGCGCGCGATACACACACGATCCTTCGGCCGGCCGAGTGTCTGGGTCGAGGCGCGCGTGGTCGACGAGCAGGGCCGCGACCTGCCGGCGAACGAGCCGGGCGAGATGATCATCCGGCACAGCGCTGAGTCCCCGCGCAAGGGATTTTTCTCCGGCTATCTGAAAAACCCCGAAGCGACCGAGGAAGCCTGGCGCGGCGGCTGGTTCCACACCGGCGACGCGGTGATGCGCGATGAGACCGGCATGCTCTATTTCGTCGACAGAAAGAAAAATATCATCCGCCGCTCCGGCGAGAACATCGCCGCCGCGGAGATCGAGGCCTGCCTGACCGCGCACGACAAGGTGAAACAGGTAGCGGTGATTGCGGCGCCGGACGAAGTGCGCGAAGAAGAGATCATGGCCTGCGTGATCGCGAAATCGCGCGACGATGTCGCCGACGAGGCCGGGCGCAAGGCGCTCGCGCAGTCGCTGTTCGACTGGTGCTTCGAGCGCATGGCGTACTTCAAGGCGCCGGGCTGGATATTATTCGTCGACAGCCTGCCGCTGGGCACCTCGGCCAAGGTGCAGAAGATCCATATCTTCCCGGCCGGCACCGATCCGCGCGCGCAAGCCGGCGCGATCGACCTGCGCGCACAGAAGAAACAGCAGAAAACCGTCGCAAACTGAACCCGAGGAATCCACAAATGCAACCCGCCCCGCTGACCCCCGATTGCGCCGCCGGCGTCATCGCCCGTTTCCTGAAGGCGCGCGGCGTCGACCGCATCTTCGCGCTGTGCGGCGGTCACATCATGCCGATCTGGATGCGCGCCGACGCCGAGGGCATCCGCATCATCGACGTGCGCGACGAACGCGCCGCGGTCTACATGGCGCATGCGCACAGCGAGCTGACCGGCGGACTCGGCGTTGCGCTGGTCACCGCCGGACCGGGCATGACCAACGCAATGACCGGCATTGCCAACGCGCACGTCTCGCGCGCCTCGGTACTGGTACTGTCCGGCGGGCCGCCGCGCGCGCAGGAAAACCGCGGCGGGCTGCAGGACCTGCCGCATGCCGAGATGGCGCGGCCGATCACCCGCTACGCGCGCACTGTGCGCGAGCCTTCGCTGGTGCTGCAGGAACTCGACGAGGCGGTGTCGCGCGCGTTTGGCCAGGGCGGCGAACCCGGGCCGGTGTATCTCGACTTTCCGACCGACACTTTGCGCGGCGAAGTGCCGAAAGCGCTGCAGCTCGAAGAACATTTCCGTCCGAAGCCGCGCCCGGTGCTGATCCCGGGCGACGACGACGTCGCCGCGGCGGTCGATCTGCTCTGGGCGGCTAAACGCCCGCTGGTGATCAGCGGCCGCGGTGCGCGCGGCGCCGGCCCGGAACTGCGCGCTTTTCTCGATGCGCTCGGCGCGCCCTATCTCGACACCGGCGAGAGCAAAGGACTAATTTCGGATGGCCATCCGTCGGTGATCGCCGCGATGCGCGGCGCGGTGATGAGTCAGGCCGACGTGGTGGTCACGATCGGACGGCGGCTGGATTTCCAGCTCGCGTACGGTTCGCCCGCGATCTTCGGCGAAGCGAAATTCCTGCGCATCGGCGACGCGCCATCGGAGATTCGCGACAACCGGCGCGGCGCGGTCGAGCTGTTCGCGCAGCCGGCCGCCGCGCTCGCCGCCATCGTGCGCAAGGCCGGCAAGCGCGCACCGGCGATCGATCGTCAATGGGTCGACGGCCTGCGCAGCCAGCACGCGCAGCGCGCGCAGAAACTGCGCGCGTCGATGCAAAGCGCGGCCTCCGACAGCCAAGGCCGCATCCATCCGAATCGCGTGCTCGCCGAGCTGCAGAACCAGCTTCGATCCGATGCCGTCGTGATCGCCGATGGGGGCGATTTCCTGAGCTTCGCGCGCGTCGGACTGTCCTCGTCGACTTACCTCGATCCCGGGTCGCTCGGATGCATCGGCATCGGCACACCGTTCGGCATCGCCGCCAGTCTTGCGCTGCCCGACCGGCAGGTCGTGGTGGCCACCGGCGACGGCGCGTTCGGCTTCAACGCGATGGAGATCGACACCGCGGTGCGGCACAAGGCGCCGGTGCTGATCGTAGTCGGCAACAACGGCGCGTGGCAGATCGAGGTGCACGACCAGAACGATACCCACGGCAAGGTCGTCGGCACGCACCTGCAGTGCGCCGATCACGCGCAGATGGCGCGCGCCTTCGGCATGCATGCCGAGCGCGTCGAGCGCGCGGAAGATCTGAAGGGCGCGATCGAGCGCGCGCTGGCGAATCGCCCGGCCCTGCTCGACGTGGTGATTTCGCCCGAGGCGCGCTCGTCCGACGGCAAGTCGGGTCTGGCCTGGGTGCCCGACCTGCAGCCGTTGGCCGCGTGGGATGACGCCGAGCGTAACTGGCGCGCCGGCACTGTGCCCCACCGCTAGAGAAAACGCTTTGCTCCGCTGCAGCGCTTTCCCGCCGCCCGGCTCGTTGGCGGTTCGCCGTTCAGAGTTCGATATAAGGAGGCCGCCATGCTAAAACAAACCGCATTTCTTCCCGGGACATTCGCTTGCATATTCGTGCTCGGCCCCACCGCCCACGCCATCTCAGGCGACGTCAAACTCGTGTCGGACCAGTGGGACAGCGTCTGCCGCGTGGACGTAACGTGGGGCCCGAATTCCCCGGAAGGCACGCCGGTCGAACAATATCTCGACATGCCGAGGCACTGGTCGATCACCAAGCCAGACCGGCTCTGCTATCGCCGCGCAAGCACGCCCGACAATTGTGATTCGGGGATGACGCAGTGGAATACACAGTGGAAGTGCGGCGACAACGACCGAGCCGGGACAGAGGACTTGTCGTTGCAGTAGAGCGCGCGACACTGATGCAATTAAGCGGGCCAGATACCGCCGGCTCACCCGTATCAGACGCGCGCGCTCAGGGATGCGGGCCCCAGGGTGCCGCGGTCAGCAGTTTCACTTCCTGCGACAGCGCCAGCGGGCGAAACTTGCTCGCGAACCCTTCCATGAATGCGGCGTCTGCGAACAAGGCTGCCCAGTGTGCCCGGCGGGCCGCATCATCGTCGAATTTCCACAGGTGGACCAACTGATTGATCGTGCCCGTGTCCGCCTGGAAGTAGCCCACCAGCTTCTTGTCGAACCCGCCCTTATGCAGCGCCGGGTAACCGAACTCCGTGTAGAGCCTGACCGCCTCGGCCATTTTGCCGACCTGCAAAGTGTAGGTGCGTAGTTCATAAATCACCATGAGACCCTCCTCCCATGTTCAGCTAATGTTGAATGATGTGGGCAAACAGGAGGGATACTACACCAGCGATTTCCGAGAACCGGTTGCGGGAAATCATGGCGCCAGCCGCGACCACTCGCCCTCGACCCCAAGTAAGGTTCTCGCGGCTTGGCCAGGATATCCATGAGACTCTCCGTGCGTCGCGACCCCTGTCATGGGCGTTTCCGCGAAGCGCAGCATGATCTCGATCGGCGTAATGCCTCCTTGCAGATACCACTCCAGGGATCGCGAAAGGTCATTCATCGATCCCAGGAAGCTGCGGCTTTCGGTACGACCAAATCGCACTTCCCGCATTGCTTCAGTTTCCCGTGTGGCGCATTGCGCGTCGACTCCAAGGTGCAGGAGCAACAATGCAGTCGCATCGCATAGGTTTGGCACCAGCGATTTCCGCAGGTCGACGGCCGGAAGCAGCACGGTTAACAGAGATCGCTCGCTCGTAGCCATAATGAATTGGGTGCGGCCGACGTAAACCAGGTTGGCATACCAGTTTCCCAATGCACTTGTGGGCGGTAAGGATTCCAATTCCGGATTGGTGACGCGCAACCGGCGCAGCAACTTCTGAGTACAACATAGCGTGATCATCTCAAACCCGCTTCCTCGTTCCAACCGGTTCGCCCGGACGGCCGACACCGCGCGGCGTGGCGCGCTGTTGATGGGCGCGTTCGATCTGCTCCCTGAAGCGCGAATCCCCGATCGCGTAACCGCCGTGCGTCGAAGTTCGAATCTCACGCAGCAGTTCAGCGTCCAGGTCGGTTGCAAACAGTCCTCGATACGCGGCAAGTCTTTTCGACTCTTCGGAACCCAGTGCAAGATACTCGCCGTGCGGCGTGAGCCATTCGATTTTCTTTCCCTCTGCATTTGCACCGTAGCTGCTCCAGGGATACTCGATCG
Source organism: Betaproteobacteria bacterium (assembly GCA_031406075.1). Taxonomy (GTDB): domain Bacteria; phylum Pseudomonadota; class Gammaproteobacteria; order Burkholderiales; family JACQAP01; genus JACQAP01. The sequence continues at coordinate 17,273 of JANOGP010000094.1, forward strand.
GATGCTTGACCATGTTGGCGCGCACCGGATTCATTTCGATGTAGCGATAGCAGCCCAACACGTAGTGCTGCGTCTGCACCAGGCTCGAACGAAAGCGACCTTCCCACAAAGAACCGCTGCGCTTGTAGACGCGGTTCACATACTGCACGTAGCGCTGGCCGAGGAATTTCATCAAAAGTGACGGACCGTTGGACAAATCGGAACTGAGCAGCAGATGAAAGTGATTGGTCATCAGCACGTACGCATGCAGCGAGCAGCGAAAGCGCTTGGCGAGTTTTGCGAGATGATCCAGGAAGAAACGATAGTCGTCCTCGGCAAAGAAACAGGCTTGCCGGTTGTTTCCGCGCTGGATGACATGCACCGGCAATCCAGCGGCCTGAAGGACGCCCCCTCGCCTATTGTCTACCTTCAAGAGCTTCGGGAACAACCGGGTTAGCTCAGTTCTACTCTCCCCTGAGACGTGCAACGCGGATTACAATGCTGCAATTGACAGCGTGGGAGTGCTCGATTGCCACAGCCAAAAGGTCCGATCGTCATTTCGGTCATCAATATGAAAGGGGGCGTTGGCAAGTCCACCCTCTCCGCTCTCCTCTCTGGCTACGCATCGCGATTGTTGGGCCTGGACGTGCT
>JANOGP010000096.1:0-1928 GCA_031406075.1 Betaproteobacteria bacterium
CTTTTCCATGCTCGTGGTGGACGGCGTGGTGAAAGCGCTCAACGTCGAGCAGCCGGGCAAGTTCGAAGTCAGCGACGCCGAGACGCTGATCAAGCAGGCAGAGAAGCACATTCAGTACCTACCATGAGAGACACGAAGAACTAACCACCAAGACACCAAGAAAAGCGAGAGCTTTGCGGGACTCCAAGAATGCTCTCCTTGAAAGTGTGCGCGAGGCGCCGCGGCAGCGTTACTTCGACACAAAGAGGCAAGTCTATCGTTGAGAGCGTATGCCCATCTCCCGGTTTCCTTGGTGCCTTGGTGGTAAGGCCTTGAGTTTGCCTTAGAGAAAACCGATCAGCGCGTCGAGCACCGCGTCGGGCTGCTCGCTCATCAGCGCGTGTCCGGCGCCTTCCAATGCCACCGTGCGCACGTTCTGTATTTTGGTCGCGAGGGCCTGCCCCGCCTTCATCGGCGCCATCTGGTCGCGCTTGCCCAGGATCAGCAGAACCGGGCATTTGACTTTTGCTGCGGCCTCGAGGCCGTCGCCATATGTATTGCACGCAGAAAAGTCGGCGTGGAGCACGCCGTTGCCTGACCGCTCCATCAGCCGCATCGCCGAACCCATCATCCAGATTCCCGGCACCCTGTTGCCGCCGATCTGCGCCGCGCTGCTGTGCGAGAACACGTTGATCATTTCGTAGGCGACGTGGTCGTTAGCCTTGGAAGCATTGAGCAGGGGCTCGGAGACTGGCATCGGCACTGCGCTGCCGACCAGGGCCAGTTTCGTCACCTGGGCATGATGACGCGCCGCGGTTTCGAGCGCGATCAGCGATCCCATGCTGTGTCCGACAAGTGAAGCCGTGCCGGCACCGGCCGCGTCCAGCACGTGAGCCACCCAGTCGGCGAGATCTCCGATGCGGTCGAGTGCCTTACCTTCCGATTTGCCGTGACCGGGAAGATCCAGCGCAAGCGCGTTCCAGCCGTGATAGGCGAAATAGCGGCTCTGCAATGCCCACACGCTATGGTCGTGGGCCGCGCCGTGAATAAATGCCACCGTCGGCTTCGCCGCGTCGAACGGATGGTTGGCCGTATATGCGTAGACCTTCTTGTTATCGACTTTCAGATACATTCAAACCTCAAACGCGTTTGCCACAGAGGACACGGAGAACACAGAGAGGAGCATCAAATCAAAGAATATGCGAAGTGAAGAAACGGGGCGAGACCCTTGTTGGATCTATTTGCGTGGACGATACGCTCATGGCTGCCAGGTTTTCCATCCCAATCCTTTTGTTTTTCTCTGTGTCCTCTGTGTCCTCTGTGGCTAAAAGGTCTGGAACTTTGGTTCAAGGGAGCAGGCCGCGGATCAGCATGTGCCGGTCGCTGATCTGGATGACGTCTAGACCAAGGCCGGCCTGCCCGATTTGCGAACGCACCTCTTCGACCGTAAAAGCCGCGCGTAGTGAGTTGTAGAAGTCGTCCTTGAGAATCGGATGTTCGTTGCCGGCAACGGTTTCGACGACCGTGCGTGCGGCTTCCGGCGAAGCAGGCCTGAACAGGTCCATCACATAGATCGCGGCGCCGCGCCGGCCCAGGCGTCTGGCTTCGCTCCACAACACCATCGGATCCGGAAGGTGATGCAGCAGGTCCTTCGACAGCACCGCGTCGAAACTGTACTCGTCGAAAGGCAAACCAGGAATGTAGCCTTGCACCGTGGCAATGCGTTCTCTCAGGCCGGCCGCCGCGACTGCCTTTTGCGCCAGCGCGACCATGGCGCCTGAGCCATCTATGGCCGTAATGTGAATCGTGGAGTTGGCCCGGGCCAGCCTTATCGGCACGTCGGCCGGGCCGCAGCCTATGTCCAGAACATTGCTCGTGTGCTTCGGGAAGTCGGCCAGAAGATGATCCACGTACCACTGGTTTGACGTCGAGAAATCCGCCTTCGCGTA
>JANOGP010000160.1:0-3037 GCA_031406075.1 Betaproteobacteria bacterium
TGCAAACATGAACGACCCGATGACGGCGCGTGATTTCGGCAATGGCTTCCTGATGAAACGCGGTTACGTGCTGGCCTGGGTTGGCTGGGGCGCGGACATCGCACCCGGCGACAACCGCATGACGGTCGATTTCCCGATCGCGCAGGAAAACGGCAAGCCGATCGCCGAACGTATCGTCACCGAGTTCTCGGATCGCAATTTTGGCGGCGGCAAACCCACGTCGCTGCCGCTGTCAGGCGGCACGGCGTTCAAGTCCTATCCGGCCGTGTCCACGGACAGGAAGGAAGCGCAGGCGGAACTTTATGTGATCGCCAGCGATTCGCAGCGCCCCGGCGGTCCCGGCATTCCGCGCGGAGAACCGGTGAGCGACGACGAATGGGCGTTCGCCGATTGCCCGGACGGCTGGCCCGGAAAATCCAGCGTCGAACATATCTGTGTGAAGAGCGGGTTTCGCAACGACCGCAATTACCATTTGTTGTATCGCGCCACCGGCTCGCCGGTGATGGGGCTGGGCTATCTCACCAGCCGGGATTTCGTTTCCTTCCTTAAGAATGACCAGAAGGACGCCGCCGGCAATCCGAACCCCGTATTCGGCATTAGGACCACGCTGTGCCAGGGCATTTCGTCGTCGGGGATGTACCTGCGTGACTATCTCTACCAGGGATTCAACGTCGACGAGAAAGACCGGCGGGTGTGTGACGGCATGCACATCCACGTCGCCGGGGTGCAAAAGCTGTTCCTGAACTATCGGTTCGCGCAGCCCAATCCTTTCACACAACAGCACCGCGAGCGTTATGTCCCGGACACCAATTTCCCGCGCCAGTACGCCGTGCGCATCAATCCATTCACCAATACTCCCGACGGCATCCTCAAGCGCCCGCTTACCGACCCGAAGATCATCCACACAGACACCTCGAACGAGTACTGGCAGTTCCGCGCTTCGCTCACCGGTGCGAGCGAAGGCGGGACCATGGACTTCAACGAGTCGTCGAAGGTTCGCCGATACCTGCTTTCCAGTTTGCAGCACGGCAGCTTCAAGCCCGACGCGGCGCACCGCGGCATCGGCAACCGGCAGTGCGAGCAGCTCAGCAACCCGGTGCACCCCGGTCCGCTGCTGCGCGCACTTGTGGTGGCGCTGGACGAGTGGGTGAAGAGGAACACGCCGCCACCTGCAACCAGCGTGCCCAGACTCGCGGATGGAACGCTTGTCGATCCTTCGGAATTGAAGCTGCCCAAGATCCCCGGGCTGACTTACGAAGGACTTTACAACGGCTCCGGTGACCGCAATTTCGGCCCGCGGGTGCGCGGCAATTCCGGCGTGATCGATCTGTTGATTCCCGAGACCGTAGCCACCCATAAGGTCCTGGTGCCGCAGGTGGATGCGATCGGCAATGACATCGCTGGAATCCGCCATCCCTTCGTCGAGGCACCAGCCGCGACGCTGCTGGGCTGGAACACCCGCACCGCGGAGTTTGGCGGTCCGGACCTGTGCGACCTGCTTGGCTCGACGATTCCGCTGCCAACGACCAGGGCCGTCGCGAAGGCCCAAGGCGACCCGCGTCCATCGCTCGAGGAACTTTACGGCACCCACGACGGCTATGTGCGCAAGGTCGCCGAAGCGGCAAAAAAACTTCAGGAGCATCGGCTGATGCTGCCCGAAGACGTAGAACTCGTGATCAAGGAGGCCGAAGCCGGCGACGTGCTGCGCTAGAGAAGCTCTGTACAAGTTCCGCGACGCGCAAAGGCGTTTCGCCGTTATGAACCAAGACTGCGCAGTGCGGACCCATCGGCTTGGCGGATAATCGCGCCATGCCGACCGACATTCCGAGAGCTGCGTTTCGCCGGCTGCTGCGCCGGACACTGTGGACGGCGGGGTCGCTGTTCCTGATCGGGGTTCTGGCATTTGCTTACGTCACCTTCGTGGGCATAACGGTCGATGCCTCGCTGCTTCGCGGACGAGTCGCCACGGTCTTCTCCGACGCCCTCGGGCGCACGGTGCGCTTCGACGGGCCGATGGAACTGGAGATTTCCGCGCGTCCGAAATTGCGGGTCGGCGGACTGCACATCGCCAACGCACCGGGTTTTGCGGGCGGAGATTTTGCCAGCCTCGGCGAGGCACGCCTCGCCCTCGACCTCTGGCCGTTACTGCAAAAGCGCCTGCAGATCGAAGAAGTCACCGGAAGCCAGGTGCGCGTGCGTCTGCAGAAAAAGTCCGATGGCAGCAACAACTGGACCTTCCTCCGGGCGCGGATCGCGGCGCAGCCCGGCGCCACGGAGCCCGGGACACCTGCTGCCGTCACCGCCGACCGCGCGCTCGCCCTGTTGGACATCCAGCAGGTCACGCTCGAGAACCTGAACGTCGAGTACATCGACCCGTCTGGTGAAAGCCACTACTTCGATCTTCACAAGCTATCCGCGCAGTTACCCTCCGGGCAGCCGCTCAAGGTCCGGTTGAACGGCGCGGTGGACAAACAATTTCCCTACCGGCTCGACTTCACCGGCGGTGTGCCGGCGGATCTGTCGGATCCCCGCAAGCCCTGGCCGATCCAACTGACGCTCACTTTCCTGAGTTCGACGCTTACCGCGCACGGAACCCTGTCAGGCCGCAGCGGCCGGATCGGATTCGGCCTCGGCACCGAGAACCTGCTCGAGTTCGAACGTCTGTTCCAGACCAAACTTCCCCCGGTGGGCGCCAGCGGCATTGGCGGCACCATCACCTTCGAACCGGGCAAGGTCTCGCTCATACAGCTTGGCGCGGCAATGGGTGGAACCTCGCTCATCGGCGACCTCGATTTCGACTATTCGTCAGACAAACCGAGAGTCAGTGGCACGCTCACCGTTCCGGTGCTGGATCTGCGCCCCTTTCTGGTCGACCGGCCTATCGAGGAAGCGCCGCCCGCGCCGCCGAAGAATTTTGCCGAGGTCTATCGGGAATTGTCGAGAGCGAGCTTCACCCTGACCGAACTCACCCGCGCGGATGCCGATATCACCCTGCAGGTGGGGCGCTGGGCGAGCCTGCCCGGCGACGTAAGCGATG
>JANOGP010000209.1:0-1531 GCA_031406075.1 Betaproteobacteria bacterium
CGACAAAGTCAGGTGCCACCGCTCGTTGAATGAGTAGGTATCGGTGAGATAAAGGCCGTAGTAGTCGGTGGTTGTCTTGACGTCGGTCTCAAGGGATAAAACTCCGGTGCCGGCCGTTCCGCGCGCGGCGGTGAAGTCGGCGTCTTCCTCCGATTGCGAATAGTCGGTCCTGCCGAGGTCGGCACTGGCGCCAACCGTGAAATTGTTTTTCTTCCCGCCGAGATCACGAAGGAGCGTCAACTGCACCGAACCGCCGTAGCCGGTGGTCTTGATTTCGCTGCTGTCGTTAATGGCTTGAAACTCAATTCCTTCGTTGCAATCATTGATAAGGTTTCCGTTGTTATCCAGGCCCTCGCAGTCGTCGTTGACGTTGCTGCTGAAGTTATCGTTGGTGTATTTCCGATAGTAGATGTTTCCGGCGAGCAGCTTGTCCTCGCTCAGGAACTGGCTGGCGCGAGCGTTCAGAAACACGAGCTCGTTTTCGTTACGATCGGGCCATGTATAGGCCTGTTCGCGCGTATCCAGCCAGCCCAGCGGCAACGCCTGTGTGCCCTCGAGTGTGTTGTCGGCAAGCATCAGCGACACGTCGAGGTCGGTGTCCTCGCGCTCCAGTCCCACCTTGGTGAACAGCGTCCGGAGCCGGCTGGGCGAGTGTTCGCGCCAACCGTCCTCGTCGATAAAGTTGCCGGCGACGAAGAAGTCCATGTCTTCTCCGTGCGTGCCGTACTCGACTTCGGCGGCTTTTCTGCCCCAGGACCCGCCGTAGATCGAAGCGGACCCGCCCGGGTACTGGAAGCCCGACTTGGTGTTCACCGAGAGCGCAGCGCCCAGCGTATTCAACCCGAACACCGGATTCGAGCCGGGGATGAGATTGATGGTGGAAATTGCGTTCTGCGGAATCAGGTCCCAATTCACCACGTCGCCGAAGGGTTCGTTTACGCGCACGCCGTCCATGAACACCGACAATCCCTGAGGCGTGCCTAGCAGCGGCGAGGCCGAGAAACCGCGGAAATTAACGTCGGGCTGGAACGGATTGTTCTGCCCATGATTGAGCGTGACGCTGCCGAGGTTGCTGTCCAGGAATTCGGAGAGGTCCAGAGTTTTCTGTTTCTGGATATCTGCCCCGGTAGCGGCCTGCACATTCGCCGGCACTTGGTTGACCGGTACCCCGATCCCGGGAAGAGGGGTGGTGCCGATGATTTCCACGGTCGGCGCCTCCAGTGCCGCGGCGGGATTCTCTTCGGCGCCATGCGCCAAGCCGCCGGACAGTGCCAGGGTGACGGCGATGGCGAGGTGGGCCTGAGGGGCCGGGTATACGCGAACGACCATCTGTGTTCCCTTCTGCTCTTATAGTTGGTTAGGGAATGGATACGAACCCGCATTCGTCCTTCGGGAGCCGTTTCCGGCGCCGCAGATCGTGGCACGGGCCTGCCCGGTGCGGCAAGAGTGAGAATTTAAGTGTTCCGGGGAAGCTACCGGGAGGGACTGCCTCCCAACAGGATCGGGAAAAATTCCCAATCTCCGCGCCGGC
>JANOGP010000297.1:0-2752 GCA_031406075.1 Betaproteobacteria bacterium
AGGTTTTACGAGCCCGTGGATTGAGGTGGCCAGTGCGGCCGAAGTGGTGCGATACCGCGACAGCGAGTTGCGCGACGGTTACATCGTCAGCGGATCTGTTTCGGTCGGAAAGCATATGACCGACCGCATCCGTTTCGGCGCAGGACTGGGGCTGGATGAACGCGAGGGGAAGGAAGGAGCGCTATACGACTTGTCCACCACGAGGGCCTGGCTGTCGCTCGATTATCGCGTCGCACAAAAAACTACCATCTACGGCAGCACGACCTGGATCGACGGCGACCACGTTTTCACCGCGAATAATCTTGCAACCCAGGGCCAGCTCAGTCCTTACGCCGACGTAACGGCGTTGGATCCGGCCTTTGCCGACGCATTCGGCGGTACGCCCGTCACCGCCTACCGCATGGAAGCCAACACGCTGTTGTTCGAAGTTGGCGTCAACATCCCGATCACGGGCAACCAGGCACTCGACTTCGGCGCGAGCTGGTTCGATTCGGAAGCCGATCGGGGCGGCGGCAAGTACGATGGCGGCACATACCGTATCGGTTATCTCTACCGCTTCCGCTGAGGACTGCCACGCGTTTTGCTCACGTCAGAAGCAAGCGGTAACACAGACGCCCGGCGTGGACCACAAACCACCTCCCAATAAATCCGCCCTCGACCATAAAACCTCGAGAACCGTCGAGCGGACCGCGTCATGCAGCCAAGCCCGATAGCATCGCAGGTAGCGCAATGAGCCCGCCGGCACTCCCCTCGTCGTTAGAGAGGGCGCTTGCCCGATGGCTGCCGATTTCACACTGGCTGCGCCGCTATACCCGGGACGACTTTGGCGGCGATCTGATCGCCGGCATCATCACAGCCATCCTGCTGGTGCCGCAGGGCATGGCGTTCGCGCTGCTCGCCGGGCTGCCGCCGCAGGTCGGTCTCTACGCCAGCATTGGGCCGCCGATTGTCTACGCCGCACTCGGCACCAGCCGCGCTCTCGCAGTCGGGCCGGTGTCGGTCGCGGCAATCATGGTTGCGCACGCGCTGCATGAGCTGCCACCTGGCTCGGATCCAGCCGCCGCGGCGCTGATGCTTGCCGCGCTCGCCGCCGGCATTCTGCTGCTGATGGGACTGCTGCGGCTCGGCGTAGTGGCGACACTGATCAGCCACCCGGTGCTTTCAGGGTTCACCAGCGCCGCCGCACTGATCATTATCGTTTCGCAGTTGCCCAGTCTCACCGGCGTTTCGATGCCGGGCAACGCATCCTTCGAGGGCCTTCCGGCCGCGCTGCTCGATACCGTTGCGCGGACGCCGCCGGCCACCGCCGCGATCGGGATTGCCGGCATCGTGTTTCTGCTCATGTCGGGCGCCCCGCTCGAGCGCGTTCTGGCCAAACTCGGGATGAAAGGCGCGCCACTGGTATTCATATCGCGCGCGTCGCCGCTCGCGGTCGTGTTGCTGTCGACGCTGGCGGTATCGGCGTGGTCTCTGCACGTTCGATCCGGCGTGGCGGTCGTCGGCACGATTCCGGCGGGACTGCCCGAGCTTGGTTTCGGGCGCCTGCCCTGGAACTCGGCGCTCGCTCTGCTTCCGGCCGCGCTTCTGATCAGCCTGGTGAGCTACGTCGAAAGCCTTTCCATCGCGAAGACGCTCGGCAACCGCAACCGCCAGAGCATCGATGCCAACCAGGAACTGATAGCAATCGGCGGCGCCAACTTCGCGGCCGCCGTCTCGGGCGGCATGCCGGTGGCGGGCGGGTTCTCGCGCACCATGGTGAACTACAACGCCGGCGCCCGCACCCAGGTTGCTTCCATTGTGACCGCGGCATTGGTAGGCCTGGTTGCCGCCTTTTTCGCGCACTTGCTCTCGACGGTGCCAAAGGCGGCGCTCGCGGCGATCATCGTCGTCGCGGTGGTGAAGCTGATCGACCTTCACGGCGCGCTCGCCGTGTGGCGCTACGATCGCCTCGACGGCAGCGTGCTTGCAATCACGGCGGCGGCGGTGCTGTTGCTCGGAATCGAGATCGGGCTTGCGATCGGCATTGCCGCCTCGCTCGGCAGCCTGGTGCTGCGGATGTCCCGCCCGCATATCGCCGTACTTGGCCGTATCGCGGGAAGCGAGCACTTCCGCAATGTAAAACGCCACCGCGTCGAGACCTGGCCGCGACTGCTGATCATGCGCGTCGACGAGAACCTGACGTTCACCAACGCCGGCCGCGTCGAATCGGCGATCGTTTCCGAAATAGCCGCACATCCGTCGGCGAAACACGTGATCCTGGTGATGAGCAGCGTCAGCGTAATCGACTCGACCGCGGTGGAAGCTATCGAGCGGCTGGCGCAGTCGCTACGCCCGAACGGCTTGAGCCTGCATCTTTCCGATGTCAAAGGACCCGTCATGGACCGCCTGCGTCGCAGCGATCTGCTGGCGGCAATTGCGCCCGGCAAGGTATTCCTGAGCGTCAACGCCGCGGCAGAGGAGCTGTCCAGAGACCAGGATTGACTCGCGCAAGCTGGCGCACCAAACTCGGCTGAAACCATCCGCTCGAAAGGAGCCCGTTGTGCCCTTGCCTCTGCGCGTCGTATGCCAGGCTGTTGCATGGTTTATTCTGTTCGCCCCCGGTGCGTTCGCCGCCGATCTTCACGCCGATATCGACCGGATGGCCGATCAACTCGAGCCCAGGGTGATCGAGTGGCGGCGCGACATCCATCAGAACCCCGAGCTGGGTAACCGCGAGTTCCGCACCGCCGGCAAGGTGGCCGCCCACCTCAAG
>JANOGP010000304.1:0-4405 GCA_031406075.1 Betaproteobacteria bacterium
TCAGGACCGCCGCCGCCACTGAGATATTCCGCCTAAAGGCGGAAACTACAAGAGACTTATTCATCGCTCCTCCTAAAAAATCGCGCCTCGCACCTCGCACCTCGCACCTCGCACCTCGCACCTCGCACCTCGCACCTCGCACCTCGCACCTGGCACCTCGCACCTCGCACCTGGCACCTCGCACTCAGCACTGGTTTTTCTTGGCCCATCGCTTGACCTGTCCGCAAGCTTCCCGGAGACTCATTCAAGCCGTGAACGGCTGCGTATTATTTCCGCTGTACAAGCGCAACAGGGAGAGTTTGCATGGAGACCTATTACCACCCCCACGATCTGTCCAAGTTCGCCGAGATGGGCAAGGGCAACAAGGAGTTGTGGGAAAAATTCATCGGCTATTACGATGCGGTGTTCGCGGAAGGCGCGCTGTCGGAGCGGGAGAAGGCGTTGATCGCGCTGGGCGTGGCCCATGCGGTCCAGTGCCCCTACTGCATTGATGCCTATTCGCAGAACTGCCTCGAAAAGGGTTCGAACGTAGAGGAAATGACCGAGGCGGTGCACGTTGCGTGTGCCATTCGCGGGGGCTCGTCGCTGGTGCATGGCGTGCAGATGCGCAACGTGGTCGACAAATTGTCAATGTAGGACTGCGGACATGGGACTCACACTTCTTTCCCGCAGGGACCCGCTGGCGTCGAGCGAGGGGCAATTGAAAAGGCTTGCGGCGGCGAAGGCCTGTCCGCCGTTCCAGGAAAAGCTGGTGGCGGCGGGAATCGATCCGCTTCATGCCACGGGGATCACGGTTTTTCAGATCAACGTCGGAAAATTCTGCAATCAAAGCTGCCGGCATTGCCACGTCGATGCCGGGCCCGAGCGCACCGAGCAGATGACCCGCGAGACAGCCGAGTTGTGCATCAGGGCGCTGTCGCAGACCGACATTCCGACCGTCGATATTACCGGTGGCGCGCCGGAGCTTAACCCCAATTTTCGCTGGCTGGTCGAGCAGGCCCGCGCATTGGAACGCCACGTCATCGACCGCTGCAACCTTACCGTCCTGCTGCTGAAACCGCAGGCGGACCTCGCCGGATTTTTGGCGCGTAATCGTGTGGAAGTGGTGGCCTCGCTGCCGTATTTCCTGTCTGCGCAAACGGATGCCCAGCGCGGAGACGGCGTGTTCGAGAAATCCATCCTGGCCATGCAGATGCTGAATGGCCTGGGTTACGGCGTGGATGGCAGCGGCCTTGCGTTGAATCTGGTGCACAACCCGGTCGGCGCTTTTCTGCCGGCGAAGCAGGACGCCGCCGAGTCGCAGTTCCGTCGCGAGTTGTCACGGCGCCACGGCGTGACTTTCAACCACCTGTATACGATCACCAACATGCCGATCAGCCGCTTTCTCGATTTTCTTATTGAGAGCGGAAACTACGAGAGCTACATGGAACGGCTGGCAAATGCGTTCAATCCCACCGCGGCGGCGGGTGTGATGTGCCGCTATACGCTGTCGGTTGGCTGGGAGGGCACGCTCTACGACTGCGACTTCAACCAGATGCTGGATATGCCGCTGGCCGACGGGGCGCCGAGGCATATTCGCGACTTCGACACCGCTAAATTGAACACGAGAAGGATTGTTACCGCGAATCACTGCTACGGCTGCACCGCCGGATCCGGCTCATCCTGTGGCGGCGCGGTGTCCTGACGGACACACGAAGCTAAAAGTGGAAGGTAAAAGGTAAAACGCAAAGTCGCAACGCCCAAGGTGACTAGACTTGGTTAAGTTTCTTGTCACTTGTCACTCGTCGCTCGTCACCGCTCTTTCGGTTCAAGAGACTCCAGCGGAACGGTCTCCCAGTCGAATTCATCTGCCGGCGGCTTGAGTCCGGCGACCTTGCGGGCCTTGCCGATGTAACCCATCGCCGGCTTTTCCTGGTGAACCCAGCAGTAACGCCGGGCCTCATAAACGGCGGCTGCGAGTTCGTTCTTTTGCGTTTCGGTCAGGACTGCGTCCTTAAGATCGTCGGCGAGCAGGCGCAGTTGCGACTGGCAATCGGCAAGTGCCGGCTGGGCTGTCGTGACCATGAGAAAAATCATCCAGGCAGCGGGCTTTATGAGCGCAGATCTGGTGCGGGACACTCGAGGCTTGCCATAAGAAGTTGGGAAGCAAAAACCCCGCTGCGCGTCGCCGCGGAGCGGGGTTGGAGTGCATGTGCCTGGTTATTGAATTCCCAGAATCGCCATCGCCTTGGCCAAGGTGTCCACCGACTCCTGGTGCTTGCCGTCGTTGTGCAACTTCTCGCCTTCGGCCCTCAGCTTCTTCACATCCGCGAGCTTGGCGGCGGAGATGTCCGGCTTCTTCGCCATTGCTTCGTCGATTTTCTTCATGTCCATCGGGCAGTGCATCGCGAACGCGCTACCCGCCATTGCGAACATTACGGCAGCAATCAGACTTCTTAGTTTCATCGTCGTCTCCTCGTGTTGTGTTTCGGCAGTTCGTGGCCGCACCCGTCTGCCGGCAGTCAAATGCCGCCGTTCCAGGATGCCTGAAGATTCTATACCTTTGCGAGAAGGATAAAATAGTGTCATTCGTTTCGAATGCATCGCAGACCTTTGTCTCCCTCCGACGACTTTAAGTTCCCGACCTATACCCGAGATTGGCTGGCGGAGCGTCTGCGTCGGCAGGGCATTCTCCAGGAGGACGCAAATTTCCCTCGTTACACGCACCCTGCGGGTCGTGAGACGGTTCCGTCAGCGGTGCTGGTGCCAGTGGTGAATCAGCCTGCCGGGCCGACACTGTTGTTTACCCAGCGCACCGCTCACCTGCACGACCATGCAGGGCAGGTCAGTTTCCCCGGCGGACGCGTGGATGAAGGCGATCCCGACCGCATAGCCACCGCATTGCGGGAAGCCGAGGAGGAGATCGGGCTGAGCCCGCAATGCGTCGAGATCATCGGGCGCCTGCCAGACTACGATATCCTGACCGGATTCCGGGTGACGCCGATTGTCGGATGGGTTGAGCCTCCGTTCGACGTGAGGCCCGATCCGTTCGAGGTGGCCGACGTATTCGAAGTGCCACTGCAATTCTTTCTCGACCCGGTGAACCATCAGCGCCACAGCGACGTATTCAACGGGCGCACCCGCCACTTCTACTCGATGGCTTACGGCGATCGCTATATCTGGGGCGCCACCGCCGGGATGCTGTACTCGCTCTATCAGATTCTCACCGGCAGGTCCTGAGCCATGGGCAGGGACGTGAGGCGAGAGGCGTGAGGAGTGAGGCGTGAGGAGTGAGGAGAAAAAGCAAGTACTACGATAAGTTCAACTAGTCTTTTATAGCCTCTTGACTCTAGCCTCTAGCCTCTAGCCTCTAGCCTCTAGCCACTGACATTCCAATGATCGAAATTACCACTCTCCTTCTTTTTCTCGCCGGCGCCTGGTTCTGGACGGACAGCATGCGCGCCCGCGAAGCGGCGCTCGATGCTGGCCGCCGCGCCTGCACCGCGGAAGGTGTGCAGTTGCTCGATTGGACGGTGATGCTGAAACGCACACGGCTCGGCCGGGACGATGAGGGCCGCGTGCGCGTGAAGCGGGTGTACGAATTTGAGTTCAGCGATACCGGAGACAACCGCATCAAGGGCAGCATCACGCTGCTGGGCCGGGAATTGCTGGCGCTGAACCTACCGGTTGCGCCGAGCATGCCTTCCAGCGTCGCCCGGCTGCACTGAAAAAAGGTCCCTGTACTTCACCGAAGGCTGGCGCGCGCGTTCGGCGCTAGGATCGCCTCGCCGAAAGCAGCTTGTGCAGACTGATTTTTCGGACTTCGATCTTGCTGGTCTCGATGTGAGCCTGCAATAACCCGATTGCGCGATCTGCGTCCCGCCGCAGCACCGCGCGCAGAATTTGCGCATGCTCCTGGTAGGTGGCGGCAATGCGGCCGTCTTCGGTGAAATCGAGCCGGCGCAGCAAGTGGATGCGTTCGGTCACCTCCTGATGGCAGCGCGTCATTTCGCGATTGCCCGTGGCGCCGATCAGCGTACCGTGAAACGCTTCGTCCAGCGCGCACACGCGCTCCCCATCGGTGAGCCGTGCATCCGGCGGCACCAGCCAGACCAGCTTCAGCGCCTCAAGATCCGGAGGCGCCGGCTGATCACAGATTTGTTTCACCGCGGAGGTTTCAAGCGCGATGCGCAGATCGTACAGTTCGTCGAACTGCCTGAAATCGAGTTCGCGAACACTCCAGCCGCTGCGAAAGTGCACCTGCAGGTAACCCTCGCGCTCCAGCCGATAAAGCGCTTCGCGCGCAGGGGTGCGGCTGACATTCAGGCGCAGGGCGACTTCGTTCTCTGTGAATCGATCGCCAGGCAGCAGGCGGAAATCGAATATGTCCTGCTTGATGCCCACATACACCGTCTCGGCAAGCGAC
>JANOGP010000306.1:0-2865 GCA_031406075.1 Betaproteobacteria bacterium
AAGGCCCTGTATGCTTCTGCACGCGATCTCGCCTCGGAGATTGCACGCCGTACGGTCCCGGTCGGTGATCAAAGTCACATTTCCGTCTTCTCCGATCGACAGCGCGCTTCCGACCACGGGCGCCCACCGCACGTGGTCGAGGACGCAAAGGTATTGAATGCAAAGGCCGCTGCATTTGTTCCTAAGTACGAGGGGTTTGTCCGGCTATGCCGCAAGCGATTGGCGCAGTGAACGGCCGGGGAGATCGGTAACAAAATAGTCCGGGGACATGGGTTACACATTGTGGCGCTTTAGAGTCCCCGATAGGGGATCCGTAAACCCCTCGCCTTTAGAAGCTCGGACTTGAGCTGACACTCAGTGCCCGACCAATGCGACGCCAACTCATATGTGAGGGACCGAAAACGGGGAGAAGCAGAGATTGCAATCCGGCACGTGTTTGCCGAAACGGCAAACACAAAGGGCGCGACTTGCGTCACGCCCCTTGCGGTTTGCTTCGGCGCTCCGGTCGGATAACCCTCAAACATCGGGTTTAAGGTGGTCGCCGCCCGTCCGCATCAGGCACACCCGAACGAAATGGCGCGCGCAACAGCGAATGTCCTGGGCAACAACCGGATCGTCATGCCTTGGGCTTGAGAATCGACCCTGTCCCGGCGTGCGGAAGCAAATCCAGTGAGCGCCTTTCGTGCGTCAAAGTCAAGGAACTTCCGCTACCGCTTCTTCTTCAAGTCCGCCCGGGGCGGTGCGTCTTTTTTGTAGTCGCCGATGATCCCCTTGACGGGGCAGATCTTGAATACGGGGCACTTGATGCAGCCTACTGCCAACGCAACCGGGCAAAGCGTCATGATAGGTCTCCCAAGAAAATCCGCGGCCGGCTTACACGCCGCTGTGAGTCGGATGGTACTCCCGAACCATGGCGAACAATGGGCGACCCTTTGAGCTGCCGTTCGCGGGAGGCGAGGGGCGGGAGGCAAGAGGGTCTAAACCCTTCACCATTCACCCCACTCAGTAGTTGAAAATCAGCGTCAGCCAAAACTTGCGCGTGTCCACTTTCCCGGAAGTCGTGTCGCCGGCCTGGTACTCGGCGAACTCGAGCTTGCCGGTGAGCTTCTGCATCAGCGGGTACGTGACGCCGATGTCGAATTCGTCGCCGAAGTCGATGCTCCCGAAATCGGATTTGAAGTCGTGGTATTCGGCGAGCAATTGCGCCTTTTCGATCTTGGCGCTGGCGCTCAGGAAGGTGTCGCGAAGGCCTTGCCTCGGCGTGGTCAGGAACTGATCGGCCCAGCCCTGGAACAGGTGGTTCGTTCCCAGAGGCGTCTGGAATGCGTAGAGACCGTCGTTGCTACTCAGTAGTTCCTGGTCCAGTCGCAGGGAGTAATTGCCCAGTTGGCCCCCCAGCCCGAGGCGCGTGTAATGCGCGTCGATCCTTGCGTCGCCGCTGGCATAGTCGTTCTGCTTTGCGTATTCGCCGGTGTAGAGCAGCTTCCACTTATCGCCAAACGGGTGGGCGCCGTCCGCGCGCAGTCCCACGATCTGGTTCGAGGTATCGGTGGGCGCCGGACCGGAAAAGCCGCCAGCGGCAATCGCGTCGGGCTGGTCCTGGAAGTAACCGAAGCCGACCAGCGTCTCGGACGGGGAGAGCGTGTAGCGAGCGTTCAGCATCAGCGTGTCGGTATCGTGCTGTCGGGTGTCGACGGTCTTCACCCGGCCGAGGTAACCGGCGTAGAGCCGCGTGTTCCGCAGGCTCGTGTTTTCGGCCGTGACGCCGTTGAATACCTGCATCACCTGGCGGAACTCGACGTTGCCGACGAAGCGCACGTTGTCGAGCTTTATCGACTGCCGCCCGGCGCGGATGTTGGTGGCGGGCAGTCCTGCCCAGTCGAGGTATAACTGGTTGACGTCGGTATTGTCAGGATCGGCGACCACCGGGTAGTTGACTTTGCCGTTCTGTCCGTCGTTGTATTCGTCGTTCAGCCTGCCGACGTCGATTAATTCGATCGTTCCCGACAGTCCTTTCCATGTGCCGGTCTTCCAACCGGCAAGCGTGCGCAGCGTGAAGGCGTTGGCCTCATCGGGCCTTCCGTCCTGATCCACGAATTCGTAGCGCGGCCGCAGGTTCAGAGTCGGCTTTCCTGCGGCGATCACATCATAGAGCGACAAGGCATCCTCCGCGCCTGCCGCCACGGGCAGGGCCAACAGGCCAATTGTCATCAGCGGGACCGATATGGAACGCATGCAAAACCTCCCTAGCGCAACTGCGGCACATGCCGGATGAATTGTGGTCCCGGCGGGATGGCAGGCGGTTTGACTTATGTCAATCGTTCTCGAAAGGCGCCTGTGTAGAGTGCCGCTCGACAGGAAGTTTCGTGCAGGAAAACAGCATCGACCTGGTGACGTGGCAATTGGTAAACGTCGCCGGAGCCCACGGAGGCAGACATGGTTTCACGTTCGCAGCAATCGCTGTCGGTGCTGGTGATGAGCACGGCGGCGTTCACTGTGTGCTTCGCGGTGTGGATGATGTTCGCGGTCATCGGCATTCCATTGAAGACCACCCTCGGGCTCAACGAGACCGAATTCGGACTGCTGGTGGCGACTCCGGTTCTAACCGGCTCGCTGGTTCGTCTGCCGCTAGGCATGCTCACCGACAAGATCGGCGGCCGTATCGTCTTTTTCCTGCTCATGCTGGCCTGCGTAGTGCCGATCTGGCTGATTGGCGAGGCGACGCGGTTCTGGCATTTCCTGGTGCTCGGGCTGTTCGTAGGGCTGGCCGGCGGCAGTTTCTCGGTGGGCATTGCTTATGTGGCGCGCTGGTTCGGCAAGGCGCGCCAGGGCTTCGCGATGGGAATCTTCGGCGCCGGCAATTCT
>JANOGP010000322.1:0-2381 GCA_031406075.1 Betaproteobacteria bacterium
GTAATGTGGCGATTCAGGCGGGGCGGAAGCGCAGGGCGGTATTGATCTGGTCCGCTGCGCGCTTCAGCACCGGCAGGAAATTCTTCGCGACCTCGGTCGCCGAGGTCCGTGATGCCTGGCAGCTGACGTTCATGGCTGCGACCGTTCGGCCCGAGCGATCGATCAGCGGCACCGAAACCAATACCAGCCCGTCCTCGAGTTCCTGGTTGACCAGCGACCAGCCTTTGCGGCGGTCGTCGCGGATGATCTGCTCGAGCCTGGCGCGATCGGTGACCGTGCGCGCGGCGTACGCCTTGATCTGGCTGCGGTCCAGGACTGCAGCGAGTTCATCCTCGCTCAGGCCTCCGAGCAGCACCCGGCCCATCGAGGTGCACCACGCCGGCAGGCGGCTGCCGATCGACAGGTTGATGGTCATGATCTTCTTGGTGGGAACCCGCAGGATGTAAAGAATCTCGGTGTCGTTGAGCACCGATGCCGAACAGGACTCGTGCACCTCGTTCACCACTTCTTCCATGAAAGGTTCGGCCAGGTCCCAGAGCGGGGTGGAGGACAGGTAGGAATAGCCGAGGTCGAGGATTTTCGGTGTGAGATAGAAATCGCGGCCGTCGGAGCCGACGTAGCTCAGCGTCTGCAGCGTGAGCAGGATGCGCCGGGCGCCGGCTCGGGTGAGCCCGGCCTTCGCGGCCACCTGCGACAGCGTCATGGTGCGCGTTTCGCGGCCGAAGGCGCTGATCACCGACAGGCCCTTGGCGAAAGACTGCAGGAACGGTCCCTT
The DNA here is from genome assembly GCA_031406075.1 of Betaproteobacteria bacterium. GTDB lineage: Bacteria > Pseudomonadota > Gammaproteobacteria > Burkholderiales > JACQAP01 > JACQAP01. The sequence continues at coordinate 776 of JANOGP010000322.1, forward strand.
GCCGCGGCCCTGGCGCTTGGGCCTGACCTGGGCAATCGCGCTCGCCGCCTTTGCCGTCTGTCTCATCCGGAGTCTTTCCCCAATCCGCTTCGCCGCAGAGTTGACAGGCTGCGCGCGACTGGCCTAATGTGTTCGCTATAAAAACAAATGTTCGCATAGCGAACAAAAATCGGCAAGCGCGGGACGCAACCCAGCGGCGCCCGCGGGATACGGCAGGCAACCGGACGCGCCGCTGCCGTAATCCGGGAAAACAGAAGAGGAGAACGTATGGCTACCTATCACACCGTTTTCGGGTCCCTCGGCAAATATGAAAAGGGGACCATGGAAATCATGAACGACAATCCCAAGTACTACGTGTTCTCGAACGTCTTCGAAGTGGCGTCGAAATCGAAGCCGTACGAGAAAGTCGCAGTCGCGAAGAACCTTGAGTACGTTATCGAAGCGATTCGCGCCGAAGGCACATCGCCGTGGATGGCCTGCGCGCACGACGAGTTCGCGGTGGTCATGGACGGGGAAGTCGAGATCGAATACGTGAAGCTCGAAGCGGCGGAATCGGTCGCGCCCGCCGGTAAGGAAGGCACGGTGCTGGTAAAAGGCGAGCCCAAGGGCAAACGCATGGGCATCGTCAAACTCAAGCGCGGCCATCAGGCGCTGTTGCCCAAGGGCGCGGCCTACCGCTTCAAAGCCACGCGCCCGTCGGCGATGATCCAGCAGACCCTGAAGGGCGATCTCACCAAAGAGAAGTGGGGCGAGATCTGCGCGAAGTGAATGTGAGGGGCGAGGGACGAGGGGTGAGGGCCGAGGGGCGAGGGGTAAGGCGAGACTGCCTCGATCGAAGATCATTTATCAGTCATTAGTTCGGAGAACCAACATGAATGCACCCGTTGATTTCAAGCTGCCGGAAACCATTGCCGGCTACAAGACTTTCACCCTGGGCGAATTCACTTTAGCCCGCGACGAATACTTCGTCACCCTGACCTGGCCGGCGAAAGGCAAGCGCCAGTCGCATACCATAAGCGCGGATGCTTTCCTGCGCGCGATGATGCGCGACGTGGCCTGGGGTTTTTTCTACGGCTTGGTCAATTTCGACGCCGTGTTCGGCACCCGTAATCTGTACGGCAAGGTCGAACTGTTCGCCGGCCGTTACAACGAGGCCATCCACGGCGCCGGACTTTCGTATGTCGAAACTTTCGAAACTCCGAAGGCGATGGCGAAGTTCAAGGAAATCCTCTCCGACTGGGTGAACGCCGGCTTCGATCCGTTTGCCGCACCCTCGGAGACTGGCAACACCGCCTTCGGGGAGAAGAACGGCAACAACCTCGCCGCGATCGAACGATTCCGCGTGGCGACCAAGCGCATGCCGGGGCTGGACGGCGATTCGCCGCTGCGCAACGACTCCAATGGCTATGCGATCAATCGTGCCTTTGCCGACGTGGGGCAGGAAGAGCCCGAGATTAAGGCCGAGCCCGGTTTCGAGAAGGAACTGCACGCGTTCAATCTGTTCAGGTACCTGTCGCGGTCGGACGTGACCTGGAACCCGTCGGTGACCTCGGTGTGCAGGAGCAGCCTGTTCTGCCCGACCACCGAGGAGTACATCCTGCCGATT
>JANOGP010000328.1:0-2841 GCA_031406075.1 Betaproteobacteria bacterium
GGTGGTGCTCGAAACCTTCGATCTCAAGCGGCGTCTGGACAAGGTGCTTGGGCTGCTGGGCGATCGCGTCGAAGTGCTGAGGCTTTCCAAAGAGATCGGGGACAAGACGCGCAAGGAATTCGACGAGCGCCAGCGTGAGCACGTGTTGCGCGAGCAGATGCGCCAGATTCAGAAGGAACTGGGCGAGGGCGCGGAAACCGCGACCGAGATTGAAGAACTGAAGACGGCCATCGATGAAGCCGGCATGCCCGAGGACGTGCACAAGCACGCCGTGAAGGAGCTCAAGCGCCTGCAGAGGATGGGCGAAGGCAGCGCCGAGGGCTCGATGCTGCGCACTTATCTGGAGTGGCTGAGCGAACTGCCCTGGAAGTCCGAGCCGGGCAATCCGATCGACATCGCGCAAGCGAGGCAAGTGCTCGACGAAGACCATTACGGCCTGGAGAAGATCAAGCGCCGCATTCTCGAATATCTTGCGGTGAGGAAGCTCAATCCCGAGGGAAAAAGCCCGATCCTGTGCTTCGTCGGCCCGCCGGGCGTTGGCAAGACCTCGCTCGGGCAGTCAATCGCGCGCGCCATTGGGCGAAAGTTCCAGCGTGTGGCGCTGGGAGGCACCCACGACGAGGCGGAGATTCGCGGCCACCGGCGCACCTATATCGGGGCGCTGCCGGGCAGCATCATCCAGGCGATACGTCGCGCGGAATCGCGCACCGGTGTGCTGCTGCTTGACGAAATCGACAAGCTCGGCGCCGGAGGCTTCCATGGAGATCCGTCCAGTGCGCTGCTGGAGGTGCTGGACCCGGAGCAGAATTCGAAATTCCGCGACAACTACGTTGGCGTGGATTTCGACCTGTCGAAGGTGCTGTTCATTGCCACCGCCAACGTGCTCGACACGATTCCCGGGCCGTTGCGCGATCGCATGGAGGTGATCCATCTCCCGGGATACACCGAGGAAGAGAAGCTCGAGATCGCCAGGCGTTACCTGGTAAAGCGCCAACTCGAAGCCAACGGCCTCAAGCCGGAGCAGGCGACACTCGCCGATTCCGCGATCAAGGCCATCATCGGCGACTACACGCGGGAAGCCGGCGTGCGCAATCTCGAACGTGAGATGGGAGCGGTGCTGCGTTCCGCGGCGATGAAAATCGCCGAAGGGCACGCCGTAAGCGTGAGCGTGGATGCTTCGGACCTGCACGCCATCCTTGGGCCGCGAAAGTTCGAGGATGAACTGGCGCTGCGTACGGCACTGCCGGGCGTTGCGACCGGGTTGGCGTGGACGCCGGTGGGCGGAGACATCCTGTTCATCGAGGCCACCAGGGTGCCGGGTTCCGGCAAGCTCATCCTCACCGGGCAACTGGGCGACGTGATGAAGGAGTCGGCGCAGGCGGCGTTGACGCTGGCAAAGATGTATAGCGGCGAATCGCTGGAAAAAACCGACCTGCACGTGCACGTGCCCGCGGGCGCGACGCCTAAAGACGGCCCAAGCGCGGGCGTGGCGATGTTTGTCGCACTGGCGTCGATGCTTGCCGATAAGCCGGTGCGCTCCGACGTGGCGATGACCGGCGAAATTTCTCTGCGAGGCCTGGTGATGCCGATCGGCGGCGTGAAGGAAAAGGTGTTGGCGGCATTGCGCGCGGGCATCGGCACCGTGATGCTGCCGAAGCGCAACCAGAAGGACCTGGAGGATGTGCCCGCGGCCGCGCGCGCCAAGCTGGAATTCGTGTGGCTGGAAACGGTCGAGGACGCGCTGCGCTGCGCCATCGGCGTCGATCCTGCGCAGCTGTTCAGGAGCAAGGCACCTCACCCCGGCCCTCTCCCCGGAGCGGAGACGGAGTTGAACGACCAGGCGACAACTCCGTGACGGCACGAAGGGCCGGGATGAAAGATGCATTACGGCAAGTGCATCAGTGTTCGGTGCGCAGTGCCCGGGAAGGGCAAGGATGATGAATGATGAAGGAAGGACGACAAATCTGTGCTGAGTGCTGCGTACCCCTCAAGGGCACCCGTCGAGCGGGTATAGAAAGTAAGGTATTGAAAAGAATACTGTGTGCTGCGTAAAAGCCGTGACGAACGTTACGGGCGTAAGTTGATCGCTCCCCTTTGCGTACTTTCTTGCACTCCTTTGCGTCAACGCTCTTTATGCCGGCCATCGGCCGGCTTCCTCTAGCCTCTTACCTTTTGCCTTTCATTCGCTAGAATGACGAGTTTGCGGCAAGGCTGCGTGGCTTAACCTAATCCGGAAGATCTTTCAGCACAAAATGGAATCTGATTCTTTTCTCGCCGGCCTTGGGGTCGAGATTGTCGGCACGATCGTCGTTGTCGCGGCGGTGATTCTCGTCAACATCGTCATCTCGGCCGCGTTGCGGGGCAGGGGGTGGCTGTCACGGGAGACCAAGCTCCGCGCCTCGGTGTTCTGGCGCAATTTCTCGTTTCTGATCGCCTTCGTGGCGCTGTTGTTCGTCTGGCGCGCGGAGCTGCGAGCCGCCGCGCTTTCCTTCGCCGCGCTGAGCGTGGCGCTGGTGCTGGGCGGGAAAGAGTTGCTGACCTCGGTACTCGGGTACATTCATCGCACCACTTCGGGCAGTTTCGAATTCGGCGACGTCATCGAAATCAACGGCATCAAGGGCGAAGTCATCGACCAGACGTTGTTTTCGACCACCGTGCTGGAGATGAGCGAGGAGAATCTATTCACCGGGCGGGTGGCCCAGTTCCCGAACAGCTTTTACATCGGCCATGCGCTGAAAAACCATTCGCGCCTGGGAAACTACCAGCTTGCGCTGGTCGCAATCCCGCTCGCGCCAGGCAGCAATCTTGAAACCGCGAAGGAAGGACTCATCGAAGCGGCCA
>JANOGP010000330.1:0-1892 GCA_031406075.1 Betaproteobacteria bacterium
CGTGGTGCTCACCACCGGCTGCGACAAGACCACGCCAGCGCAATTGATGGCGGCGGCGACCGTGGACATACCGGCCATCGTGCTGTCGGGCGGACCGATGCTCAACGGCTGGTTCCGCGGCGAGCGCACAGGTTCGGGCACCATCGTCTGGAAGGCGCGCGAACTTCTGGCGGCGGGCGAAATCAACGACGAGCAATTCATCGAGCTGATCGCCTCCTCGGCACCGTCGGTCGGCCATTGCAACACCATGGGCACCGCGAGCACGATGAACTCGCTGGCCGAGGCGCTGGGCATGTCGCTGCCCGGAAGCGCCGCGATCCCGGCACCCCACAAGGATCGCGCGGTGAACGCCTACGAATCCGGCAAGCGCAGAGTCGAGATGGTATGGGAAGACCTGCGACCCTCGAAGATCATGACGCGCGAGGCCTTCGAGAACGTGATCGTCGTCAACTCGGCGATCGGGGGCTCGACCAACGCGCCGATTCATTTCAACGGCATCGCGCGCCACATCGGTGTCAAGCTCGACAACAACGACTGGGAGAAAATCGGCTACGACATCCCGCTGCTGGTGAACCTGCAACCGGCCGGCGAATATCTCGGCGAAGATTACCATCACGCCGGCGGCGTGCCTGCGGTAGTCAGCGAGCTGATCAAGGCCGGGAAGATCCGCAAAAACACATTGACCGTCAACGGCAAGACATTCTATGAGAACTGCAAGAACGCGAAGATCGAAGACGAAATGGTGATCTGGTCGTACAAGAAACCGATGAAAAAGAAGGCGGGATTCCTGAACATCAAGGGCAACCTGTTCGACAGCGCAATCATGAAAACCAGCGTGATCTCGGATGCTTTCCGCAAGCGTTACCTCTCCAACCGGAAAGATCCGAACGCATGGGAAGGCCGTGCCATCGTGTTCGAGGGACCGGAGGACTACCACCACCGCATCGACGATCCCAAGCTCAAAATCGACGACGACTGCATGTTGTTCGTGCGCGGTACCGGACCGGTCGGCTATCCCGGCTCCGCCGAAGTGGTGAACATGCAGCCGCCCGCGGAGCTGATCAAGCACGGCGTGACGGAACTGCCGTGCATCGGCGACGGAAGGCAGTCGGGCACGTCCGGCTCGCCGTCAATTCTGAATGCCTCACCGGAAGCGGCGACCGGCGGGGGCCTCGCGATCCTGAAGACGGGCGACCAGGTACGCATCGACCTGAACAAGCGTACCGCCAATATCCTGATCAGCAAGGCCGAGTACGAGAGGCGCAAGAAGGCGCTCAAGAGGCAGGGCGGCTTCAAGATTCCCGGCAGCCAGACGCCCTGGCAGGAAATCCAGCGCGGTATGGTCGATGAGCTTTCGCACGGCATGGTGCTCAAGCCCGCGGTCAAGTATCAGCGGATTTCAACGAGCAAGGGCGTGCCCCGCGACAATCACTAAGAAGCGGTGACTGGTGACCGGGTAAGTCTCAGCGTTCGCCGAACACTTGAGTCTCAGCGTTCGCCGAACAGTTGAAGTAAGGTTTTGGTTTTTTATGGAGGATAGTCATGGCTAAAAATCCGTTGAGCGCAAGCGACGTGAGATGGTGCGCGCTGTTCGATCTGGGCGTGCTCTGCGTAAGGTGGCCAAGGAGTTTAGGTGCAGCGTGAGTACGGTGTCGCTCTGGGTTAATCGCACCATCGATCAGCGTTTGGACCGAGGCGCGTTTTCGAGCCGCAAGTCGGGGCGTGCGTGGAACCGCACGGCGGCTTCCCTTGAGCAGCATATTGTGGCTCTTCGCACGAGCCTGCGGGAAGAGAGCGTCCTGGGCGAGTATGGCGCGCGTGCGATCCAGGTCGCGCTGCAGGCCGAGGCCAAGGCAGAAGGGCCTTCGCGAGCTACCATCAATCGGGTGCTC
>JANOGP010000365.1:0-4556 GCA_031406075.1 Betaproteobacteria bacterium
TTTTTCAAAAAAACCTGTTTTTGGTTATATTGGTATGGTATATGCTATTATTTCGATCGGAATATTAGGTTTTATTGTATGAGCTCATCATATGTATACTATAGGTTTGGATATAGATACTCGTGCATATTTTACATCTGCTACACTTATTATAGCTGTTCCTACAGGGCAAGAAGACAGTTGACGCCCAGGGCCGTGCGATCGAGGAGTAAGCGAGTTTAGCAAGAGAAACCTCCGATTCCGGCAGTTACGAGTGCACGGGCACACAGCCCGGCGCAAATGGCGACTAGCCGGGGCGGAGTTGTAGAGCGCAAGATTGCAGTTAGATTGAGTCAAAACGGGCCGACACTTAAAGTGTCGGCCCAATTTTTTACAGGTCCCAAACCGTCCCGGTACATCTAATCCCCTGGACGCATCAAGTAAGTTCTCCTTGAGAATCAGTTGTTTCATGGCGTAAATCGACCAACCTTGCGGAATGAAAGCCTCCCGAACGCCGGTCAATGCGCCGCGCCGCGAGCCCGAGCCACGGCCGGTTTGAAATTGCCCTCGGCTGATTCCAAAGAGGTGTAGTAGAGGTTCGGCACCCTCCCAATGAACGGCTGCATGGGACCACCTGCCCCATGAATCGGGTTGTCACTCCTGCGGCTTACCCATTTCAAATCTCGTGTCACCCATGCCCACGACATTGCTGAGACCGTTTGGGCTTGTGGATTTTGTTAAACGACTCTATAAAAAGACTTTGGCGATAGGGCTTTGGACCCGAGTCCGGGGTGGGGACTCGCCTGACACCCGGAAAAGCGACGTAAAAACGGCCAAAAGCAGGAGGATGGCCATGTTCGCGGGTCATTGCGGCTAAACAGAAACCTGTTTCACTCATGCGCTGCCGGACCGCTTCGATCTCGTCAAGAGACGCGAAGTAATGAGGTTTTCCGGCATTGGGCGCATCGCTGAAATACTGCGTTGCATTCAAACCGGGTTAATAAATACAAATGAAATGCCCGAATTGCCAGCACGAGAATCGCGCGGGAGCGAAGTTTTGCGAGGAATGCGCGACAGCACTGACGCGTACCTGCGCCAAATGCGGGGCCGTCCTTGGTGAATCGGCAAAGTTCTGCCTCAACTGTGCCCATCCGGCGGCAGCCGCAGCAGAATCGTCCAATCGCTTCGCCTCTCCGGAACTGTATACGCCGAAGGATCTCGCGGGGCGAATCCTGACATCGAAGGGCTCCCTGGAGGGCGAACGCAAGCAAGTGACCGTTTTGTTTGCGGACCTGAAGGGTTCGATGGAACTGCTGGCCGATCGAGATCCCGAGGAAGCGCGTCAGCTCCTTGACGCGGTCCTCGAGCGGATGATGGAGGCGGTCCATCGCTACGAGGGCACCGTCAACCAGGTCATGGGCGACGGCATCATGGCGCTCTTCGGCGCGCCGCTCGCACTCGAATTCCACGCCATGCGCGCCTGTTACGCGGCCCTTCGTATGCAGGACAGCGTGAACCGGTGGGCCGGCCAGATTCAAAGGGCCGACGGCCTGAATGTACGCATCCGCGTGGGGCTCAACTCCGGGGAGGTCGTGGTGCGCTCGATCGGCAGCGACCTCCATATGGATTACACCGCGGTGGGCCAGACCACGCACCTCGCGGCTCGTATGGAACAAATGGCCACACCCGGTACAACGGTCATCGCACCCAGCACCTACCACATGGCCGAGCGGACCATCCGGGTCAATCCCCTTGGGCTTCGGCAAGTGAAGGGTCTCGACGCACCGATCGAGGTCTACGAACTGGTGGGTGCCATGCCCAATCGTTCCATGCTGAGCACGACCGTTGCCCACCGGCTCAGCCAGTTTGTCGGCCGACGCCCGGAACTCGAACGCCTTCGCCAGATGCTCGCCGAGGCGCGGGCCGGCCATGGCCAGGTTGCCGCAGTGACCGCGGACCCGGGATTGGGCAAGACCCGTCTTGTTTACGAATTTGTCCACTCGCAGGAAATCGAGGGCTGGCGCCTGCTCGAGTCGAGTTCACTGGCCATTGAAAAAGCAACCTCGTACCTTCCGATCATCGAATTGCTGCGCCGCTACTTCGAGATTGGTGATGCCGACAGTGCTGCCCAAATTACTGAGAAGGTCGTATCGAAGCTTTCCGGCATCGATCCCGATCTCCAGAGTGCGGGCCCTCCCATCCTGTCGCTGCTGGATGCCCTCCCTGAGGACGACCCGTTTCGGGGGCTCGATGCGCGCGCGCGGCGCCGCCACATTCTCGACGCATTGACCCACGTCATACTCAAGGAGAGCGATCGGGAACCGGTGTTGATCGTCCTTGAGAATCTGCAGTGGGTGGATGCGGAGACCAGGGTCTTTCTCGACGGCCTGCTAGAACGCATCCACTCGGCCCGCCTGATGCTCATCCTCGAATACCGTCCGGAATTCGTGCACGAATGGCAGGGCTGCGTCGGTTTCAACGAATTGCAGATTGTGCCACTGGCAATTGCGGGCGCGGAAGAACTGCTCAAGTCGCTGCTCGGCAGCGACCGTTCGCTGGCACCGCTGCGCCAACTACTGGTCGAGCGCGCCCGGGGAAATCCATTCTTTCTCGAAGAACTGGTGCGCACGCTGGCGGAAGCGAAGGCACTTGTCGGCGAGCCCGGCGCATATCGAGCGGCCAGTGGAATGGGCAACCTGCAGGTTCCGGCAACCGTGCAGGCAGTGCTGGCGGCACGAATTGACCGGTTGTCGAACGAGGAGAAGTTTCTCCTTCAGTCCGCGTCGGTAATCGGCCTCGATGTGCCGCAGGCGCTGCTTGAGGCCGTGACAGAACTCCCAAGTGATACGCTGCGCGGCGCGATCAATCACCTTCAGGCGGCCGGGTTTCTCGACGAGGTCGGCCTGTTTCCAGACATCGAGTTCAGGTTCAGGAACGCACTCGCGCGCGACGTCGCCTACGAAAGCTTGCTGCGCGAGCAGCGCCGCGTTCTACACGCGCGCATCGTTGAGGCGATCGAGACGCTGTACAGTGAACGCCTGACAAACCAGCTCGATCAACTTGCTTACCACGCCACCCGTGGCGAGGTGTGGGACAAGGCGGAGATCTACAACCGACAGGTGGGCACGCGCGCGGTCGCGCGTGCGGCAAACCAGGAAGCCGTCCGCGCATTCGAGGCGGCCCTTAAGGCGCTCGGGCATCTTGCCCAGACCCCCCAGACACTCGAGAGAGCGATCGATCTCCGGCTGGACCTGAGGCCCCCGCTGCTCCAACTCGGGCGTCTCGACGAGGTGCTGAAGGTGTCGCGGGAAGCCGAAGGAATTGCCCGGGATCTCGGCGACGAGCAGCGACTCGCCCGCGTCTACACCTATCTGGTGAACCACCATTATCTGAAGGGGGAGACCGCTCTTGCGATCGAGTACGGCGAGCGTTGCCTCGAAGTGGGCCGCGCCACCAAGGACGTCGCACTCGAGGCGCTGGCCCGCCAATACATGGGGCAGAGCTATCTCGCGCTCGGAGATTTCCCGCGCGCCGAACGCATCCTCAAGGAAAACGTCGAATTGCTCGACGAGTCGCGCGCCGGGACTTCCTACGTCGCCTCCTGTGGCTGGCTGGCGATGAGCCTGGCCGAGCGCGGCAACTTCGAGGCCGCATACTCTGCCCTCGAGCGTGCACGCCTCGCCGCGGAGGCGATGGGTAACGCATACAGCCAGACGATTGCCTGGACAATCACCGGTTTCATTTCGATCAAGCGCGGCTATCTGGCGTGGGCCGTCTTGCCGCTGGAGCGCAGTTTCGAGGCATGCCGGCGCCGGAACCTGACCGTGTGGCAGCCGATCCCGTCCTCGCTCCTGGGCACGGCTTTCGTGCGGCTAGGGCATGTAGCCGAAGGGCTGCGCCTGCTGGAGGATGCGGTGCGTTTAAGTGGCGAACTTGGCATCCGCGCGCACCTGCCCGCGTGGATGGCGAGCCTCGCCGAGGGCTATCTTGCGGACGGCCAGCACACGCGTGCTCAGGCGGCTGCCCAGGAAGCGCTCGACTTGGCCCGCGGTGCGGGAGAGCGCGGACACGAGGCCGCGGCGCACGCGGTCCTCGGCAACGTTGCGGCGAGTGGAAATCCGCTGCGCGCCGCCGCCGCGTTCGAACACTATGACGCCGCCACGCGGCTGGCGGAGCAACTGGGAATGCGGCCGCTGGTGGCCGAGATCCTGCTCGGTTTGAGCCGGCTCAACGCGGCGCTGGGCGAAGAGGTGACCGCAAAGAAACACCGCGTGGCTGCGGACGATTTGATGCGTGAACTCGACATGCGCTCCTGGCAGGATCGACGCGAGACCGAAGTGTCCGAGCTCGGCCAACTGTTCATCGTGGCACGCTCGAACACCGAGCTCTATGACTTGCTGACGGAGGAGCTTTCCGGCGCGCAAAAGATAAAGGTGATCCTCGACCGCCGCCAGGATGGGCGGCGACAACATCCCGTGCTTTCCACGGCCGAGCGCCGCCATGCCGAGCGCCGACGCTCCGCCATAGACGAAGATCTGCAGAACTGGGGCCTTGCGGTCGCGCCTTCGTTGGCATGA
>JANOGP010000426.1:0-25536 GCA_031406075.1 Betaproteobacteria bacterium
GAAGATAAATTACAAGGATTTCGCCACTCAACTCCTATCCAAACCTTTCTGACCTTTTCTAATTTAGTGACCGCGAGGGCTGAAGCGGAAAAGAATGGCTGGGCGGTCGTGATCGCGGTGCTGGATGACGGCGGCCACCTCATGTATCTGGAACGCATGGACGGTACACAGAAGGCGTCCAGCCGGATCGCGGAAGCGAAAGGCAGAACCGCAATCCTGTTCAAGCGGCCGACCAAGGCGATCGAGGACAACGTTCTCGAAGGGCGCACGGTCATGATGGGCCTGCCGGGCGCGGTGCCGCTGGAGGGCGGCATACCGCTGGTGAAAGACGGGCAGTTTCTCGGCGGCATCGGCGTGTCGGGTGTGCAATCTTTCCAGGACGGTATAGTGGCGCGCGCCGGCGCCGCGGCGCTGTGATCCGCGCTAGCGGCCGATCACTTCCCCGAAGCGCACCCATTCCCTGCCATCGAACCGCATCAACTGCAATTGCTTGACCGGATCGTAGTCGGTCGGGCTGGTGTTGATGCTGATACCGGGCAGCAGCATCGGCAATCCCAGATTCTTGAGATTCCCCGCTTCCTTCATCACCCGTTCGCGCGTCAGCTCGTCGCCGCAGCGCTTCAGCACGTGGACCAGCAGTTGCGCGTTGGTATAGGCGTAGACGTTGTAGATTTCCGCCAGGTCGCCGTCCGGGAAATACTTCTTCATCCACGCCAGCCATTCCTTCGTGGCGGCATCGTTCTTCCATTGCGAGTCGGTCGGATCCTTCACGTAAGCCGACGAAATCACTCCGATGGATTTCTCCAGGCCCGCGGGTTGCATCACTGCCGTGACCGAGGTGGCGCTGTAGGGGATGAAGTGCAGCGGCTTCCAGCCGATGTCGTGGACCTTGCGGATGGACTGGGCCGCGAACTTCGGCGAAGCGAAGCTGAACAGCGTGTCGGCGCCGGAACTTTTCAATGTGGCGATTTGCGAATCCACGGACGGATCGGTCGACTCGTAGGACGCTTCGGCGACAATCATCCTGTCGGCCCTGGCTCCGAGGTGATCTCTCAGCGCCTTGACGTAGTCCTTGCCGAAATCGTCGTTCTGATTGAGCACCGCGATCTTCGCGTCAGGGCGGTTTTTCAGCAGGTATTGAACATAGCCCGCGGTACCGGTCCGCTGGCTTGGCAGAAACGCCATAGTCCAAGGGAAGTTCCTGGGATCGCCCCACTTCATTCCGGTCGCCGCAATGAACAGTTGCGGCACGCCTCTGGCGTTCAGATACTTCATCGCCGCGGTGTTCGGCGGGGTGCCGAAGGAGCTGAACATGAGAAGGACTTCGTCGGATTCGACCAGCCTGCGTGTCTGCTCAATCGTCCTGGGCGGACTGTAGCCGTCGTCCAGCGACAGCAGCCGGATCTTACGGCCGTTGACGCCGCCCGCCGCATTGACCATTTCGAAGTAAGCCACCTCGGCCCTGCCCATCGTCCCGAATGCCGACACCGGGCCGCTGTACGGCATGGTCTGCCCGAGCTTGATCTCGGTATCGGTGACGCCAGTCCCGTACTTCTTCTCGGCATGCGCGGGCGAGGCCGTCAGCGCCAGAAGCGGCAGCAGCCATGCCGCGTAAGTTCTTCGATGATGTGTCTGCATAACGGCTCAGGTGCCGGTCCCGACATAGCGTCGGCCGAAGAACGTGAACAGCGCGCCGAGGCAGAAAGCTATGCCGAGCAGCAGCACGCGTTGCACGAACAACTGATCCGGCGCGCCGTCCTTGATCAGAAACACGTCGAAGACGCTGTCAGTTTTCGCGAAAATGAATCCTCCTGCGAACGCGAGCAGGGTCTTGCCGAATTCGGAAAATGGCCGCCTCTCTCCTTGTTCGGGCGGCGACGCCAATATGCCGAACCACCATCCAAGCAGCCCGCCGAACAGGCAGACCAGAGAATTAAGCCAGCGAGGTTCGCCCATGTTCCATGCGGCTCCGCCTATGATCAATAGCGCAATGGCGCCGAGCGCAAAGCCGATGACGAGTTTGGGATCGAGATTCTTTATCGAGATCATGATTTTTCCCATAGTAATGAACATTCTATTTTGGGAACGGCGGGGAACCCGGCACGTGTCATCGCACGCCGCGCCGCGTTTGCCGGAGCCAGTGCTTCGGGCAACGCATTATGCAAGCCTGTCCCAAACTTTTCATCAGTTTCGCAGTTCTGGGACTGTCGTCAAATTGCGACAGCAGGTACACGGCGTATTTTCGGGGCGGCTAATTTCGTGGGCGGCGCAACGTTGGCTCCAGCTGCGCCTGCGTTCTACTTTTCGCCGAAGCGGGGTGGCCGCTTCTCCCTGAAGCTGCGCATACCTTCCTCGAAATCCGCGGATGCCAGCAGCCTGGTTTGGGTGCCGCCAAACTGCGCCGCTGCCGCGGCAGGGCCTTCGCGCTGCGCCAGGCGGGCATTTTCGATAGTCGCCGTAACCGCGAGTGGCGACTGGCCGGCGATATGTTTCGCCAGCTCGACTGCGCGTTCGATTTGGCGCCCGGGATCCACGATCTCCTGAATGAAGCCGAGCCGCAGCGCGGTCTGCGCATTGAATTCATCGCCGGTCAGCAGATAGCGCATCGCGTTGCCCCAGCCGGCGCGCTCCACCATTCGGATGGTCGCTCCGCCGGTCGGCAGCAAACCGCGCTTGACCTCCAGTTGGGCGAAGCGCGTATTCGACGCCGCGATTACGATGTCGGCCGCCAGCATCAGCTCGACGCCGAGCGTGAAGCAGATACCCTGAACCGCCACCACCACGGGTTTGCTGCGAAACGGCGGGCGCAGCCCAAACGGGTCGATCTCGCCTTCCTCCACCAGCAACGTGTTACCGCCGAGATGGGGCGCAACCTTAGGCAGATCCAATCCGGCGGTGAAGTGCGGCCCCTCGGCGAAAACCACCGCGCAACGCGCCCGCGGTTCGTGCTCGAAAGCGGTATACGCCTGCGCCAGCCCGCGCAGCATCACCGGCGTGAAGCCGTTCAGCTTCGCGGGCCGGTCGATGCCGATCAGAAACAGGCCATCTCGAACTTCTGTCGTGATGCGGCCGTCGGCTGGATCCTGTTGCAACATCGTTCGATGCGGCGCGGACAGAACCCGGCTCAGAGAATTCCAGTTTCGCCGCCGATGGTACGCTCCCGGTACGTCGCGTAGTCCGGGAGCCGGCGCTCGTACACCGACGACATCAGGGGGGACGAGATCATGAAGTCGGCGGAGGCGCGGTTGCAAGCGACCGGGATGTTCCAGACCACGGCGATCCTGAGCAGCGCCTTGACGTCGGGATCGTGAGGCTGAGGCTCAAGCGGATCCCAGAAGAAGATGACGAAGTCGATGGTCCCTTCCGCGATCTTCGCGCCGATCTGCTGGTCGCCGCCGAGAGGCCCGCTTTGGAGTTTCTCGATGGGCGTATGCAAGGCATCTTCGAGCAGGATGCCGGTGGTTCCGGTGGCGAGCAACTCATGGTGTGCAAGCAGGTCGCGGTTGAAGCGCGCCCATTCGAGCAGGTCCTGCTTCTTGTTGTCGTGCGCGACCAGCGCGATGCGCTTTCGAGGTGCGATTGCTGCGGAGACAGGAGTCATGAAAGCACCCTCAATATAAGTAAAGTTTGCCCGGCCTGTGTCGGGCGCGATCCGGCGTCGGCAAGCACCCGGCGTCAGATCGCCGACAGCCCGCCGTCGGCAAGATACACGCCGCCGGTGCAAATGCTCGATTCGTCCGATGCGAGGAACAGCATCAGGTTGGCAATTTCCTCGGGCGTGCCGTAGCGCTTGAGCGGCAGGCCGGCGAGAATCGCCTCCCGAGCCTTCTCCGGCGCGCCGGGCGAGCGGCCCTCCTCGATGTTGCGGATCATCCGGGTTTCGGTCGGCCCGGGAAGGACGCAGTTGACGCGGATGTTGAACGGCGCGCATTCCAGCGCCGCGGTGCGCATCAGGCCGATCTCCGCGTGTTTGCTGGCGATGTAACCCGAATTGCCCTGACCGCGCGCTTTCACCCCGCCGATCGAGGAAGTGATGATGATGCTCCCGCCCACCCGCTTCTTCAGCGCCGGGATCGCGTACTTGAGCCCCAGGAAAACGCCGCGCACGTTGACCGCCATCACCTCGTCGAAGGCCTCGACCGGGTAATCCACGATTGTCGCCGTCGCCCCCTCCACGCCGGCGTTGGCGATGAAGACATTGATGCTGCCGAACCTCTCTTCGGCGGCTTTGATGAGGCGCTCGTTGTCCCCGGGCTTCGAAACGTCCGTAACCAAGTACTTCGCGTTCGGCTCACCCGCCATCTTGACCGCGGACGCGAGTGCCGCCTCGTTGCGTCCTGCCAGCATCAGCTTCGCGCCTTCCTGCACGAACAATTTGACGACGGCCAATCCAATGCCGCTGCCCGCGCCTGTCAGCACGACGACTTTATTGCTTAACCTTGCCATTTCTCCCCCGATCGCAAGTCATACGTTTTCTTCGTAAAAATGCGCGAAGATAAACCAAGAATAATCGAAACATACCGCACAGGAGAAGAGGAAATGCGAAAAAGCCAAAACCATGTTCTACATGTATGCTGGCGAATGCAGCCTGTCGCCAATCTAATTTATGCGGATTCCAGTTCGCCGAGCGGTGCCTTGGCTTCCTTCAAGTCCCTGGTGTCGAAGCCTTCGGTGAACCAGGCGTAGATCGGTGTTGGCAGCTCGCTCGCTACCGCTTGTCAGGGGGTATGACCTTGATCTTGGCCGCGAACAGCGCATGAACCGTGGGATCGACCGGCCTGTGCTTCACCTTTGTGCTCGCCGGGTCCTTGCCCAGAAAATTGTCGCCTTTCCAGTTCTTCGACGGCCTGATCGGTCGGGGAGCAAACCCGCCGCCGCAATTCGGGCAGACGTTACCCAAAACAGTATCGACACACGTCGCGCAAAACGTGCATTCGTAGGTACAAATACGCGCATCGAGCGAGTCCGGTGGCAAGGCCTTGTTGCAGTTCTCGCACGTGGGTCTGAGTTCAAGCATGGTGTTCTTTCATGATGGCTAACGCGCCGCACGCTTGCGGGCGGTCGCTGTTGAGCCGGCGTTTAGACGCGACCTCTTCTCATGCAGGCGCCCCGACACGTAGTTATGAAGGACACCAGCAATTAGCGTTTGGTCGGGAACACCCTCTCCATACGCCCGGGCCTGACCGTCCATAAGATCGGCCGCCGAAAGACGCATGTTTACGCGTCGTCTCTTAATAAAGGATGCGCGCGTGGCGTCGCGAAACGCAGCGAGCTGTGCCATTGTCGGGCGCACGGAAACTAATGCGCCCTTTTTCGCAGGCACCGAATACTTCTGGTTCGTAACGGCCAAGTTTTCTCATCTTTGTACTCTATGTTTTCTGTGGCTAGTTGGTTTGCGCAATAGTCCGCGGGAAGAAAGGCTCCAGACGAAGCCGGAGTAGTCCACTCACGGAATAGCAGACAAACAAGGGCATTGATTCAGGCAAGCCGCAATTGCGCCAATGAAGCGATCGCATTTCCCCCGCTTATTTCCGGAATGATGCTCAACTCGAGAACAGTGACCGCCGGGAGCTCGACGTGGTGGTCTTCCGTCTGGGTGGTTGCACCTTGGGGACTGAAGTTCCACTGCTGCCGCACGATTTCCCGGAACGACTGCCCGCCATCCGGCGACCAGCGTAAGGCGTACTCTTGCGTGCGCTCGGTGCGCGTCTCCACGAAGTTGAGCAAGATCCGCCGGAGCCGTTGCGGATTGGCGAAGAGAAGCCGTATCGTCTGCTGTCCGGGCCCTGCCGCGCGCCACCCCGAGCCGTCTCCGGCAAGCAACGCGGATTCAACGGGATGAGCGGCGTCCTCCGAGGTAATTTCCACCTCCGCGATTTTCTGCACATTCAACCAGTCCTGGTCAGGAGTTGCAGTTGCTTTCTGACCTGGGGTGATGATTCTCTTGCGCATTAGCGTGTCTCCCGATTTCAAACCGGAACAGCTCCCGGTCGCATTGCATCGTTCAGCAGAGATGGCTGCCGGATTGCCGAGTGCGTGCCGGATAACCACGAATATCCAGACACTGGCTCCCAACACCAGTCAGAAAGCATAGAACAAAAATGGCTGCGGAGTGCTCAAGAAGTCCGGGTCTCTAAACATCTAACGACATTGGGCCGTGAGTCGAGGCGCAGAAGCCATACGCGGAAGTCCCTTTATTCCCCGCACCGTTAACCCCACAAGTACATCGAGCGCGCAATAGAAGGCGCCCGCCGCTATGGGCGGGTTAGCGCTATTCAGGTACATGTACGGCACATCGCGGTGCCAGACCCAGTTGCCGATCCAGGTTCCGTACACCTCCAGTATCAGCGAGGCGACGAGCATCAGCGCGTAAAGGCGCCGCCCTTCGGCATGAAGCATGAACAGCAGGAACACCACGACCAGTGCAACACTGATGGTGTCGAAACCCTTGATCCACGCGAACGCCGCGTATCCGACTGCGGCCGCCGAGACCAGCGTCACGAAGGCACGCGGCACCCGCGGTGCCAGAATCAGTACGAAATAGAACAGCAGCGCGTGCCCGGGCGGGACGAAGAGCGGAATGTTCCCCAGCCGATAGGTGTACAGCCCCCAGACCAACGACAGGAATATCTCCCCCGCCGTTGCCCACACCAGGCACGCGTATAAAGGCAGACGCCACTCGCGCGGACTGCTCCTGAGCAACCAGAAGAACACGCCCCAGATGCAGACACTGACCGCGAGTTGACCCGCGACCCCGCCATGCTGATCCACGATCAGTCCCACAACCAAAGCCGCAAGAATCAACGCAAGATTTGCTGATTCAGTGATTGGTGATGCGTGACCGCCAAGAGCAAGGGCCGAGGATCGAGGTTCGAGGGCCGAGAAACGGCGACGCGCCTCTACACTCGGTCGATCTTTGCCCCCTGTTGTGCGGGCTTGATGTTGCGGGCCCTCAAACCCCGGCAATGCATCAAGTCGGGCTGCCTCTGCGTCGCGCGTTGTCGTCATTTACCGGCGGTCACTCTCAACCAATCGCCACCACAGCCTCGATCTCGAGCAGCAACTCGGGTTCGACCAGTTCGTCCACGCCGATCATTGTTGCGGCCGGCGGATTCTTGTGGGAAATGTAACGGCCGCGCACTTCCATCACCGCCTTGCGCTTTTCCTGCGTCAGTCCGACGATATATATGGTGAACTTGACCACGTCCTCGAAGGTCGCGCCGATGCCGCCAAGCGCGAGCTTCAGGTTCTCGAACACCTGAACCGCCTGCGTCTGCATGTCTCCGGCGCCGACCACTTTGCCCTGGCCGTCCACCGATACCTGGCCGCTGATAAAGGCGATGCTGCCACCCTGCACCACCGTCACCTGTGTGTACATGCCCAGCGGTTTCATCCCCGGCGGATTCACAAACTTCTTCGTCATTTTTCTTACCTCCAAAAAAACGAACCGTATTAGCCACAGAGGACACAGAGGACACAGAGAAAAGAAAGACAAGGTAATTAAATTGAGGGCTGGAGTCGCGTGTTGCCAACGTTACAGGCGAACCCAGATTGGCAGCACCCGTCAATGCCAAATCTCGTTCAATCGTTTCCTTCGCGTCCTTACTTTCCCTTCACCTACTTTGCGCCACCGTTCTTGAACTGGCTTTCCTATTCCTCTGTGCGCTCTGTGTCCTCTGTGGCAAAAAATATCTTGATTTTCAATCGAGAATGGCAATTGCTTCGATCTCGATCAACAGTTCAGGCGCGGCGAGCGCGGAAACACCGACCAGCGTATGCGCGGGTGGTATGGGGAAGTGCTTCTTCACCATCTCCCCGATCCACACCCGGTCATCGGGCTGGAGATTCACCACAAAGGTGGTGATCTTGGCGACATCGCCCATCGAGCCCCCGACCGATTCGATCGAGGTGCGCAGATTCTCGAATACTTTCTCGGCCTGGCCTTTGAGATCGCCGACCGCGACGATCTTCGACGTTGGGTCGCGCGCGGTCTGGCCGCTGATATAGACGACCTTGTCGCCCTTGGTGACGGCAATCTGCGAAAACGTGCTGGGCCTGAACAACCCCTCGGGATTCACAAAGCGGACATCGGCATCCGCAATAGCGGGGACGGCGGCAATTGCCAGCAGCAGCGCGGCGATTCCAGGTGTGTCGTGAATCCTCATACTCGGACCTCGGTCCTCGTTGCTCGCACCTGATCTTTACGCTGCCTGGCTTTTTTCCACCAGCGCCAGCACGTAGTCCTCGAGTTTGCGGGCATCGGCGTGGAAACGGCGGATGCCGTCTGCAAGCTTGTCGGTGGCCATTGCGTCTTCGTTGTGCATCCAGCGGAAAGTCTTCTCGTCCAGCGCGATTTTCTCGGCGCTGCTCGCCTTTGCCGCTTCGACCGTAAGCCTGTGCGTCACTTCTTCTTCGGTCTTAACCATCTTGTCGAGCAGATCGGGGGCGATAGTGAGCAGGTCGCAGCCGGCAAGCCCGATGATTTGATCGACCTTGCGGAAGCTCGCGCCCATCACCTGGGTCTTGTAGCCGAACTTCTTGTAATAGTTATAGATGCGCGTAACGGAGTGCACCCCGGGATCGTCGGCCGGCGCGATGTCCTCGACCTTGCGTTCCTTTTTGTACCAGTCGTAGATGCGGCCGACGAACGGCGAGATCAGCGTGACACCGGCATCCGCGCAAGCCACGGCCTGCGCAAAACTGAACAGCAGCGTGAGGTTGCAGTGGATGCCTTCGCGCTCCAGTTTCTCGGCCGCCTTGATGCCCTCCCACGTGCTCGCCACTTTGATCAGCACGCGCTCGCGCGCCACGCCGGCCTGGTGGTAGAGCTCAATCAGCCGCCGCGCTTTCGCCAGCGTGCCCTCGACGTCGAAGGACAGGCCGGCGTCCACTTCGGTGGAAACCCGGCCCCGGACATGCTTGAGGATCTCGCAACCGAAGTTGACCGAGAGTTTTTCCATCAGCGCTTCGGCCTTGTCGGCACGGTCGCCCCTGGACTTCATGCCGAAAGCAAGCGCGTCGTCCACCAGCGGCCGGTACGCGGAATTCTGCGCCGCCTGGAACAGCAGCGACGGATTGGTGGTGGCGTCCTGCGGCTTCACACGTGCGATCGAGTCGATGTCGCCGGTGTCAGCCACGATGATCGAATGTTTTTTAAGCGATTCGAGCAGATTCATGGTTGATTCCCTTTCAGGTTTCCCACTTCCAGTTTCGGATTTCGGGCATGTCCTCGCCGTGTTCGGCGATGTAACGCTTATGCTCGGCGCGCTTGTCGTTCATCTTCTGCTTCAGTTCCGTGGCGCGGTTCGCGATCTTCGGCAGCCGCTCCGCCACGTCCATCACCAGATGGTAACGGTCGAGGTCATTCATTACCACCATGTCGAACGGCGTGGTTGTCGTGCCTTCCTCTTTGTAGCCGCGAACGTGCAAGTTGTCGTGATTTTTGCGCCGGTAAGTCAGCCGGTGGATCAGCCATGGGTAGCCGTGGTAGGCAAAAATTATCGGCTTGTCGGTGGTGAAGATGGCGTCGAAATCGCGGTCTTCGAGACCGTTGGGATGCTCGCCGGGCGGTTGCAGCGTCATCAGGTCCACCACATTGACCACCCGCACCTTGATCTCCGGTGCGAGACGCCGCAGGAGGTGCGCGGCCGCCAGCGTTTCCAGCGTCGGCACGTCCCCCGCGCACGCCAGCACCACGTCCGGCTCTCCGTCCTGGGCGTTGCCCGCCCACTCCCAGATGCCGATTCCCGCGGCGCAATGCTTGATCGCGGCATCCATGTCGAGGTATTGCAGCGCCGGCTGTTTGCCGGCCACGATCACGTTGATCATGTTGCGGCTGCGCAGGCAATGATCGGTGACTGAGAGCAGCGTGTTCGCGTCCGGCGGCAGGTAAACACGGATTACTCTGGCTTTCTTGTTGACGACGTGATCTATGAAGCCCGGGTCCTGGTGCGAGAAGCCATTGTGATCCTGGCGCCAGACGTGCGATGTCAGGAGATAGTTGAGCGACGCAATGGGACGCCGCCATGGTATTTCGTTGCACACCTTCAGCCACTTGGCGTGCTGATTGAACATCGAGTCCACGATATGGATAAACGCCTCGTAGCAGGAGAACAATCCGTGCCGGCCGGTCAGAAGATAGCCTTCGAGCCAGCCCTGACAGGTGTGCTCCGAGAGAATTTCCATCACCCTGCCCTCGGGCCCGAGCAGATCGTCTTCCGGAAGTGTCTGCGCCAGCCAGGTCTTTGCCGTCGCCTCGAAAACCGCACCGAGCCGGTTCGAGGCGGTTTCGTCCGGGCCGAACACGCGGAAATTGCGCTCGCTGGCGTTGAGTTTCATCACATCGCGCAACAGCGCCCCCATCACCCGCGTGGCTTCGGCAGTGGTCTGCCCCGGTTTTAGCACGCGCACCGCG
Source organism: Betaproteobacteria bacterium (assembly GCA_031406075.1). GTDB lineage: Bacteria > Pseudomonadota > Gammaproteobacteria > Burkholderiales > JACQAP01 > JACQAP01. The sequence continues at coordinate 10,415 of JANOGP010000426.1, forward strand.
TATTCGCGGAAGTCGGGCATGCGCAAGTCCTTGAGCAACGCGCCGCCGTTGGCGTGCGGATTGGCGCCCATGCGCCGTGTTCCGCGCGGCGCCAGGGCCTTGAGGTCGAAGCGAGGATGACCGCTGTCGTCGAACAGTTCCTGCGGCCGGTAGCTCTTCATCCACTTGTCGAGCAACACGATGTGCTCTTTGGTCATGTCGCTGAACGGCACCTGATGCGAGCGCCACGAGCCTTCGGTCTTCTTGCCGTCCACTTCCTTCGGTCCGGTCCAGCCCTTGGGCGTGCGCAGGACCACCATCGGCCAGCGCGGGCGTTTCGCCACGCCGCTCTTGCGCGCCGCGTCCTGGATTTCCCGGATCGCCACGACCACAGTCTCGAACGTCGCCGCCAACTGCTGGTGCACCTGCGCCGGATCGGACCCCTCGACGAAGTGCGGCTGGTAGCCATAGCCGATGAAAAGGTTCTCCAGTTCCTCGCGAGGGATTCGCGCCAGCAGCGTGGGATTGGCGATCTTGTATCCGTTCAGGTGCAGGATCGGCAGCACCGCGCCATCGTGCGCCGGGTTGAGGAATTTGTTGGAATGCCAGCTCGCGGCGAGCGGCCCGGTCTCGGCCTCGCCGTCGCCGATCACGCAGGCGACGATCAGGTCCGGATTGTCGAACGCCGCCCCGAATGCATGCGAAAGCGCGTAGCCGAGTTCGCCGCCCTCGTGTATTGAACCTGGCGTTTCCGGGGCAACATGGCTGGGAATTCCGCCCGGAAAAGAGAACTGCCGGAACAGCCGCTTCATCCCTTCCTGGTCCTGCGAGATCTGCGGATAAAACTCGCTGTAGCTACCCTCCAGCCAGGAATTGGCCACCAGCGCCGGACCGCCGTGCCCGGGTCCGGTCACATAGATCATGTTCAGGTCGAATTTGCGGATCAGCCGGTTGAGGTGCGCGTAGATCAGATTGAGCCCGGGAGACGTACCCCAGTGGCCCAGCAGGCGCGGCTTGACGTGATGGGGCTTGATCGATTCGCGCAGCAGCGGGTTGTCGAGCAGGTAAATCTGGCCAACGCTAAGGTAGTTGGCGGCGCGCCACCACGCGTCAATCGCGCGCAGCTCGTCTGCCGGAAGAGCCTGGGAAACGGCTGGATCGTTCATAGCGAGCGGGCTTGATCTGATGGGGTCCGGATGGCGACGGTACGACGGCAGCGCTTCCAGTGTAAATAAGCGGTGGCGGCCGGTCTACCCGCATTCGCGGCCAAGGCGATAACGCATTGATCTTGCCCAACTGTCGCCGTTTGGCGTCATTCATCGCCGCGAGTTCGCCGCCTATAATGGCCCTGTCTGAACACGCGGAGTGCCTCAATGATTCGTAGTCTGTTCCTGTTCATCGAGCAGTCGCTGGGCCCCTCGCTGGCCACCGTATCGGCTGTCGTCTATTGGGCAGCGATCATCCTGCTCGCACACCGCGTCCTCGCGCCTGTCCTGGGGCTGCGCATGGAGATGGCGGCCGCACGACTGCGAATGGAAGAGCGCATGGTGATGGAGTGCCCCCACTGTCATCGCGAGACCGTGGTCGCTGACTCCCAGTGCGCTTTCTGCCGTCAGAGCCTGCCCACACCCTGGGACCTGAAGGTCTGGCATTTCATGCGCTTGTGGCACCAGCCCAAGTGGTTCCGCTGGACGCGCTGGAGCTGGGACATCATCGGGCTGGTGACTTTCATCGCGATCACCATCACCGGGTTCATCGGTCTGCGCGCCTGGACCTGGAGCGGTCCGATGCAACAGCTCTTCCTGGGCATTGCAATTTTCTGCTGGGTCGCAATCGGCTGGCTGGTCGCACGCGTGCTGCACATCGGCCGCGGAGGGCCGATCGCGAGGCTGCGCGATCTTGTGTTCTCGTTCACAACCGCCGGCGTGCTTGCGATCGCCATGTTCTTTGCCGTCCAATCCACGCAGGTCACCGAAACGGTGATGTGGCGAATCCCGATCGGCGAAGGCGGCATCGCAAAAATCGAGAACAGGGGCCTGCTTCTGCCGCAGGGAATGATCGGCTTCGAGTACCTGCAGGTGGACCACGACATGGTCGGCTATCACCACGTCATTCCGATCGCCTTCCTGGGAAACGAGCGCCTCGAGGTCACGCACGGCGGAATGGAGAAGTGGTTCCTCGACAACCTTTGGAAGCACATGCACGGCTACTCCGAGCGCGGACTTTCGGTGCGCAGCCGGGTCGAGCAGTTTCTGGTGGCGCCAAATCAGGAGTACGAAGTGGTGGACCGGGAAAAGCAGGTGTACTTCCGCCCCGCTGTCGCCGCCAAATAGAGTCTTGACCGTGAATCAACGGCAAGAGCTTTGACGCAAAGGAAATCCGAACAAAAAAACCGGAAACAATATCTATTCGCGGGGTTTCCGAATTGACCAGACATGCCCGTTCGGTATACGCAAGCGTATTGATTGTCTTCTATACCGACTTGGTTTAGCCAAGAGTGCAAAAATGGGTCAAACTAACGCGCCATTCAACAGTTTATCGACCGGAGGTTCCATTGAGTCACACCAAGATGCTGCACGCCCGGCGAAGGAAACAAAAAACCAAGAAGGACCTCGCGGTGGCAGCCAAGCGGGCGAAAAAGCTGAGGAAGCAAAACGCGAAGATTTCTGGCGGTGACGCCACGAAAAAAGGGCCCGCTTAGCCATTTTTTTACGCCAACCAGCGAACCCAATGCGCTCGCCCCGCAGTGACCTGAATGCGTTTCTGCGCCACCGCGTCGAGATGGAGAGAATTTCTAGCCGCGAGGGCCGAACATGATGATGGCCATGCCGCCGACCGCGACAACGCTGCCGATCAGATCCCAGCGATCCGGTGGATGGCCTTCCACCAGCCACAACCACAGTATCGCGACGGCCACATAAACGCCGCCGTAGGCCGCATACACCCGTCCTGCGGCAGCCGGGTGCAACGACAGCAGCCACGCGAAAAGGGCCAAGCTCAGGACACCTGGAACGAGCAGCCACGCGGAACCGTCCTTGCGCAGCCAGAGGTAGGGCAGGTAGCAGCCGACGATTTCGGCGACCGCCGTTGCCACGAACAGGAGCGTCGTCCTGATCAGAATGCCTCCCGCTCCGGCTCATGCGGCCGGCTGCCATGAGTGCTCAAGCCTCAACCTCAACGCAGAGGTAGGGAGAATTCATTTCAATATCTCCTCGACGGGTGCGCCCTCTGCGTCAACGCTTTTGAGATCGTGACCAGATATCAGCCGGGCAGATACGCGGCGAACTGTTTCTCCAGGGCCTTCGGATCGGCGCGCATTCCGGCCGCCACACCCTGCGCCATGTCGCCGGCATCCACGTCTTCGGTCCCCGACTCCACCGCCTTGAGCGCCATGGTGGCCACTTCCTTCGGGTCGAGCTTGGGCAGGTCGACCCCGCGCGCCATGTCGGTGTCCACCGCGCCCGGGAAAACACCGACCACCAGCGTTTTCTGCGCCGCCAGTTCACCGCGCACCGCCTGGGTGAGGCTCCACGCCGCCGCCTTTGAAGCGCTGTACGAACCCAGCATCGGCATATTCACCCGCGACACCAGCGACAGCATGTTGATGATGGCCCCGCCCCCGTTGGACTTGAGTATCGGACCGAACGCGCGGCTCATGTTGAGCACGCCGAAGTAATTGACGTCCATCTCCCGGCGCGCGGCGTCGGTGGATTTCGCCGCAAGAACGCCGCTACTGCCGTTGGCGCCGGCGTTGTTGACCAGCACCGTGACGTCCTTGCATTTCGCCGCTGCGGCAGCGGCATCGGCCTCCCTGGTGACATCGAGTTTCAAAGCCTCGACTTTGCCCGGATGGGCCTTGACCAGGTCAGCCACGCCGGCAAGGTCGCGCGCCGCCGCGTAGACTTTCTTCGCCCCCATGGCGACCAGCGCGTTGACGTACGCGCGTCCGATCCCGCGGTTGGACCCGGTTACCAGCGCTACGCTACCTGCGATTTTCATCTTCTCTTCCCTTGAATTTTCAATGCGGGGATTATCGCATGTTCGCGCAGCCCGGCCGATTGACAGCGCCGGCGCCGCTCTGTAAAAGTGCTCGCCATTCGGAATACGAAGTAAACGGGGAGAAGAACATGGCGGGGCAATGGATAGAAATCAAGGCCGCGGACAGCGGCAAATTCAGGGGTTACCTCGCCGTGCCCGCGGCGGGCAAGGGGCCGGGCATCGTGCTGTGCCAGGAAATTTTCGGCATCAACGCCTACATCCGCGAGGTCGCAGACTACTACGCCGAGGAAGGCTACGTAGTGCTGGCGCCCGACCTGTTCTGGCGCCTCGACAAGGACGTCGAGCTGGGCTACACCGAGGAAGAATGGAAAAAGGCCTTCGACTATTTGCAGCGCTTCGATACCGGCAAGGCCATGGAAGACATTACGGCGGCGGTGCGCGTGCTGCGCACGCGGGCGGAAGTTCAGGGCAAGGTCGGCGCGCTCGGCTTCTGTCTCGGCGGACGACTCGCGTATCTCGCAGCGGCACGCTCCGGAGTGGATTGCGCGGTCGGCTATTACGGCGTCACCATCGACCAGTATCTGAAGGAAGCCGCGAAGATCAAGGTGCCGATGGTGCTGCACTTCGCCGCCAACGACAAGTACGCGCCGCAGGAAACCGTCGAGAAGATCAAGGCCGCATTCAAGGGGCGCCCGGAAGTCGAGATTTATGTTTATCCCGGAGTCGATCACGCGTTCGCACGCACCGGTGGCATGCACTACGACCGCCCGGCCTCGATGATGGCGCACTCGCGCTCGATCGCGCTGTTCCGCAAGGTGATGGGCCCGCACTACGACCTCTCTGCGCTGTGGGAACTGCACACCATGCACGAGTTTGGCACCCGCGACGTGGACGCGACCATGAAGACCATGGTGGCAGAGCCCTACGTCAATCACATCCCAACCCTCACCGGCGGTGTCGGCCATGAGCATCTGAAACGCTTCTACAAGTACCACTTCATCCCGAAGACACCCAAGGACACCAAACTCGTTCCGATCTCGCGCACCATCGGCGCAGACCGGCTGGTGGACGAGATGCTGTTTTGTTTCACCCACGACATCGAGATCGACTGGATGCTGCCCGGCATCCCTCCCACCGGCAAGTACGTGGAGATCCCGCTGGTCGCGATCGTCAATTTCCGCGGCGACAAGCTCTACCACGAGCACATCTACTGGGACCAGGCCTCGGTGCTGGTGCAGATCGGCGTGCTCGACCAGAAGGGATTGCCGGTAGCGGGTGCTGAAACCGCCAGGAAACTGGCGGACGAGAATTTTCCGTCCAACATGCTGATGAAGAACTGGGCGTCCAGCGAAGGCAAGGACTGACCACCCCTCTCCCGAAAGGGGAGAGGGGGGCCCGTCACTTTTTCGCGCCGCCGCGCTCGTGCGCGTGATGCGCCTTGCATTCGGCCGACAGCTCTGCCTCGTGCTGCTTCAGGCATTGGGCGATGCGTCCCTCGCCCGGCTGCACTCCCTTGCACAAGGTCTCAACATCCTTCATGCAGGGATGTCGGCTCTCCGCCTGCACGATCTTCTCCCGACAGCCGGCGGAGAGTTGGTCCTTGTGCTCGACCAGGCAGCGCGCAATGCGGCCCTGGCCCGGCTGCACGCCCTTGCACAACTTCTCCGCATCCGGCTTGCACGCTTCCGCGAATTCCTTAATGTTCTCTTTCGCTTCGGCGATGGCTTCACGGCACCCTGTGGAGAGTTCCGACTCGTGCTGTTTCAGGCACATTGCGATGCGGCCGCCCCCGGGCTGAATTCCTTTGCACAGCTTCGCGACATCCGCACGACACGCGCGGGGCGTGTCCTTGTCTTCGGCCTGCGCGGCGGGCACATTGAGCAGCACGGAAAGGACGACAAGATACGTGAGGGTGGACAGTTTTATCATCGATGCCTCCATGAGTAAGTCGGACATCCGCCGACGCTGCTTCAACGTGCATCGTCCCGACATAGTTGACGGCAAATAAGGAGCAAGCGGGAAATCGTTGCCATGGCATTCTTGCGAAATTTGAGCTGCACTCAGATCTCATTTCTTCACGCCTCTGCGTCCCGCACCACACCACACCTGCTAAAAGCAGCGCGTGGGTCGGGCGCGAATGCGTGACTGACAAAAAACACAAATTGTCACATGGCAAAGGTTCTGGCGCGCTGCAAAATTCGCGGTCCCGGCACTGACTTGTCGTGAATATTGCGCCACAGCGGGAACGCCGGGCAAACGCCGTGTCTATCGGCCGGTTTGCATCGCAACAGCCATCTGCCAGCCGTCGGGTAAATGGCGTGAGTCATTGACTTGGCCCGAGGCAGAGAGTATCAATTTTCGCCGGACGGGCCGTTCCGGTTCGTCCGTTTCCAACTAATATTCTGGGAGGAACTACAAATGAAAGGCTTCAAGAAACTGATCGCGGCAACCGCGGTCGCGCCATTGCTGTTGGCCGGCGCCGTCATGGCCGACAACAACCCGGTGGACGAAAAATGGTGGCCGAGCGAGCTCGGCGCCAACGATGAGGCGGGGGGGACTGGTTACATCAGTCCGCAGAAACGCATCGAGGCGGCGAAGTTGGTGAAGAAAGGCAAGATGGCGTTGCTGGGTCACCCCTACAGCAACCACATGCCCCTGGTTCCGGGGCGCACCTTTGCGCTCAGCATCCCGAGCGGCGGCACGACCACGCACGGCCCGCTCAACTGGCCGGGCGACGGGTTCGATCAGACGTTCTACGACGAACTGGTTACGGCAGAAATCGGTCAGGTCGGCACCCAGTGGGACGGCCTCGCCCACCCGACGATCCGCGTCAAGGGCGCGCCGGGCTGGAAGGACGGTGACTATTTCTACAACGGACACCTGTCGCAGGAAGTCGGCACGGCACGCGGCTTCAAGAAGCTGGGAACCGAAAAGGCCGGCGGCTTCTTTACCCGCGGCATCCTGATCGATATTGCTGCGCTCAAGGGTGTGGCACGGCTGGAGAAGGGATACGCGATCACCATGGCCGACTACCGCGCCGCGCTGCAGAAACAGGGCATAGGCGATGCCTCCAGGGGCGACGTGGTGGTGTTCCGCACCGGCTGGAACAGCCTGTGGAAGACCAACCACCTCGGCCGTCCGCCGGGCGAGAAGGTCAAGAGCGACGAGCAGGTGCTGAAAGACAATGCCGAGTTCGGTTCGGGCGAACCGGGCGTGTCGCCTGAGGTTTGCGACTATCTCGCCGGCAAGAGGATTTCGATGATCGGCTCCGACACCTGGGGACTCGAGCCCTATGACTTTGCCCAGGGCGCGCCGGCCTCGTTCGCCTACTGCCACATGAACCTGATCGTGCGCCGCGGCATCTACAACTTCGAGAACCTCGATCTCGACGAACTGTCCGCGGACAAGGCCTACGAGTTCCTGTTCGCCTGGGCGCCGCTCAAGCTGGTGGGTGCCACCGGCTCACCCGGCAACCCGGTCGCTGCGTACTAATCAGCCGTCGTTGAAACCAAACGGGCAGGGTTCACACCCTGCCCGTTTTTATCCCGATTACGTCGGGAGCCTAGCCACACAAAGAACCTGCCACGCCAGAGTCATTTGCGCCGCGAATCCCACGGCGAAAGCGAGCGTGCGCACCCAAGGCACCTTGAAAGTAACGGCAACAAGATGAACCACGCGGGCCCAGAAGTAGAACGCGCACGCAATGACCGTCGCCCCATTGCTGACGCCAAGGTCCTGTGCCACCAGCACCAGGGCGGCAAACACCACAAGATTCTCGACCGCGTTGTCGTGCGCATTCATCATGCGTTGTGCCCACGGCGATTGCGGCTTCGGATTGTCCGGATAGCCCACCGCGTTCAGCAGGCCCCGCACCATGATTCTGTCGACGATGTAGGGGACCCAGATCAATGCCGTCAGCACCGTTACCCAAACCAGGTACATAAGTTCTGATTTCATCGCTACCTCCGTTTCGTGCGTTGATGCATCGTTACAGAAATTTGAATCACCAGTGAGAGGAAATACAACACCTGCAGCGCGCCCGTCTCCAACGGCCGCGCTTGCGACAACGCCCGGCAAACTTGCGCCGCGGGATCGCCCGCGTGCCGCCTGCTAACGCAGCTCAAATGTCTTCTCGGCGATCACCTGGTCCGCCGCCATCAACCTGACGGTCCACCTGCCCGGCGCCACCTCGGCCTCGCTTTCCAGTGTGTGCCCGAGGCAGGCGATCGCCTCGCCGCCGGCGGCGGTCAGCTCGATTTCCTGCTCGTAACTGGTCGAGACCGTGCCATCGGCGCCGAACACGGGCGGATGCAGGATTACTTTCTCGAGATCGAGATCGCCGTCTTCCAGCGCGCCGGTGACGCTCGCGCAAAAGCCGAAACGCGTTCCCGGCTGTGCCGCCAGGATGGTCGTTTGTTCGACAAGCTCAATCCCGGCGGGGCCGCCTGGAGCGTGCGCCGCACGCTGCAGGAACGCCCCGGAACCGGTGCCGTATATGCCGTAACTGAGGATCGTGCCGCGCAACAAATGGTCCTGCAGGCGTCCGTGATGGGCCGTTGCGAGACCGCTGGCCGCAGTCAGCAGTACCGCAAATGCCAGATTGTGCGTTTTCATCTATCCCCTCCTTTAATGCGCGAACCTACCACCATGGCACCAAGTCACCAAGGTGAGTAAGGGAGAGATGTAACTCTACTGGCTATTTGGCCCTTGGCAATCACCAATATCAATTGGCTAATAGGGTGCCTTTCCATATTCAAGTGCTTTTGATCTTCTTGGTGTCTTGGTGCCTTGGTGGCGAGCTTTCTCCTGCTATTAGTCCTTGAGCTCGGGCAGCGTGAAGAACGCAGCAGGCTGGAGAATCTTGTTCTCCATCCGATCCAGAAGCGGCGTCGCCTTGGCGAGGTAGGCTGCGAATCCCGGGTCCTGCGCCAGGCGCCCGCGCCGCTCTTCCCGATCCGCCAGATTTTTGTAAGCCCACATGTGCACGATCTGCGACAACGGGCCGATGTCGTTGCTCACGTACCAGCCAACGCAGTGGCCCAAATACTTGAGCTGTAGCGGCCACATTTCCTTCTCATAGAGCTTCACGAACTCGTTGAGCTTGCCTGGCTTTATTGCGTAAGTGCGGTGATCGACGATCATGATTTTCCTTCGGAAAGGTGAGGGGTGAGGGGAAAAAGTATAGATCTCTCGGGATAGAAATGTCTGCTTTTACTCGGCCCTCGAACCTCGGACCTCGCGACTATGTTCTACTTTCATACTTGCACCAGGAAGTCGCGGATCACCTGATTGAGGAATGCCTCGTCTTCCGGTTTCAGGCTGGTCGCGGCCTGGTGCCCCTGTACAGATGGGATTTCGACGAACCGTGCGCCGGGGATCGCTGCGGCGGCATCCCGCGCCGATCGCGCGGGATTGAAAAGGTCGAGCGGCGGCGCCAATAACAGCGCCTTCGCGCTGATCGAGGCGAGCGCGCCCGCGGTATCGCCGAAGCTGGCGGTCGTGCCGACATCGTGCGCTTCATAAGCCCAGGACTGAAAGAGATAATCGTGGGCATCGAAGCCCACTGCGCGATTTTGCGCAACCAATTGTTCGAACCATAAGTGCGCTTCGGCGCAGTCCGGAAGAATTTCGGCCAAAGCCATCGGCGTGCGCGATAGCAGCGCGGTCATCAGTCCGGTATAGGCGCGCCAGCCGCGCTCAGGTACCGCCCTGAATCCGTCGCCGGTCCAGGCCGGATCCGCCATCAGACAAGCGCGCGCCGTTTCGGTGATTAACACCGCCCACGGAGCGGTCTTCGCCATCGGCGTCATCGCCACCACGACGCGCATGAAGCCCGGATGGCTCACTGCCCACTGCAACGCCTGCATCCCGCCCATCGATGCGCCGACCACCGCGTGCAGCCGAACGATGTCAAGTTGCCTGGAAAGCAACAGGTGCTGGGCGGACACCATGTCGCGAATCGTGAAACGGGGAAACTGCATCCCGGGCTGGCGGACGCTGTTCGAGGGCGAAGTGGAAAGGCCGTTGCCGATCGGGTCGGTGGCCACGATGAAGTGGCGCAAGGGATCGAGCGCTTTGCCCTCGCCGATCAAAAAATCCAGCCGGTGATGGTTGCCGGTCAGCGAAGCACAGATCAGCACTGCGTTGGACTTGTCCCCGTTGAGCTCACCGTGCGTGACGTACGACTGACGGTAATCCCGGATCATCTCGCCCGATTCGAGCTGCAGATCGCCAAGCTCCGCGATGCGGTGCTGTGCGTCGATGTGGCCCTTGGCAAGGGGTGGATGCCTGTACATGGCCATTAGATCAGCATCTCAACGCAATTGCGCCAGGAACCAGGAGGCAGCGAAGGCTCTGGTCGCTGCAGAATGTGGATGAGTCACGCCTGGCCGGCATGACTGATTCGAGTTGTTCATAGGTGCATTTCCCTGCGGTCGGCTTGGCGACGATAGGTGCAAGCGCTGTTTCGTCTCCTGCAGCGCATGCATAACGACGAAACGCGGTCGTTGCTCAGCTGGACTCAATTCGTATTACCGTGCGCTGCTTCCAGTTTGGCCCAGTCGAACTGCACGCCGATTCCCGGCACGTCGGGTGCGATCGCCATCTGCTGCTGGACGACGAGCGGTCTGGTCGTATAGGCGTCGATCGGAAATGAATGCACTTCGATCCAGCCGGCATTCGGCTGACCGGCCACAAGGCTTACGTGAAGCTCCTGCATTCCGTGGCTGCAGACCGGCATTCCGGCCTCGCGGGATCGTTTTGCGACGCGGAGCCAGCCGGTAACGCCCCCGCAATTCGATGCGTCTGGTTGAACGAATGACAGCTTGGCATGCGCGAATGCCTGTTCGAATTCGTGCAGGGTATGCAGGTTTTCGCCCATGGCGAGCGGCATGCCCGTAGCATCGGCTATGCGCCCGTAACCCGAATAGTCTTCGGGATTCGTCGGCTCTTCGAACCACACCAGGTTGAAGGCTCTGAAGGCGTCGGCGGCCGCGATCGCCTCGTCCACGCTCATCGAGTAATTGGCGTCGACCATCAGCGCAATACCGGGACCGATCAGTTCCCGAACTGCCTGAACGCGGGCGACATCCTCAGCTAAATCCGATTTGCCGATCTTGATTTTGATGCCATTGAAACCCCGATCGAGATAGCTTTGGACATTCGCCAGCAACTTCTCGAGCGGGAAATTCAGATCGATCCCGCCACAATAGGCCTTGCACCGGGCGTTCGCGCCGCCAGACATCTTCCACAACGCCTGGCCAAGACGCTTCCCGCGCAGGTCCCAGAGTGCGATATCGATGGCCGATATTGCGAATGAAGCGACGCCACCCCTCCCGACATAATGGATGAGCCACTGCATTTCGTCATGGAGCCCTTCGACGTCCCCGCCATCGCGTCCAACAAGAAACGGCGCGAGATCATGATCGATCATGGAGAGAATGGCATGCCCGCCGCGCCCACCGGTATAGGTGTATCCGGTGCCCTGGCTGCCGTCGTCGAGCCGTACCGAAACCGTGATCAACTCGAAGTGCGTATGGTCACCGTGCTTTGCGTCGGACAACACCTCTGACAGCGGCACGCGAAACAGGCGCGCGGTTACCGCTTCTATTCTGGACACGTTTGACTCTCCTTTGCTTCGTTGCGCCAGGCCGGGCATTGCGGCCCATTGACGAATTTCATCATACCCATCCGCTTTAATTGAAAAGTATCAATTCATCGCGTGTAGCCCTGATCAAACATCACCACGATACGAATTCCCTCGCCACGAGCTAGCGAAGCGAACCCGTCATTGATGTCTTCCAGTCGGATTCGCTTAGTGATCAGTTCATCGAGCTTGAGCCGTCCGTTGAGGTACTCGCGCACGATCCACGGGAAGTCGCGCCGCGGACGGGCATCACCGTAGCTCGAGCGCACGATTCGCCTCTCCCCCATGAGTGAACCCCAGCGAAAACTGACCTCCTCGTTGACGTTGACCTTGCCCAGCCAGACGACGTCGCCGCCGGGCCGGGCCGCCTCGACCGCCAGACGGAAGGTATTTTTGCTCCCGGCCGCCTCGAACACGTAATCCGCTCCGCGGCCTTGCGTGAGCGCCCTGATCTGGTCAAGCGCATCGCCCCCCGAAATGTCCACGGCATGGCTTGCTCCGAACTGCAGCGCGCGATCCAGTTTTTCCTTGCCGACATCCACCGCGATGATCTGACCGGCGTCAACCAGCTTTGCGCCCTGCAGCACGTTCAGCCCAACCGCGCCGCAGCCGATGACCACTACATTGGAACCCGCGGTAACCTTGGCCTTGCGCACGGCCGCGCCGACGCCGGTCATGACGCCACAACCGATGATGCAGGCACGGTCGAACGGAATGTCCTTCGGCACCGGAATGGCGCCGGATTCCGGCACCACCGTGTACTCGGCATGCGTCGAGGTGACCGAATAGTGGTGAACTTGTTCGCCGCCGCGGTTCATTCTGGACTTTCCGTCCAGCAGCAGGCCCTTCGGTTGATTCCTTGAGAACGGCTCGCACAGAATCGGCAGATCGCGCTCACAGTAGAAACAGTGTCCGCAGTGCGGGTTCCAGGAAAGTATTACGTGGTCGCCAGGCTTGACCTGCGTGACATCGCTGCCCACGGCCTCCACGATCCCGGCGCCTTCGTGGCCGAGCACGATCGGCAAGGGGTACGCGAGCGAACCCTGGATCACTTCGAGGTCGGTATGGCACAGCCCGCTGGCCTTGACCCTCACCAGCACGTCAGCAGGCGCGAGCGCCGCCATCTCCAGCGTGTCGAGCGTCATCGGCTCGTTGACCTTGTTCAGCACCGCCGCGCGAAACTTCATTTCGTCTCCAACTTCAAGATATTTAGCCACAGAGGACACAGAGAGCACAGAGGAAATCGTGGACAAGAATTCCGGATTAATGCCGAGCGACAATCGGTGAATTGCAACCCGAACATATTGGTCGTTACTGAAGTTCCGTTCTTTCCGTTCTTTTCTGTGTCCTCTGTGTCATCTGTGGCTATCGTTCTTCGCTTTTGAGCAGGAGTAGATCCAGAAGCTTGGGATGAAATGACAAACCAAGCAATTGCTGCGCGAATGCGCCCGCCGCAATCTCGGGAAGAGTCGACAGCCCTACGGTCCATGTCCACCTACCCAGCTTCAGAATGCTCACCCGGTGCCGACGGATCAGTGCCTCCTTCCCGCGCATGCAATCCAAATGGTGATAAAGCTCGTGGGCGAGGAATACCGGCATGGTCTGCTCTAAGCCGATATCGAAATGAGACTGGCTGGCGAAAAGCGCATCGAGGCGGCGTATCGCTGGCGTATATAGCGTGATGGACGGCGGGCTGACCGCGTACTCCGCGTAAATCACCGTACTGCCGAAACCCGCCTCTGTTCGGCTCTCCATGATAGGTACATTGCAGCGAGCGGCAACCACGAATGGATCGTTGCCCCACTGTTGGCATGTTTGCTGGGCGAGACACCGTCCATCTTGCAAAGCTTGCTCCACCAGTTCGCCTCGCTGCGTTTCAGGGATGCGATGGAACTGAACATCGCCGCACAGCGCCGCAAGCCCTAGTGCTGTGTCTGTTGTAGCAACGGTCATATCCCGCGCGCGCCCTGTACAGTGATGAGCGCGACCGGCGTTTCCGGGGCCAGTCCTTCCAGCTCGCTGCGCCCGATCGCCAACGCTTGCTCCAAAGCGCTCACGCCGGATAGATCGAGTACGCGCCGACCGGCAATCACGAACACGTCGGGCGTAATGACACTATCACCGTTGTAAATGGTCACCTCTTCCCATAAGCGGCGCATCTCCGCGAGCCCGGTTTGCGCGGTCGCTCGAGCTACCACCCCGTCGCTACGCTGCACACGAATGACTCCTTCGCGATCGACGGCGCGAAAAGGCGTGCGGCGCGAGCTGAAAATGCGCCACTTGCGCTCCTCGACCTGGCCTTGAAAGACACGCACCTGATCGGTCGCGGCGGCCAGCCGCACCGTTTCGGGCGCAAGTCCCATCGAACGGGCAGCAATTTCCCGCGCCTCGTCCTCGCTGACTTGCTTGCGCATGTCTTGCGCACGCATCTCCGAGGCGCCCATCGCGGTGGCGCGAACGCGCTGCGTCTGCGCGTCTACCTCGATGGTAACTTCGACGTTCTCGGGCGCAGCGCCCAGTCTGACGACTGCATCAAACGCTTCGCGCTTGATTCGTTGCAGATCGTCCGGCGTCGCATTGGGAATCACCCTTTCGATCGTTTCCCGGACCAGTGCAAGCGCGACTCCAATCGAGGAGATCACCTCGGCGTCCTGCGAGATCTTGAAGTCCAGATTCATCCGCTCGGCTACGAACGGAATCAGCGCTGCCGCGCCGCCGCCTTCACCGACCAGCACGGCCTGGTCGCGGTCGAGCGCGTACTCGCGGACCAGGCCCTCGACCACCGGAATGACCTTGCCCGAAGCCTTTTCAAGGATACGACGCGCTGCGTCCTCTACCGACACGCCGAGGCGTTGGGCCAACGGCGCCATGGCCTTGCGTGCCGACTCCGCGTTGCCATGCGCATGCCAACCCGGCTTCGCGTACCCCAGTACGTTGGCTGCGCAAGTATTGGTGATGGCATAACGCTCCCCGTTTTCCGAGCGGATCGCGACGTAATCGTCGGAATCGCCGTCCTTCGGCCTGAACAGCTCGATCTGTGGGTGGACAATCTCTTCCGGTGCGGCGAACGCCGCATAGTGCAGCCCGGCAATATGGGCACTGCGCGGCCCGACATCGAACACTTCATTGCCGCGCAGCCGAACCATGCTGCCGCCGGCGATGCCGATCACCCGGACATCGAGTGAATTCACATAGGTGTCGTGCCCCCCCACCCTGGCATGCTTGATTGTAGGCCTGCCGTTGCGGATCACGCCGATGTTGGTGCTGGTACCGCCCACCTCGAAATAGATGCCGTCGGAAATGCGCAGGTACATCAACGCACCCGCTACGCTTGCCGCCGGCCCGGACAACATCGTCACGACCGGCCGGCGCCGCATTTCCCGCACGTCCATCACGCCGCCGTCGCCGCGCATAATCATCAGCGGCGCGGAAATGCCGGCCTCGCGCACTGCGGCCTCCGTCATGTTGGCCGTGCCGATCATCTTTGGCAGGATGCTGG
>JANOGP010000017.1:0-11301 GCA_031406075.1 Betaproteobacteria bacterium
CTCGCGTACGGCGACCAGAAGGGCGCGATCGGCTACCTGGTGGGCGAGGAGAACCGCGGACTCGAGTACATGTTCACCATGATGAACCACGCGCGCCTCTCCGTCGGTTTGGAAGGCGTGGCGGTCAGCGAGCGCGCCTACCAGCACGCGCTGGAGTACGCGAAAAACCGCGTGCAGGGCCGGGAGATCGGCGTCAAGGGCGGCGAGCGCGTCAGCATCATCCATCACCCGGACGTGCGCCGCATGCTGATGAGCATGAAGGCGCAGACCGAAGCGATGCGGGCAATCGCGACCCTCACTGCGGCGTACCTGGACAAGGCACTGCTGCACCCGGACAAGACCGAGCGCGCCCGCAACCAGGCGCTGTTCGATCTGCTCACCCCGGTGGTCAAGGGCTGGTGCACCGAGCAAAGCATCGAGATTGCCTCCGTTGGCGTGCAGGTTCACGGCGGCATGGGCTTTGTCGAGGAAACCGGGGCGGCGCAATACCTGCGCGATGCGCGCATCACCACGATTTACGAGGGCACCACGGGGATCCAGGCTAACGACCTGATCGGCCGCAAGATCGCGTACGAAAAGGGTGCCACGATCAAGTTGATCATTGCGGAGATGCGTGCGCTGGACGGAGAATTGGCCAAAGTGACCCACCCGGGGATCGCGGTCATCCGCCGTTCGTTGTCCGAGGGCGTGGCGGCTTTGGCGGAGTCGACCGACTGGCTACTGGCGACGTTTCCGCACAATATGAAAGCCGCCGCCGCGGGGGCGGTGCCTTTCCTGAGACTTTTCGGCGTCGTGGCGGGAGGATGGCAGATGGCGCGTGCCGCGCTTATCGCCAAGCACCGTCTCGATGCAGGTGCGGAGGATTACGATTTTTACCGCGCCAAGATTGGCACGGCGCGATTCCATGCGGAACACGTCATGCCTCTTGCATTGTCCTGCAAGCAGGAAATCGTCAGCGGTTCAAGCAGCGTTTTGGCGCTGGAGGAAGCCCAGTTCTAGCCGCGCAATTCGACGCCTGCGTCTGCGCTCGCGAGTATCCCGGCGCGAGGGGCCGTGTTATTCAATTGGGAAGTTTTTCGTTGACAAGCCCGGACGCAGCCGCCAACATTCAAACACCCGTTTGAATCGTTTGTTTGAGGAACCCTTGGGAGGGAGCGGCCTCCAAGACTTCGGGGCGGCACTGGGCGATGGCACAAAAAAAGCATCAACCCACTGACACTAAAGAGAGAATTCTCTCTGCGGCGGAGTCGCTGTTCATGGAGCTCGGTTACGCCGCCACCTCGCTGCGGATGATCACTGCCAAGGCGGAAGTCAACCTGGCTGCGGTCAATTATCACTTCGGCTCGAAGGACGCGCTGATCCGCGAAGTGTTCGAGCGCCGTCTCGGTCCGCTGAATTCCGCACGGATCGCCCATTTGGACGAACTGGAACTTGGCGCTTGCGGTGGGCCGCTTACGATCGAGCAGATTATGGAAGCGATCGTCGCCCCGGCACTGCAGGTGAGCCGGAATCCGCTCGGCGGAGGCGCGGTATTTCTGCGCCTGCTCGGACGCGCGTTTTCTGAGCCGGCTGATTCGATGCGCGAGATTCTTCCGGCGCAGTATCGCCAGGTGGTTGTGCGTTTCAAGGAGGCGCTGGTGCGGGCGCTGCCGGAAATCCCCGACCAGGAACTGACTTGGCGAATGCACTTCATGTTCGGCGCCTTGTCCTACAGCCTGGCAGGCAACGACGCGCTGAAACTGATCGCGACCTGCAATCTGGAAGGCGTCGACGAACCGGAAGCGATCATCCGCCGGTTGGTTCCGTTCCTTGCGGCAGGATTGAGGGCTCCGCTGCCGCACGCGGGCCACCAGCACGGGGTGCCACCGCGCAAGATCGGCAGCGTTTCAGGCCGCAGGGTTGCCTGAGACCTAATTCACGTATTCGCGACTTTGGGAGCAAGTAAATGAACGGATTTCTTTGGTTTGCCGCCGCGGCGGCGGTGTTCTGGATCCTGGCATCATGGCGCACTGCTGCGCCGGCCTGGTTGATCGGTGTGGGTTCCTACCTAGGCGCATTGACGCTCTGGTCGGGCGCGGATGCCGAAACCAAGGTGCTGCTGTGGACCATTTTTCTGGTGGCGACCGGTGTACTGATGGTGCCGTCATTGCGCAAGGCGCTGATCAGCGATCCGTTGCTCAACTGGTTCCGCAAGGCGTTGCCGCAGGTATCGCAGACGGAACAGGAGGCGCTCGATGCCGGAACGGTATGGTGGGACGGCGAATTGTTCAGCGGCAATCCGGACTGGAGCAAGCTGTTTGGCACGCCCAAGCCGCGACTGACCCCGGACGAGCAGGCCTTCCTCGACGGTCCGGTGGAACAATTGTGCCGCATCTGCGACGACTGGACGATCACCCATGAGTTGAACGATCTGCCGCCGGAAGTCTGGCAGTTCATCAAGGACAAGGGTTTTCTCGGCATGATCATCCCGCGCCAGTACGGCGGGCTGGGATTTTCTGCATACGGGCATTCGCAGGTGATACAAAAACTTGCCACCCGCAACGCCACGGCATGCGTTTCGGTGATGGTTCCGAATTCCCTCGGACCCGCTGAACTCCTGCTCCATTACGGGACTGAAGAGCAGAAAAACCACTACTTGCCGCGGTTGGCAAAGGGTCTGGAGATGCCGTGTTTCGCGCTCACCGCTCCAGACGCCGGCTCCGACGCCGGCTCGATCCCCGACTTCGGAGTCGTCTGTAAGGGCGTGCACGAAGGCAGGGAAGTCCTGGGCATCCGGCTTACGTGGGAGAAACGCTACATCACGCTCGGCCCGGTGGCGACAATCCTCGGTCTGGCGTTCAAACTCCATGATCCGGACCATCTGCTTGGCAACAAAGAGGATATCGGCATCACGCTGGCATTGATTCCGACCAGTCACCCGGGCGTGAACATTGGTCGCCGCCACCTGCCGCTCGATGCCTCGTTCATGAACGGCCCGAACTGGGGCAAGGACGTGTTCATTCCTGTGGGCTGGGTGATCGGTGGCAGGGAATACGCCGGACAAGGCTGGCGAATGCTGATGGAGAGTCTTGCAGCGGGCCGTTCGATTTCGCTGCCTTCTTCGAGCGCGGGCGCAGCCAAGCTGGCCGCACGCACCACTGGTGCTTACAGTCGGGTGCGCAGCCAGTTCAAGATTCCAATTGGTAATTTCGAAGGCGTGGAAGAAGCGTTGGCGCGCATCGGGGGCAATACCTATGCGATCGATGCGGCGCGCACCATGACCGCAGGCGCGGTGGCCCTGGGCGAAAAACCGTCGGTCATATCCGCGATCGTCAAGTATCACTGCACCGAACGCGGCCGCCAAGTCATCAACGATGCGATGGACGTTCACGGCGGCAAAGGCATCTGCCTTGGCCCCAACAACTATCTCGGCCGCGCTTACCAGCAGATTCCGATCGGCATAACCGTCGAAGGCGCCAACATCCTCACCCGTAGCATGATGATCTTCGGACAGGGCGCGATCCGCTGCCATCCCTACGTGCTCGAGGAAATTGCCGCTACCCAAACGCAGAATCCTGCGGAAGCAAGCAGGAAATTCGATGATGCTTTCTGGAATCACGTGCGATTTGTGCTCGCCAACGGCGCGCGGGCGCTTTGGCTGGGATTGACCGGTGCCCGCCTGGTCGCAGTACCTGGTGCGCCGGAATTGCGCCGCCATATCCGGCAATTGACCCGTCTCGCCGCCGGTTTCGCGTTCGCGGCGGATGTCGCCATGCTGTTTCTCGGCGGCGACCTGAAACGCAAGGAAAAACTTTCGGGGCGGCTGGGCGACATTCTCAGCCAGCTCTACATCGCTTCCGCCGTATTGAAGCGATTCGAGGACGATGGCCGGCCGCAGGCCGATCTGCCCCTGGCGCAGTGGGCGCTGGAGGATTGTCTCAACCGTATCCAGGATGCCTTCTACGGCGTGTTCGGGAACTTCCCGAGCCGCCTCGCGGCCTGGAACATGCGCTTCCTGGTCTTTCCCTGGGGCAAGGTGTTCAACGCGCCCAGCGATCGCCGCGGCCACGAGGTAGCACGGCTGCTGCTCGAACCTTCACAGACGCGCGACCGCCTGACCGCGAACATGTTCCTGCACAAGCACGACGACGACCCGGTGGGGCGGCTCGAACTGGCCATGCAGGCCGCACCTGCGGGCGAGGCAGTGGAAGCGAAGATCAGAAATGCGGCGAAAGCCGGTGTGATCTCAGGATTCACCGAGGAGTCGCGCACGGCATCTGCGCTGGAGAAGGGCATCATTGGTCCGGAGGAAGCTGCGCAATACCGGCGCTTCAGCGCGTTGCGACGAGCCTGCATCATGGTCGACGACTTTCCCCATGATGTGGGGAGCATGCAGTCCGTGCGCGAATCGGCAAACGTTGCGGAAATGGGCGGAGTCCTTTCGCAGAAGGACGCGGCGTGAGCGGAGTCGTCCTGCTTTCGGTGGAACGGGGTGTGGCCACAATCTCGCTCAACCGTCCTCAGGTGCTGAACGCGATGGACGGCGAGATGATGCGGCAACTGCGGCCGATCGCGGAGTCGGTGCAGGCTGATCCGGCGATACGGGCGGTGGTCGTGCGTGGAGAGGGCGCGGCTTTCATGGCCGGCGGCGACGTGTCGGTATTCCATTCCAATTTGCAGGCACTTCCGGAGCTGATTGTGCGCTGGGCACGCGAAATGCATTTCGCGATTCTGGCGCTGCGGCGGATGAGCAAGCCGGTCCTGGCTAGCGTGCACGGCGCCGTTGCGGGCGCCGGTTTCAGTCTGATGTGCGCGGCAGACCTGGCGATCGCGGCGGCGGACACGAAGTTCACACTTGCATACGCCAACATCGGAGCCAGTCCGGACGGCGGGAGCACGCATTTCCTGCCACGGTTACTGGGTTACAAGAAGGCAATGGAATTGGCGCTGCTGCCCGATCGCTTCGACGCCGAGACGGCACGCTCACTGGGCTTGGTGAACTGGGTGGTTGCCGGCGACAAGCTTGTCGAGGAAACCGCGAAGATTGCGCAGCGCCTGGCCGGTGGGCCGACCAAAGCGTATGCGGAGGCCAAGCGGCTCATGAACCAGTCGCTCGCCACGTCCATCGAAACGCAGATGGAAGAGGAGCTGTTCGCGTTCTCTCGCTGCGCGCAAACCGCCGACCTCAAGGAAGGCGTAACCGCATTCGTGGAAAAGCGTAAACCGGTCTTCAGGGGCGTTTGAACCGCGTTGATCGCCGAGGATGCGAAGGAGAAAGAATTTCGAGCAAAAAAACAAAGGATTAAGGATTTCAGCCATTGCTCAAGTTCAACATTTAGTCTCAATCCAATAACTCATACAGCCAATGGCTGTCGAAATTTCTACACATCTGTCTTGTTCTTGTCGCTAAGTGTCGGCGGCTCCGTGTTTCCGGCCAGATAGTCGCTGCCCAGCGACATGTCTATTCAAGGATCTCCTTAGACTTTGCTGCTGAATTGCAAGGTTTTCTGGCTTCACTAGCCGATTGCTCCCGTTTTCAGGCATGCAACCTGCTCTTAACTCGTAGGGGGCGCGGTTTGCTGAAAAAACCAGCGTTCGCTTTCTTTACCGAGAAGAATTCTGGGGGACGGACACAGCGATGGCATACGTTAATATCAAAGCCGGGATGACCACGTTTGCGCAAGTCATTCAGTGGTTTGCAATGAGCAAACGAATGCTGCTCATCGTTTCGCCGTTCCTGGCAATCGTCGCCGTGCTGGTCTGGCTTGCCGTTGTCAGCATGGACATCCTGGCTGCGGGTCGCGCATACGTCGAAGGCGAGAGCCTGTGGTCGAAGAACCAGAAAGAAGCGGTATTCCACCTGATGCGCTTTGCATCGACCGGATCCGAATCGAATTTTATCGGCTATCGGAAAGCAATCATGGTGCCGATGGGATTCCGCAAGGCTCGCCTTGAGCTTGAAAAGCCCCATCCGAATGAGTCCACCGTGTGGGCTGGATTCATCGAGGGCGGAACCCACCCGGACGACATCCCCGGTGTCATCAGCCTGTACGAGCGCTTTCACCGCGTGAGTTACATGGAGAACGTACTCGAAATCTGGAAAACCGGCGACGAGTTCATGGAGAGGCTTGACGCGGCCGCTGAAGAACTCCATGCACTCCAAGAGGCCGGTGGAGTGGACTTCCCCGGGCGCGATACCGTATTGAACCGCATCATCCAGATCAACGATGAACTCAGGCCGTGGCAGAACCGATTCTCAAACACATTGGGTGAGGCCACGCGCTGGATCCGGTCCACGTTGTTGCTGGTGATCCTCACGGTCGCGGGCGTTCTGATTCCGTTCGGTATTTTTCTTACGCAGCGCATGGTCAGCCAAGTCGATCGCGCGGAACGCGAACTCAAGGAACTCAAGCTGGGGCAGGAATACTCGGTGAAGCTTGCTTACCATGCCAGCCACGACCCGCTCACCAATCTGGTTAACCGCCTCGAATTCGAAAAGCGCCTCGCGCTGGCTTTACATACCGCGGCCAGTCAGTCGCGGCAGCACATTGTCATGTACCTGGACCTCGATCAGTTCAAAGTCGTCAACGATACCTGCGGGCACGCGGCCGGGGATCAACTATTGCGGCAGGTGGGTGCATTGCTTAAAGAGCAAGTGCGAGAAGGCGATACTCTTGCCCGTCTGGGCGGCGACGAGTTTGGTGTATTGCTTGAAAACTGTCCGATGCAGGAGGCGATTGGCATTGCCGACAAGCTGCGCCTGTGCATAGCCGATTTTCGCTTCGTCGGCGAGGGCAAATCGTTCAGCATCGGCGCAAGCATTGGCGTGGTACAGGTCGCGGATGGGATGCTCAATCTGACTGACATACTCAGCGCCGCCGATTCCGCCTGCTACACGGCGAAGGATAAGGGCCGCAATCGTGTTCAATTCTACCGACCGCACGACAGTGAGGTCTCCATGCGTCGTGGCGAGCTGGAATGGGTGCCCCGGCTGCAAGGGGCGCTCCAGGAAGGCCGCTTCGTGCTTTACTCTCAGCAGATATTGTCGATCAAGGGGCACTTTCCTCAGACGAGCCATCACGAGCTGCTCGTTCGCATGCTCGACGAGCATGGCAAGATCATTCCCCCGATGGCGTTCATCCCTGCCGCCGAACGCTACAGCATCATGCCGATGATAGACCAGTGGGTTGTTCAAAACGCGTTCGCCGCGATCAGTTCCCTGGGCCCGGATTGTGGAACCTATGCAATCAATATTTCGGGCACATCAATCGGCGACGAACGCTTCCTTGAATTCGTCCGAGAACAGTTCCGGAGATATGTCATGCCCCCTCGGAGCATTTGTTTCGAGATCACGGAAACGGCCGCGATTGCAAATTTCGACAAGGCGGCGCGGTTCTTTGGCGAGATGAAGTCGCTTGGCTGCCTGTTCTCGTTGGACGATTTCGGGGCCGGAATGTCCTCTTTCGGATACCTCAAGCATCTACCCGTGGATTTCATCAAGATCGACGGCAGTTTCGTCAAGGACGTAGCACATGACCCGGTTGCCGTCGCAATGGTGCGGGCCATTAACGACGTGGGGCATGTGATGGGCAAGAAAACGATCGGCGAGTTTGTGGACGGAGAGACCGTACTGGGTGCATTGCGCGAGATTGGAGTGGACTTCGCGCAAGGCAACTGGATATCACCCCCCTGTCCGTTTCCGGCAAAGCCCCCCGCCGCAACGCCTCCCGTGCCTACCGGGAAGGCCTCAACTCATCTGTCACGGGCGCGGACGGCTGTCCCTGAAATAATTCTTAATTCCACAATATGAAAGAGCAGACCATGAACATGAATGACAAGGCGGTTCGGGAAATGACTTCTCACCCACGATGGGTTTCCTCGTTGTACGAGTTCGTGGCTCCACATTGGGATAATCTGGTGAACGGGCAATGGGCGCAGTCAGTCGCGTCGGCGCGTCTCAGTGTCGAGCAGATGCAAGGGTGGATTCTTCAGATCTACCCATTCATCTATGATTTCCCGAAGTTTCTCGCCGAGGGCTTGATCAAGGTAGAGGACGACTTTTCCAGAACATTTTTGATAGAAAACATCCGTATCGAAAGGGCGCACGCCGAACATTGGATATGGATGGGCGAAGGATTCGGCCTGCATCGGCAGCAAATGCTGAATCTTGCCGAGGGCGATACCCCCATCCTGCGTGACGTGCAGTCGCTTACTGACTGGGTTTGGCGAGTGAACACCAAGGGGTCTCTTGCCGAAGCCGTGGCCGCGACCAGCTTTGCCATTGAAGGCGTTGCGGGTGCGCTTGCGAGAAAAATTGCCACGGGTTTCGAGTCCTACCGGGATCGGCCGGGCGTGGACATGAACCCCAAGACTTATAAGTGGATCCGGGAGCACAGTCACTACGACGACGAGCACCCTAAATTCGCATTGGAGATTGTCAAGCACTATGCCATTACCGAGCGAATGCAGCGACAGGTCATGTTCGCGGCCAAGCGCAGCCTGGAACTGCTCGAATTGGCACTGTTGAGCTCGACAAAGTTGTCGCCCAGCCCAAAGCGATGACCGCGTGTCAGCTGTACGAAGTCGCATAAGTACAGTCGACGCCGCCTGGCGTCGGCCACAGCAACTGTAGGGTCCGGTTCCGTGCAAGGGGCGCGCTGCGGCGCAGAGCGCCTGCTTGGCGGGGAGTTTTCGTAAACTGCTCCGGGATCACGGCCAGGAATTGATCCTTGCGCTGCACATCGGACGGCTCTTGACCGGGAGCCAACTTGGTCAGACACTGTCTCTCGGACCAAGCCGCAACTATTCCAGTTTGCGCATACTTCTTTCGTCTCCTTCGAGTCGTCAGCGGTAAACGCGGCTGTGGAAAATGTCAGATCTGAAGAACAGAACGATATTCATTACCGGTGCGAGCCGCGGCATTGGGCGCGAGATTGCGCTGCGTTTCGCGCGCGACGGCGCCAATATCGTGGTGACCGGCAAGACCGCGGATCCGCATCCGAAGCTCAAGGGCACGATCTTCGCCGCCGCGGAGGAGGTGGAAGCCGCGGGCGGCCGGGCGCTGCCTCTGCAACTCGACATCCGTGACGAGAATTCCGTGGCGGCTGCCGTAAAGGAAACGGCCGAACGCTTTGGCGGCATCGACGTGCTAGTGAACAACGCCAGCGCGATCAACATCAGCAATACCCTGGCTACGCCGGCGAAGCGCTACGACCTGATGCAGCAGGTCAATGCCCGTGGCACTTTCGTGTGTTCGCAGGCGTGCATACCGCACCTGATGAAGTCTCGGAACCCGCACATCCTCACGCTTTCCCCGCCGCTCAATCTGAACCCGAAGTGGTTCAAGGATCACGTCGCCTACTCCATGGCGAAGTACGGAATGAGCATGTGTACCCTTGGGATGGCCGCCGAATTCGCGCCGAACGGCATTGCAGTCAACTCACTGTGGCCGCGAACGACCATCGCGACTGCGGCAGTGGAAACGTTTTTTCCGCAGGCGGTGGCGTCCAGCCGCAAACCCGCGATCATGGCGGATGCGGCGTACCTTATCGTCACGCGCGACAGCCGCTCGACGACGGGCAATTTTTTTATCGACGAAGAGGTTCTGCGCGGTCACGGCATCACCGATTTCGATCAGTACGCGGTGACGCCTGGCGCGCCGCTCTTCAACGATATTTTTCTCGACTAGAAGATTCACGGACCAACGCTGGAGGAGAACAGCATGACGCAGAAAATGGACGTCATTCCCCCGGATTCCGCCAGGACCCTGGATGGCATGTTCCAGGAGCGTGTGCGACGATCCCCGAACGCACTCGCTTACAAAAATTTCGACGAGCCTACCGGGACCTGGAAGGACTACACCTGGAGCGATGTCGAGAAGCTCGTGGCGCGCTGGCAAGCGGCATTCGAAGCAGACGGCCTACAGCCCGGAGACCGGGTGGCGATCGCGTTGCGAAACAGCGTCGCCTGGGTGGTGTTTGATCAGGCTGCGATGGGGCTCGATCTGGTCACGGTGCCGCTGTATACCTCGGATCGTCCCGAAAATGTCGCCTACATCGTCCAGAACTCGGGTGCCAAGCTGCTGCTCTTCGAGAATCCGCAACAGTGGGGGCAGTTCGCCGAAGTGCAGGAACAGCTTGCCGGGGTCAAACGAGTTGTCTGCCTGAATCCCATGTCCGGCACATCGCCGGATCCGCGATTGAAAAGCCTGAATGATTGGCTGCCCAAAACTGCCGGCGCGGTGAAACACGTCAACAGCGACGGCAAGAAGCTCGCGAGCATCATCTATACGTCGGGCACGACCGGGCGCCCGAAAGGCGTGATGCTGTCGCACCACAACATGCTGCAGAACGCATACGCAACGCTGCAATGCCTGGAGATCTACAAGGACGATCTGTTCCTGTCGTTCTTGCCGCTCTCGCATACGCTGGAACGCACTTGTGGCTACTACGGGATCGTCATGTGTGGCGCGCAGACCGCATTCGCGCGTTCGGTGCAGCAGCTAGCAGAGGACTTGTTGTCCATACGGCCAACGATGCTGATCTCGGTGCCGCGGATCTACGAACGCGTTTACGGCGCCATCAAGCAGAAGCTGGCTGAGGGACCACCCGCCCGCAGGAAACTCTTCGAAGCGGCGGTCGCCGTGGGTTGGGGGGCGATTCCAGCATCAGCAGGGTCGCGGGCCCTGGAAGCCCGGCTTCCTGCTCTGGCCGGTTCTCAGGAAACTGGTCGCGTCGAAAGTCATGGCGCGCCTCGGTGGGCGCCTGCGCGCCGCGACCTGCGGCGGCGCCGCGCTGTCGCCGGAAATCGCCCAGTTGTTCATCGGACTCGGTTTGCCAGTCATCCAGGGATACGGTCTCACAGAGACCAGCCCGGTAGTCAGCACCAACCGGATCGAGGACAACATTCCGGCCAGCATCGGCAAGCCCATCCCCGGCGTCCAAGTCAAAATCGGCGAAAAGGACGCGTTGCTTGTAAAGGGACCGAACGTGATGCTCGGGTACTGGAACAATCCCGAGGCGACCAAGGCGATGTTCACGGTCGACGGCTGGCTGAATACCGGCGATACTGCGCGCATTGACGAAACCGGACATATCTACATTACGGGACGCCTGAAAGAAATCATCGTCATGTCCAACGGCGAGAAAGTGCCGCCTGTGGATATGGAGGCGGCGATCCTGCGCGATCCGTTGTTTGAGCAGGTGATGGTCCTCGGCGAGGGCAAACCGTATCTGACGGTGTTCGTCGTGCCCAGCAAGGACCAATGGACGAAGGTCGCTGCCGAGAACGGGCTTGACCCAAACTCCGAGCGTGTCATGTGTG
>JANOGP010000041.1:0-11477 GCA_031406075.1 Betaproteobacteria bacterium
CGGAACGATGGGAACCGTAATGCCCCCGGCCTCGCATTGGTCTACAAAGCGGAAATAGGCGTCGGCATTGTAGAAATACTGCGTGATCGCCGAGTTGGCGCCGGCGTCGACCTTGAGTTTGAAGTTCTTCACCTCGTCGGCCTGACCACTACGATCTGGCAGCGCCTTGGTTTGTAGGTGAGGCGTGAGGGGTGAGGGGTGAGGCGTGAGGCGCGAGGCGCGAGGCGAACAAACTTTGACTGACACCCCAATCCCCCATCCCCGATCCTCACCCCTCACGCCTATCGCCTCGCGCCTTCCGTTGTCATCGCGCAGGGCATTCCGTAGACTGCGTCGGTGTCCCGCCCGCCCGCCAAGGCCCTCATCATCCTGCTTGCCGCATTTACTGCGGCGACGGTGCTCGAGTACTCCTGGTTCAACGGGCTGCGCACACTGGAGGCGCGTTTTTCCGACCTGTTTGTCGCCGCCCAGGCGAGGAATTTCCCGCAGGACGCCGATATTGTCGTCATTGCCGCGGATGAGGACAGCCTGGCGCGCATGGCCGATTACGCCGGACGCTGGCCCTGGCCGCGCTCGGTCCATGGAGAGCTGGTGCAAGGCATCGCGGCGCAGAAACCACGGGCGATCGTTTTCGACATCATGTTCTTCGAGCCGGACATCTACCGGCTGGATGCGGACGAGCTGTTCAACAAGGCGGTCTCCAAGCTGAAGAACGTGTACCTTCCGGCCGTGCGGCAGGATGCCGCCGCAGACGCCTATGGCGTGCCGATCGTGGAAGTACAGGAAGCGCTGGGCGTATTCGCCACCAAAACCGCCGACCGTAACGCCACGCTGAACATCGGCCTGCCAAAGGCTCTCGCGCCGGAGAGCTGGCGGCTCGGAACGATAGATTTCCTTGCCGATGCCGACGGAATCGGCCGTCGCTATTTTGTTTACCAGGATGCTTATGGCTGGAAGATCCCCTCGCTTCCCGCCAGGGTGGTGCAGGAACTCGGACTGGGGGTGCCCGACGTGGAGTCGATCCTTCTGAGCTGGCCGGGCGGCGCGAAGACAAGGGAGCATGTCTCGTACGCCGACCTGTACGTTGATTTCAACAGCCAGAAGCGCAAGCGCGATCAACGGGAATTCACCGACAAGATCGTGGTAATCGGTGTCACGGCCAGCGGGCTGCACGATATCCGATCCACGCCAGTGGACATCCGCGCCGACGGAGTCGACATCGTCGCCACGGCAATCGACAACCTCAAGAACGCCAACTATCTTCGTGAAGCGTCGGCGTACTGGCCGGCCGCGGCCGCGTTACTGCTGCTGGGCCTTCTGTTCGCCGCATTCGCATTGCGCCTGAACACGATCCGGATCGGCACCGGTCTTGCCGGGGCCACGGTGGTGTTGCTGGCGGGACAGTATGTTGCCGTCGGGAAACTGTTGCTGGTACCCATGCTGCGACCGCTGATTGTCGGCTGGGTATTCTTTCTCGTGGCCGCCTTGCGTGAGTACCTGCGCGAACGGCGCGAGCGCGAACAAGCGGTCCGGGAATTCTCGCGCTTCGTGAATCCCCACGTAGTCAACGAACTGATCGCGCACGGGGGGCTTTCCCGCGAAGGCGAGAGCCGGCAGGTTACGCTGATGTTCTCGGACATCCGGGGATTCACAACCCTGTCGGAAAACCGGTCCCCACAGGAAGTAGTGAGCCTGCTGAACCGCTACTTCAGCCGCCAGGTCGAGGTCATTTTCCGCAACGGTGGAGCGCTCGACAAGTTCATCGGCGACGCCATCATGGCGATCTGGGGGGCGCCGCTGGACGACTCAAAAAATGCCGAGCATGCGGTCGGTTGCGCGCTCGATATGGTCGACGCGCTCGAGGCGTTCAAGAAAGAGCTCGGCGAGCAGGGCGAAGATTTCGACGTGGGCATCGGCATCCATTCCGGACCGGCAGTAGTTGGCCTGATCGGCTCGGAGCAGCGGCGCGAATACACCGCAATCGGCGATACCGTGAACCTCGCCAGCCGGATCGAGGGTTCTACCAAAGGCGTGGCGCGCATTCTTGTATCCGAGGATACGAAGCGGCTGTGCGGCGAGGCGTTTGACTTTATTCCGCGCGGACTCTATAAAATGAAAGGCAGGGCACAGGAGGTCGAGTTGTTCGAGCCGAAGAGACCGGAAACGGGAAAATCCGCGTGAATTGCCGGGCATGGCTGGCCGCCGCACTCTTTTTTATCCAATCCGCGGCATACGCCGTTGAAAGCGGATACACCCTCAAGCCTACCGACCTCAAGGACAAGCCCTTCCTCGACGCAGTGACGGTGGTCACGCTTGCGGAAAAAACCCAGGTCGAAATCGTTACCCGTCAGGGTGCGTGGATGCAGATCAGGACCAAAGACAAGCAGCAGGGCTGGGTACGCATGTTGTCGGTACGGCTGGGCAGTCCCGACCAGAAGCCCCGGGGCGGCGGCAATCTGTTATCGGCGATCGGCATCGCCAGCCGCCCGCGGCCGACGGCGACCGCAACGGTAACCACCGGCGTGCGCGGATTCTCCGAAGAGGATCTTGCCAAGGCCGCGCCAAACGCCGCGGAGCTGGAAAAGATGAAGGGTTTTGCTGCAACCGCGGCCGATGCGCAACAACTGGCCGCCCAGGGCAAACTTGAGCCGCGCCAGATCGCCTATTTCGACGCCGATGGCAAGCCGCTGAAGGAGGCGAAATGAGTGCGACTCGCTGCATTATCGTTTCACTGGCGCTGTCGGCGCTGGTCTTTGGCGGCTGTTCACAGCAACAGGCCGATGCGTTCATGCGCAATCTCAATGAATCGGGCGGCGTGAAACAAACACTCACCAATCTGCGGGAGCCCACGCAGGCGGAGGAAATTGAGATCGGCGACGGCGTTGCCGAGACGCTGCTGGGTGCCCGCCCGCTGCTTGACGACGCGGACCTGCAACGCTACGTGAACGCCGTGGGCGTGTGGATAGCTCAGCAATCTGAGCGCCCCGACCTGCCCTGGCATTTCGGCGTGAATGACTCGGATCATATCAACGCCTTTGCCACGCCGGGCGGCTACATTATCGTCACCAAAGGGATGATGAAGCAGTTGCGCAACGAAGCCGAACTCGCCGGCGTGCTTGGGCACGAGGTCGCGCACGTGACGCAGAAGCATCACCTCAAGGCATTGCGCAAATCCGCGCTGGTGAATCTGCTGAGTGCCGGCGCGGCCGCCGCTACGGCGGAAAGCCGGCATGCTGAACTGGTGCAGAAACTGGCGGGACCGACCAAGGAGCTTTACGCGCGAGGCCTCGACAAAGCCGACGAGTTCGAGGCCGACCGCATGGGAGTGGTTTTAACGGCACGCGCCGGCTATGACCCCTACGGATTGCCGGCGGTGTTGACCACGCTTGCAAGCGCAGATCCGAAGGATAATTTCCTCACGCTGCTGACCAAGACCCACCCGTTGCCGCAGGTCCGCCTTGACCGGCTAGCCCCCGGGCTGGCCACCCTGGACGGAATCAAGGCGCCGCAAAATGCGGCGCGCTTCCAGCAGTACACGAAGAAGTTGCACGTCGCGTCCCGGTAATCCAGGTTGCAAATGGGAAGCCGGATATCCCTGCTGTTCCTGTTGGTGGCTTTCTGCATGCCTGCCCGAGGCGCCGACGCGGGCTTTGCGGCGAAGGCAGTCGATCTCCTCGATCGTCCCGGCTCTCAAGCCAAAGTCGTAACGAAGCTAGCCAAACGGCAGCCTGTGCAAATCATCGGCCGCGACGGCAGTTGGGCGAACGCAAAATCCGCAAATGCGACAGGCTGGGTCAGGCTCGCCGACCTGAGGCTCAGCGTGGTCGCGACGAAATTGCCGCCGCCGGCGCGTCCGAGCCCCGGGGGAAAGGACACTGGCATCCGCGGCTTTTCCGAGGATGAACTGCAGGTGGGCGCGCCGAACCAGGCCGAAGGCGAAAAGCTCAGGCGCCTGGGAGTAACCGCCAGGGATGCAGGCATCTTCGCGCGTGCCGCCAATCTCAAACCGCGCCAACAGGACTACATCCAGATGCGCGAGTACATGCCGGAGGGGGGATTCCCCGAAGGGTTCTTCGATGAATAGGGCCGCGCTGGGAGTCGTCCTGATATGTGCGGGATGTGGGGTCCACACCGGCCCATCGCCACGGGAAATGCAGGCGACGCAGGAGGCACAGATGCAGCAGGCGCTGCAAATGATGCGAAGCCAGATGGAAGGCCAGCAGGACGTCATGGCCGGCAGAGACACCGAAGCCGCCAGGACCTACAAGAAGCAGACGGAGGCGATGGAGCTGCAGGGCAAGCGAATGGAAGAGCAGATGCGAAAGGATCCGAACTATGTTCGGGCCCAGGAGGAGAACGAGCGCGAGGAACGCGAGTCCCTGCGCAGGAATCCTTCCGGTATTGAAACCGAATTCAACCTGAGCGATGCCGAGGAAACCGAACTCGGGTTCGGCATGGCACAGCAGTTCCTCAGCAACCAGCGGCTGGTGGCGGATGAGGCGTTGCAGCGCTACGTCAATTCCGTGGGCGCGTGGGTGGCCCAGCAGTCGGAGAGGCCGAATCTGCCGTGGCGCTTCGCGGTGATCGAAGGCGAAGCACCAAACGCGTTTGCAGTGCCCGGCGGGTACGTATTCATCACCCGCGGGATGCTTGCGCTTGCCGAAACCGAATCCGAGCTCGCCGGCATCCTCGGGCATGAAATCTCCCACGTGGTGCGCAAACACCATCTACGCTGGATCTACATGAACAAGGAGCTCGAGGTCTCGGTACGGCGTGCAGGAGAAAACATTGGCAAGACCAGCGCAGCGTCGCGGGAATTGTTTCAGGAAATGGGCAAGGTGATGCAGCGCACGGTCGAACAGATGAACACGCCGGAAACGAGAGCCGGCTTGTCGAAGTCGGAAGAGTTCGAAGCCGACGCGGACGGCGCAATCCTCGCATGGCGTGCGGGATACGAAGCCTGGGGGCTGGTCGCGGTGATGCAGCGCTTCGAAGCGGTGAGTCGCGATCGCTATGGCGCCGATACGGCGCTTGCCGGACACCCCGAGCCGCTGCAACGATTCAAGATGCTTGATGTGGCGCTGCGTTCGCGAAACGAGAAAGACACGCTGGGAGAATTGGCGTCGGAGCGGTTTCAGCGCGCCACGCAAAGCCTGCGGCAGCGCGCAGGGTGATACGGCGTTGGCCGAGGCGCGGAAGAAGACCGCTGTGCTCGCCGGCGCATCCGGACTGGTCGGCGGCTACGTCCTGAAACGGCTGCTGGCACACCCCTCGTACTCGCGCGTGGAAATTCTGGTGCGTCGTGAGTTGCCGATCCGTGACTCGAAACTCACCCAGCGCACCGTGGATTTCGCCGGCCTGGGCGCGGGCGCACTCGAGATTGTGCCCAACGAGGTATTTTGCTGCCTCGGAACCACGATCAGGAAAGCCGGTTCCGAGGAAGCGTTCCGGCGGGTGGATTACGATTATCCGCTGTTGCTGGCGCGGTTCGCCAAAGCCGCTGGCACCGGCAAATTCCTGATGGTCTCAGCGCTGGGTGCCGACCCAAAGGCTGCGGCGTTCTACAACCGCGTCAAAGGTGAGGTGGAACGCGCAATCGCCGCAATCGGTTTGCCGGCCGCGTACTTCTTCCGCCCTTCGCTTCTGACGGGTCCGCGCGCCGAAAGCCGGCCCGGGGAAATGATCGGCAATGCAATCGGGAAGGTAATCGCACCGTTGTTGATCGGCGGATTGCGCAGGTACCGGCCGATCCATGCCGGCACCGTGGCGGCGGCGATGGCGTACGTGGCCAATCACGACGTCCCTGCCGGCGCGATCGAATCGGACGCCATCGCCCGGCTCGCGGCACTGGAATCCTGACTACCGAAAAAACGTTTTCACCGCAAAGACGCAAAGAACGCAAAGAAAAGCAGAAAAATAGACGGGAACACCTGCATTTGGCAGAACCCGTCCTGGTCGTCAGGATCGGCTAACCGCGTATCGAACAGAATGAACAGCTTTTTCTCGTTGTCCGCAGATCCTTTGCGTTCTTTGCGTCTTTGCGGTGAAACGGTTTGATTCAAGCGGCGACGGCGCGCACCGATTGAACTTTGTTCGGATTGGCCGCGTAGGCGTGGTAAGCGGCAGCTTCGGCGGCGCCGAACTCCACTTTCATGCCGAGATCCGCAAATACTGTTTCCAGCGCGCACAGCGACAGCATCACGTTCTCCATCTTGCAGGAGTAACCCATGATGCCGAAGCGCCAGATCTTGCCGGCGAGATCGCCCAGGCCGGCGCCGATCTCCAGGTTGTAATCCAGCAGCAGCCGGCGGCGTACTTCCTTTTCGTCCACTCCCGGCAGCACGGTCACCGCGTTCATCTGCGGCAGGCGGTACGGTTCTTCGACCAGGTAGTTCAATCCCAGCGTCTCCAGGCCGGCCTTGAGCGCCTTGTGATTACGCTGGTGGCGCGCCCATGCGTTCTCCAGGCTTTCTTCGCGTAGCATCAGCAGCGCTTCGTGCAGCGCATACAGCGAATTGGTCGGCGCGGTGTGGTGATAAGTGCGATTGCCCGCACCCCAGTAGCCGAGCAGGAGGTTCACGTCCATGAACCAGCTGTGCACCTTTTCCTTGCGGTTCTTCACCATCTCGACCACGCGGTCGCTGAAGCTGATCGGTGACAGCCCGGGTGTGCAGGACAGGCATTTCTGACTCGCAGAATAGACCGCATCGATTCCCCATTCGTCGGTCAGGACCGGTGTGCCGCCGAGCGAAGTGACCGCGTCCATGATGGTCAGTGCGCCGTATTTACGGGCCAGTTCGGCGAGTGCCTTTGCGTCCGATTGCACCCCGGTCGAGGTTTCGGCGTGTACGAATGCGAGGATTTTTGCGTCCGCGTTGGCCTTGAACGCATCTTCGATTTTTTGCGGATCCACGGGCGTGCCCCAACGGTCTTCCACCACGACAGCGACACCGCCGCAGCGCTGGACATTCTCGGTCATGCGGGTGCCGAATACGCCGTTGCGACAGACGATGACCTTGTCGCCCGGGTTGATCATGTTGACGAAGCACATTTCCATCCCTACCGATCCAGGGCCGGAAACCGGGAAAGTCAGCGCGTTGTTGGTCTGGAAGGCGTAGCGCAGCGACGCCTTCAGTTCCTCCATCATTTCCACGAATACGGGATCGAGATAGCCGATGGTCGGCTTGCCCATCGCCGAAAACACCCTCGGATGGATCTCCGAGGGACCAGGCCCCATCAGATGGCGTTGCGGCGGATAGAAGGAAGTGATTCTCTTCTTCGGTGCGTAGTCTTGGCTGGACATGGATTCCCTGGCAGGAAAGTTGAATTCGTGGTCCGCGCACGGCACAAGTGAACCTGGCCTGGCGCAGAAAAGCGCGCAGTGTAGCAAGGTCCCGGCGCGCGGACCAAGCTGACTTGCATTGAAATTAAGCAGGTAGAACGGCTCAGTCTTGGTGCCGACGCAACCCGATTCGGTAGACGAGCATGGCGCCGACCATGGCGGCAACGAAGGCCCAAACTCGCGCATCGCCGAAGGCAGCGCTCACTACGGCCGGGCCCGGACAGAATCCGGCCAGCCCCCAACCGACGCCGAAGATGAGCGCGCCGATCATCAGTGGCGCATCGAGGCGGTCCTTCTCCGGGAGGGAGAACCGGGGTGCGAGAAGCGGCGTCCCCTGGCGCAACGCCAGTCGATAAAGCAAGCTGAACACAACGACTGCGCCGCCCATCACCAGCGCCAGACTCGGGTCCCAATTGCTGGTGATGTCGAGAAAGCCGATCACCTTCGCCGGGTTGCTCATTTGCGAAACGATCAGCCCGGCGCCGAACACCAGGCCGCAGACAAAGGCGACGATGGCGCGCTTCACGGCTGCTGTACCACGAAATAGACGGTGACCATCCCGGCCGCCATGAACAACAGCGTCGCCGCGACCGCGCGTGGCGACAGGCGCGACACGCCGCACACCCCGTGACCACTGGTGCAGCCGCTGCCCATTTGTGTGCCGAAACCCACCAGAGCGCCTGCGATCAGCACTTGGCCGTAGCCCGCTTCGAGCTTAAAGGGCACTTCGCCGGGAAATAAGACGATCGCGGCAAGTCCGGCGAGAAACAGTCCGGCAATGAAAGCCGCCCGCCAGGCCAAATCCTCTCCGCGCGAAATCATCGCCGCGCCGAGAATGCCGCTGACGCCGGCCAGGCGGCCAAGGAGCCACCACATGCCGGCCGCGGCCAGGCCGATCAGCGCGCCGCCGATCAGCGCCGACCATGGTGTGAAATTGACGATCGTCATTTGCTTTTCGCCGCCTTTCCGATCGGTAGCTGGATCAACTTCGCCGAATAGTCTTCCTCGTCGAAGGCGATATCGCCCCCGAGATAGGCGTCCGACTGCGTCTTGAGGTTCTTGAAATCAAATTGCTGCGGGTCGAGCAGGTGCGAGGGCGAAACCCGCTGCAGGCTGGCGAACATGGTTTCCAGGCGGCCGGGAAATTTCTTCTCCCAATCGCGCATCATGTCCTTCAGCACCTGGCGCTGCAGGTTTTCCTGCGAGCCGCACAAATTGCAGGGAATGATCGGGAACGCGCGGATCTTCGCGTATTCCTCCAGGTCCTGTTCCCTGCAGTAGGCCAGCGGGCGGATGACGATGTGAGCGCCGTCGTCGCTCAACAGCTTGGGCGGCATCGCCTTGAGCCGTCCGCCGTGAAAGAGGTTGAGGAAAAACGTTTCGAGGATGTCGTCGCGGTGGTGCCCGAGGGCGACCCGGGTGGCGCCGATCTCCCTGGCCACGCGGTAAAGCGCGCCGCGGCGCAGCCGCGAGCATAACGAACACATGGTCTTGCCCTCCGGGATGACGCGCTTGACCACGCTGTAGGTGTCTTGCTCGATGATCCGGAACGGCACGCCAATCGCGCTCAGGTACCCGGGCAACACCTCGGCGGGAAATCCCGGATGCTTCTGATCGAGGTTGACCGCGACGATTTCGAAATCGATCGGCGCGTGTTGCTTTATTGACAGCAGCATGTCGAGCAGGGCGTAGCTGTCCTTGCCGCCCGACAGGCAGACCATGACCTTGTCGCCGGCACGGATCATGTCGAAATCGGCAATGGCTTCGCCGACCTGGCGGCGCAGCCGCTTGGCGAGCTTGTTGCCTTCGTAAACCTGTTTCTGCAATGTCGCCTTTTATTCCGGCTTCGCGCGGAAAATTTCGAAACCGATCGACTCGCAATCGGGATACACATCGGGCTTCTCGCTGGATACCCGCACCGCCACTACTCCCGGCTTAGCCAGGCAGATCACCACGATTCTCTCGCAAAACGTCTCCTGCAGGTGAAAGTGGCCGCTGTCGGCCAGCGCGGTGATCTCCCGGCGCAGGAAATCATAGTCCACGGTCTCACTGATGCGGTCGCGTTCGATGCTGGCGTCCGGTTCGAGATACAGATCCACGTTGATCATGACCCGTTGCCGGGCTTTCTTCTCGAAGTCGTGGATCCCCATCGAGATCCGGGTCTCGAAGTTCTTCAAAAAAATCCGGCGGGCGCGGCCCGAAATGCCCGCCAGGGCCATCTCCTCGGCCGAACGCGGTTGCAGCGTCATGGCCGTCATGTCAGCCCTTTCCCACTTCGAACTGGACGTCGCGCGGGCGTGGCCACAGGTGCTGGCCGCCGTCCACGACGATGGTTTCACCAGTCAGCGATTTCGCGTTCACCACGAACCTTACCGCGTTCACTACATCCTCCACGTCCGAACTGCGGCCCAGAGGCGCGAAGCGATGCGCGCGTTTGAAGCCCTCTTCGCTTTGCTTGCCGCTTACAAGCGTGATGCCCGGGGCAACACCGCACACCCGCACCCTTGGCGCCATCGATAATGCCAGAACCCTGGTCGCCCCTTCCAGCCCGATCTTGGCAACCGTGTACGACAGAAAATCAGGATTCATGTTGAACACTTTCTGGTCCAGAATATTGACGATACAACCTACGACATTTTCCGGCAGTTGTTTCGCAAAGTCGCGCGCCAGCAGCAGGGGCGCGCGCAGGTTTACGTTTACGTGGCGCTCCCACTTCCTCGCTTCCAGGGTCTCGATGCTGTCGTACTCGAAGAGCGCCGCGTTGTTCACCAGGCAGCTGACCGGCCCGAGCCGGCGGCCACATTCGGGAAGAAGTTGCGACAAAGCCTCAGTGTCTTCGAGGTCGCACCCGATCGCCACCGCTTTCACGCTGCGCGCCGCAATTTCATTCGCCAGCGTCTCGGCGTCGTATTTTGAACGATGGTAATGAACTGCTACGTCCCAGCCGTCATCAGCCAGTCCGATCGCGATCGCGCGGCCGATCCGCCGGCCGGCGCCCGTCACCAATGCCACCTGTTGTTTGCGCTTGACCTGAGCCATCCTGCCCTGCAGTCGCACGAGTTGCCAGGTGCGAACTTGAATAGTTTTCTGTCGCGTTGTTGAATAGCGATTGTAGCTTAACCACCCCTCGATGCCGCCCGGTGCAAGCCCTTCCGCTTAACCGATCCTTCGCCGAACTGCCTGTCCCATCCGATGACGCACGCCAGCACAGCGATCGGCTGGTCGGGGAGATTCGCGCGAAAGTGGAAAGAAACGGCGGCTGGATCAGCTTCTCACGCTACATGGAATTGGCGTTGTACGCGCCTGGGTTGGGTTATTACGTCGCCGGGGCCGCGAAACTGGGAAGCGAAGGCGATTTCGTGACCGCGCCCGAAATTTCCCCGTTGTTCGGACGAACGCTTGCGCGCCAGATCGCCGATATCCTCGCGCACACCGCAGGCGAGGTGCTGGAACTCGGCGCGGGATCGGGCGCGCTGGCCGTGTCCGTTCTGGAAGAGATGCAGGTGTGCAACCGCCTTCCGGCGCGGTACCGGATTCTTGAGGTCAGCCCGGAGCTGATGCAGCGGCAACGCCGGTTGTTTCTGCAGCGCCTGCCCGGACTTGCCGGCAGGGTCGAATGGATCACGTCGGTGCCGCAGGGATTTACCGGCGTAATAGTGGCCAACGAAGTGCTGGATGCGCTGCCGGTTGACCTGATTGCGTGGCGAGAGGATGGCGTATGCGAGCTTGGCGTGATCTGCAGAGGCGGAGGACTCGCCTGGGGCGAACGCAGCCTGGGCGGCGGCGCGTTGCGCGATGCCGCAGCGGCATTGCCGATCGAAGCACCGTACCGGAGCGAAGTATCCGTCGCTGTGCCCGCATTGGTACGCACACTGGCCGGCGCAATCGACCGAGGCGTACTGTTGTGCGTCGATTACGGTTTTGGCCGCCGCGAGTATTACCATCCGCAGCGGAACAGGGGGACGCTCATGTGCCATTACCGCCATCGCGCGCACGATGACCCTTTCTTATTTCCCGGACTGCAGGACATCACCGCGCACGTGGATTTTACCTCGGTGGCCGAAGCCGGCATCGAAGCCGGATTGCAACTGCTCGGATACACCACGCAGGCGCAATTCCTGATCAATTGCGGCAT
>JANOGP010000105.1:0-9033 GCA_031406075.1 Betaproteobacteria bacterium
AGTTTCGGCGGCAGCGGCGACATCAGCGTCCACAATCAGACAAGCGACACCGCCACCATTTATCGCGTGTCCTCGCCATCCGTTGCCGGCTCCACTTCCTATTACGTTCTTCCCATCGAGAGGATTACCGGCGGAGCCTCGGACAACTTTTTCGATTTGCGCTACAGCGGCGTC
Source organism: Betaproteobacteria bacterium (assembly GCA_031406075.1). Lineage (GTDB taxonomy): Bacteria > Pseudomonadota > Gammaproteobacteria > Burkholderiales > JACQAP01 > JACQAP01. The sequence continues at coordinate 175 of JANOGP010000105.1, forward strand.
ATGACGGTCGATGGCGGGGCCGGCAACGACTTCATCTATGCCTATTTGTCCGGCGCAGAAGGCATCGGCAGTTTCCTTTACGGCAACGCCGGCGAAGACACGATCGTCGGGTCTGACTTCGGCGATGTGCTGGTCGGGGGAGCCGGCGTCAATTATCTCGCCGGCAACCGGGGCGACGACACTTATCTGCTGTTGGCGAGCGACAGCGGCACCCAGATCATCGACGAATCCGTGCCCAAGCTGATCCTGCAAGGCGGGCGCCCCAGCTTCGGCGGCGCATTCGATGCCAACGACGCCCTGGCCTTTGGCGCAGGGATCGCGGCGGGTGATCTGCTGCTTTCCTGGGGCACGCTCGACATGGACGGCATCGCCCCGGGTAATGACCACGATCGGGTCTACGCCACGCTGGACATCGGCTACGGCAACGACGCGACCGCGCGCGTGGTGCTGCCTTCCACGGAGGAGCGAAACCGAAGCGGCTATTGGCGGGGCATCGAAGCCGCGGCGTTTGCCGACGGCACGCGCATGACCTTCGCCCAATTACTCGCGCTGGCGCCGCCCGAACCGGCGATCGAGCAGAACCTGGACAATCTTCTTCAGGGCACGGCAGGCGCGGATTTCTTTTTCGGCTACGCCGGCAACGATGTGCTCCTGGGTCTCGACGGCGCCGATACGCTCTACGGCGGCGACGGCTTCGACGTGATCGACGGCGGCGCGGGCAATGACCTGCTCTCCGACAGCAGCGTGCCGGAAGGGGGAGCCTACAGCGGCAACAACCTGTTTCTCGGCGGCGCGGGCGACGATGTGATCAGGTCCGGCGAGATCAACCAGCAAACCAACTTTCCGGCCAATCTCATCGTCGGCGGTGCGGGGCAAGACACGGCCGAGATCAATTTGCTGAGTGAAAACTGGGTCGTCGCGTTCAATCGCAGTGATGGGGTCGACACGATGGCGAACCCCTATGGCCAGTTCTATTGGGACGGCACCCTTTCCCTGGGCGGCGGCATTACGGCCGGAGAAGTCAGTGCGCAAGTGATCGGCGGCGATCTGTTCATCGGCACTGGAGGCGGCGAGGGCATTGTGCTTGAGCGCTGGGCGGCGCCGGTTATTCCGTATGACCATTCTTCGGAAGATTTGAGACTTCAAATAATCGAGAACGGGGCTATCAACACCTACGATCTGACGGCTTTCGCGCTCGGAGGCGGCAGCCTCGATAATTACCTGCTTTCGTCCTCCTCCATGACGGCGATGGGTGGGGCGATCGCCTATCGCTACGCCACCAGCGGCAGCACCGATTCCCTGGGTGCGGAGTCCATTGCGCTGGTGCTCTCGGATGCGAGCTTCGGTACCGCCGCGCAGTCGATTTTTCCAACGCTCATCGGCACCGAGGCCAATGATTTCCTGACCGGCACGGACGCGCCGGACAAGATGTATGGACGCGGCGGCAACGACGTCCTCTCTGGTGGGGCGGGCGACGATATTCTGGACGGCGGTGCAGGCAACGATTGGCTGGACGGCGGCGAGGGCAACGATACCTACCTCTTCGGGTCCGGCTACGGGCAAGACAACGTTGGCGAGTTCAACAGTGAGTTCGGGGGCCTGGATCGTATCCAGTTGACCGATCTGAGCCCCGCGCAAATCACCGCCACCCGGGTGATGCTCGAGGCAGGCAGCGGAGCGTTGAGGCTATTCGACGAAAGCTTTTATCTTCTGGTAAATGGCACGCGGGATTGGTTGCGATTCTATGCGGGCGCCAGCGCTGTCGAACGCATCGAGTTCGCCGACGGTACGCTCTGGGACGAGGCGGCGTTGCGCGCCCGGATACAGGTGCCCACCGCAACCGCGGCCGCGGACCTGATCGGCGGCACGACCGGCGATGACTCGATCGCCGCGCTCAACGGCGGCGATCAGATCTTCGGAAACGAGGGCCAAGACGTGCTCTCGGGCGAAGGCGGCGATGACTATGTCGAGGGTGGCCGTGGCAACGACTTGCTCTTTGGCGGCGAGGACAATGACGATCTCGAGGATTTCCTGGGAAGCAGCTTCCTCGATGGTGGCGTGGGCGACGATTACCTTTATTCCGAAGGCGGCCCGGTGCTGGCGGTCGGCGGTGCCGGCGATGATTACCTGGACTTGTATGCCGCCGATGCGGCCATCGCTGCGTTCAATGCAGACCACGGCCAGGACATACTCTGGCTGCCGAGTGGTCCGATGGTGTTTTCCTTGGGCGCGGGCGTGTCGACTGGTACCCTCGCGCTTCGCATGCAGGGCAACGACCTGCTCTTCGAGACCTCTGCCACCGACTCCGTGCGGATCAACCCTGGCTGGGGCGTTCAAGGCGTATCGGGATTGATGCTGCAGACTTTAGGCGACACGAGCTTCGGCGACCGGGTGCGCAGCTACAACTTCGGCGCCATCATCGGTGAGTTTGTCGCGCGCCAATCGCAAGACCCGAGCCTCACGAGATGGCAGTTCGGAGACGGCCTGTCCGATTATTTGCTGACCGAGAGCACCGACTCGGCCTTGGGCGGAAGCCTTGCCTACCAGTACGCTAACTATGGCGACCTGGCCGGCCTTGGCGCCGAGTCGATGCGCGCAGTGGTCAACGACATTGATTTCGGCTTCGCGCCGCAAGCTTTTTCCACGACGGGGCGGGTGTTTGAGGCGCGCGCCGGCGGCGGTACGCTCACCGGCGGGCCGGGCGACGATACCTATCTTGTTGGTTTGGGCAGCGGCGTGACCACGATCGTGGACCAGGCCAGCGCCGGCGCACCGAATCAATTGATTTTCGGTCCTGCCATCACCCCCGACATGCTCACGCTCGATGTGGGCTCCCTGCTGATCCGCTTGGGCGAGGGCGGCGACGTGGTGCATCTGGCCGCCTTCGATCCGAAAGATGTCTACGGTGTGCGCACTGTCGAATGGTTTCGCTTTGAAAACGAGGTCAAACTGTCTTACGAACAATTGCTTCAGCGCGGCTTCGATATTCACGGAACCGGCGGTGCCGATGCGCTGTCCGGCACGGCGCTCACCGACCGCATCAGCGGCGGCGCGGGCGACGACACGCTCCAGGGCTTCGGCGGAGACGACATCCTCTCGGGTGAAGCGGGCGCGGATTTCTACCGCTTCGACCGCGGCGACGGCCGGGACCGCATCGTCGAGTGGGGTCTTGCCGGGGAGATCGATGCCGTCGTATTTGCCGACGGTCTGACCCCGGGCGAGATCGCGCTATCGGCCGACGGCGCGAATCTGATCCTCGGGACGACGGGCAATCCCGACACCCTCACCATCGAGAACTGGCTTGACCTCAGCGGGCGGGTCGAAGAGATCCGTTTCGCCGACGGCACCATCTGGGACCAGGCCACATTGCTGCGAGTGTTCAATCATCCACCGGCGTACGCCGGAACATTGGCAAACCAGGCGGCGCTGGAAGATTATCCGTTCAGCTATACGGTTCCCACAGAGGCGTTCTTCGATCCCGACCCGGACGATCTGCTCGTGTTCGAAGCCACTGCAGGCGGCGGCGCGTTGCCGGCATGGCTCGATTTCGATCCCATCGCCCACACGTTCTCCGGCACGCCGCTGAACGCCAATGTGGGCGCGTTCACAGTGACCCTGGCTGCAGCCGATCCGGAGGGGCTCGCCGCCTCCGGCAGCTTCGTTCTCACGGTTTCGAACACCAACGACGCGCCGGTTGCCAACTTCGAGTTGGCCGATGTGCAGAAGCCGGAAGACCAGCCCTTCGCGTTCACACTGCCTGACGGCCTGTTCTCCGACGAGGACGTCGCGGATACGCTTTCGGTGGAGATCACGCGCGCGGACGCAACAGCGCTGCCGGACTGGCTCAGTTTCGATGCTTCGACCTCGCGCCTGATCGGCACTCCCGCGAATGCGGATGTCGGTACTTACCTGCTCAGCGTGACCGCAACCGATCTCTCGGGCGCACAGACGCCTGTGCCGCTTCGGCTTACGGTGGATAACGTCAACGATGCACCGTTCCCGGATTCAACGCTGCCGCAGGTGGCTGTCGTCGAAGGCCGCTTATCAGTAATCGATCTGCCGCAACCGCTGTTCCTGGATGTCGATGCCGGTGACAGCCTTGCCTATTCGGCGCGATTTGAGGGTGGCGCCGCACTGCCCGCGTGGCTGGTGTTCGATGCCACGCAATTGCGGCTGGTCGCGACACCGGGTTCGAGCGACCAGGGTCTCTACGTTATCGAGATCGAGGCTCACGATCTGGCGGGTTCTTCGGCGAGCGCGACGATCCCGATGGAGGTGATCAACGTCAACACCGTTTACGGGACCGACAAGCCGGACACGTTCGTGCTTGGCAGGGATTTCGACATCGTTTATGCGCGCGGCGGCAACGACGTGGTGGCCTCGGGCGCGGGAAATGATGTCGTTTACGGCGAGAACGGTGGCGATAATCTGTCCGGTGAGGCTGGAGAGGACTGGCTCGATGGCGGGCGCGGAAACGATGTGTTGGCCGGGGGAACCGGGAACGACGCATTGCTAGGCGGGTCTGGTGACGACCTGTTAACCGACCTCGCCGGTCGGAATTTCCTGGCCGGCGGCAAAGGTAACGACACACTTCGGCTTGGCGCAGTCGCCGCCATCATCGCGCTGAATGCATCCGATGGCCATGATCGGCTTGCCGGTCTCGATGCCCCGACGACACTCTCTCTTGGAAACGGGATTCGACCATCACAGCTTTCGCTGCGCAGCGCCGGAAACGATCTGATAGTGGATGTGGCTTCGGGATCGTCGCTCACCTTGAGCGATTGGTACGCCAACTCGCAGCGCGGGACGTTCAAACTGCAATTCATCCAGGATACGAAGACGGCGGCCGCCTCTGGCACCGCGCCGATACGTCAGTTCGATTTTGACGCATGGGTTGCGGAGTTTGACGCAGCCATTGCGGGCGGCACCGCATTCGATGCCGCGGGACGCCTTTCTGCGCAACAGGTGTCATCGAGCCAAACCGATGCAATCGGCGGCTCAATTGCATATGGCTACGCTCTGAGCGGCGAAATGGCGAATGTCGATCCGGCCGGCGTTCAGGCGGTTCAGGGCGCACCGGAATTTGCAGATGCACCACAGCCGATTGCAAGTACACATGCCGATGTAGTCGCAGCTGAACATGCAGCGCTGGATGCCAATCGCGTATCCGTGAATTCGACGCCTGCGAAACTCAAGTTTGGCCTGACGAGACCGGACGAGAAACCGGAGGACTTAATATCTTCCAGCGACATCGCGCGGCTGGATTCGAATCAGTCGTCCGAGTTCGTGCAGTGGTACTTTCACAACGCGGCGAAGGGAAATGTGGCCTTCGATTTCGGACACGTTGCATCAGAGGAATTGGACGCGGATTTGTCCGAGTCGATGGATGATGATTCCCTTCGACTCGAACGCTCCTGGCGGGAAGTGCATCTTCGGCTTGACTACCTGGTTGCGAATGACGACCAATCATCTACGCCAGGCTTTTCGGCGGCACGACTCGCACTTTCCCTGCCGCTGGACAAAAACGATGCCATCCACTATGCGACCGGCTCCGTGGCAAGGTTCGGCATGAAGCCATTCGAGGGTCTCTCGGAAGGTTTTGAGAAGCTCGGCTGAAGGAGGGTTTCCTATGCGTCAAACAACGACAAGGTCCACAGCAAACAGGTTCTCTCCCGCGGTGCTGCACACTCAGGATGAATCACCCTCGCCGCTGCCGCGTGCGGTTCTATACGTCAGCCTTGCACTTTTTGTGGTGATGCTCGCGTGGTCGTATTTCGGCCGGCTCGACATCATCGCCGTGGCGCAGGGCAAGCTGGTGCCGGGAAGCTACGTCAAGATCGTGCAGCCGGCAGAGTCCGGCATCGTCAAGGAAATTCTGGTGCGCGAAGGCGAGGAGGTGCGTTCCGGACAGGTACTGATGCGCATGGACACCCAGGTTTCCGATGCCGACTCGGCGACGGTGGGTAACGACCTCAGCCTTCGCCAGTTGCAGTTGCGGCGTATCGATGCCGAGCTTGCTGGCCGTCCGTTCACGCTGCTTAAAGACGACCGCGCCGATCTTTTCCGCCAGGCGTCGGACCAATACCGCGCCAACCGCGAGTCGTTGCGCCACCAGATCGACGGCGAGCGCGCGGTCCTCAACCAGGCGCAGCAGGAGTTGCGCGGCGCGGAGGAAATGCGCTCACGTCTGGAACAGATACTTCCGATTTACAGGGAGCAGGAGGCCGCCCACGATAAGCTGGTGAAAGACGGATTCATGTCGAAGCTTGCTGGTCTGGAAAAGACCCGCGAACGCATAGAAAAAGAGCAAGAACTCAAGGCGCAGATCCATCACGTGGCCAGTCTACGGGCGCAGATCGAGCAGTCGCAGAAGAAGATCTCGCAGATCAACGCGTCCTACCGGCAGCAACTCCAGAACGAGCGCGCCGAAGCCCAGGCGCAGCTCATGAAGCTGGAGCAGGAGTCCGGCAAGCAGGCCTATCGCCGCGGCTTGCTGGAACTCAAGGCGCCGCACGACGGCATGGTGAAGGATCTGGCAACGCACACCCCGGGAACGGTGGTCTCGCCGGGAACGATCCTGATGACCGTGGTGCCGCACGACGAACAGGTGAAAGCCGAGGTCTGGGTGGCCGACGTGGATGCCGGTTTTGTCCGGATCGGACGGCCGGTCAAGGTCAAGCTCGCCGCGTATCCATTCCAGAAATACGGGATGGCCGCAGGCACGGTCGAGTACGTCAGCCCGGATGCGGCCGAACTACCCGACACCCGCGAGCGCGACCGCAAGGATACGCGCACACATGTTATGCCGCCTTCCGGATTCCGCGCGCTGGTCGCGCTGGATTCGCCCTATCTGGAGCGCGATGGCAGGCAGTTCCGGCTCAACTCGGGAATGCTGGTTTCCGCGGAAATCCACCTCGGCACGCGCACGGTGATGGAGTACCTGCTCTCACCGGTGAGCCAGACGCTGCACGAGGCGGGGCGGGAGTTGTGAGAACGGTCCCCGCCCTACCCAAAGCTGATTTGCACTGCAAGATCCCGGCTCGACGTGCTGCCTGGGTTAAAGCCCCATCTTCTCCAGTAGCGGCGGCCAGCGGTGTTTCCAGGGTCGCGCGGCCTCGAAGCACGCCGATGCGCGCAACACCATGGCGTCGCCCAAATGGCGGCCGATGATTTGCAGGCCGACCGGTAAGCCGTCGTCTGTCCAACCCGCAGGCGCGGTCGCGGCGGGTTGCCCCGTCAGATTGAGCGGATAGGTAAAGTGCAACCACTCGAAAGGCTCCACCTCTTTGCCGTCGATCACGGTCGGTCCTTGAATACCCACTTCAAAAGGCGGCACGGCCAGGGTCGGGGTGAGCAAGAGATCGTACTTGCGCATGAATCGCCACATCTTGTTGTTCACGGCTTTGCGCTGGACCATCGCATCGGTGAATTGCTCCGCGGTCCATTCGGTCTTGAGAAAGTCCCTCACGTGTGGCGTCATTTTGTCGCCAAGCTTCTTCTCCATCGCCCGCATGCCGCGTAAGTCGGTCTCGCGCGCGACCATTCCCCAGAACGCCTCGTACGGGTTACTCCACCCGGGATTCGCTTCCTCCACCTTACAACCCAGGTCGCGCTCAAACACCTTGACCGCGTCGGTCACGATTTTGCGCACGCGCTTGTCGACCGGGGCGTAACCTCCCCAATCCAAGGTGTAGGCGACCTTGAGTCCTTTCAGATCGCCTTTGAGTGATTTCATCCAGTCAAAGCCTTCTTCTTTCGGCAGCGTGTGGCGATCGCGATCGTCCGGACCGGCAATGATCGAGAGCATGAGGGCAGCGTCGGCGACGGTGCGTGCCATCGGGCCGATGTGCTCGAGCGATTCCCAACTCGATACCCCCGGATAGCGCTCATCCTTCACTCCGGGGTACAAAGGCACTCGGCCCATTGAGGCCTTCATGCCGTAAAGGCCCGAATGGGCGCTTGGTATGCGGACCGATCCGCCGCCGTCACTGCCGATCGCAAACGGCCCCATGCCGCTCGCGACCGCAGCGCCCGATCCGGCGCTGGACCCACCGGGAGTCAAATCAGTGTTCCATGGATTGCGCGTCGTTGGAAAAACCGGGTTGTGACCGACGCCGCTGTAACCAAACTCGGGCACGTTGGTTTTGCCGAGGATCACCGCGCCCGCGTCCTTGAGACGCTCCACCACGACGTCATCTTCGTCCGGAACGAAGTTGGCGTATGCCCAAGAACCGGAAACGGTTTTGATGCCTTTCGTGCAGACCAGGTCTTTGATGCCCACGGGTACGCCGGCCAGTGGCCCGACAGGCTTGCCAGCCATGATGTCCTTCTCGATCTTCCTGGCGGTCTTTCGTGCAAGTTCGGGTGTCGGCGTGCAGAAGGCATGCAGGATCGGTTCGAGCTTCTCCATACGGGCAAGCACCGCGTCGATCACTTCGACCGGAGAAAGCTTCTTTGAACGAATGTGCCCCGCCAGGGTGACCGCATCCATGCGGCAAATCTCTTTTGCGGTAGACATGTGTAGCTAAACTCCTCTCATAGCAAACGACGGACTGCGGGTGCTGACGCGATTGAATATTCGATTGGTCGAAAGTGTATTTCGCTACGTACCGGCCTCAGCGCCGCTCGGCTGATTCGTAAGGTTCGCTCCCAACGGCGCGGCTGCGACCTTTCCGAGGATGGCGTATAGAATAAAGCTGGTCGCAATACCGGCTGCACCGAACAGGAAATTGGGATAGGTCTTATTAACGTAGTAGCCGACCAGGATGCCTGCGATCACCGCAATAATCGCGGCCCAGTTGAACTGCACGTTGCGCTTCACACCGAATCCACGCTCTCCCCGAATCACGTAGTAATCGG
>JANOGP010000155.1:0-13449 GCA_031406075.1 Betaproteobacteria bacterium
ATCGACGAGCTCGACCGCACCGACGAACCGTTTGAAGCCTACCTCCTGGAGGTGCTGTCCGACTTCCAGGTAACGATTCCCGAGATCGGCACCATCAAGGCCGCGGAACCTCCGATCGTGGTGATCACATCCAATCGCACCCGCGAAATCCACGACGCGATCAAGCGGCGCTGCCTCTACCACTGGGTGGACTATCCGTCGGCTGAGCGGGAACTGGAGATCGTCAGACGCAAAGTCCCGGGCGTGGGCAGCCAGTTGTCGCGCGAGGTGGTAGCCTTCGTGCAGCAGTTGCGCGGCGTCGACCTGTTCAAACTGCCTGGCGTCGCGGAAACCATCGACTGGTCCAAGGCCCTGAGCGCACTCGACCGCGTGGCGCTGGATCCGCAGGCGATTAACGACACGCTGGGCGTTCTGCTGAAGTATCAGGACGACATTGCCCGGGTGCGCGGTGCCCCGGCCGCGAGCCTGCTCGAGAAGGCCAAGGCGGAATTGCCCGCCGCCTGACGCGTCCGGGTGTGCGGACGCCCCATGCGCTTCGTTCAGAACCTCGACCCATGACCCGCGCTTCCGCCGAAGGCAAGCTCTCGCAGAACGTCATGCATTTTGCCCGGGCCCTGCGCCAGGCCGGGGTTGCGGTGGGACCGGACCGGGTTCTGGATTCCTTGCGGGCACTGGAGGTCACCGGCGTTGCGCGGCGCGAGGACTTCTACTGGACGCTGGCTTCGGTGTTTCTCAGCCGCCGCGAGCAATTCGAGTTGTTCGACCAGGCGTTTCGGCTGTTCTGGTCAAGCCAACTGCTGCCCGAGTCGGCCGCGGCCGGCCTTCCGCAGGCAGCCCCTTCAACGGGACCGGATCGCGAGGCACCGCCGAGCCGTCTCGCAGACGCACTCGGACTGACCCGCAAGGCCCGCCTCGAACGTGAAGCGCCGCAATCCGCGGACGAACTGGATTCCGCGCCCGGTGCCTCGCAGATCGAGGCGTTGCGGCGCAGGGATTTCGAGACCATGACCACCAGCGAATTGACGCAGGCGAAGAAGCTCATCGCCGGCCTGCGCCTGCCGATCCCCGACATCGGCACGCGCCGGCTGCAGCCGGATTCGCGCGGGCGATTGGTGGACCTGCGGGCGACGCTGCGCACCAGCCTGCGCGGCAACGCCGACGTGATCCTGCTGCGCCGGCGCTCGCACCAGCGCCGCCATCCGCCGCTCGTGATACTGTGCGACATCTCCGGCTCCATGAGCCGGTACTCGCGCATGTTTCTGCACTTCATGCACGCGATCACCAACGACCGCGACCGCGTGCACACTTTCGCGTTCGGTACCCGGCTGACGAACATTACCCGCCATCTTCGGCATCGCGATGTGGACATTGCGCTTGGCGCCGTGTCCCGGGCGGTCGCCGACTGGTCCGGCGGAACGCGCATCGGCGCCGCGCTCAAGGAATTCAATCTGCGCTGGTTGCGCCGCGTTCTTGGCCAGAACGCGGAAGTGCTGTTGATCAGCGACGGCCTCGACCGCGACGCCGGTTTGGACCTTCCGCAAGCTATGGAGCGGCTGCACAAGTCCTGCCGCAAGCTGATTTGGTTGAATCCGCTGTTGCGATTCGATGGCTTCGAACCGAAGGCCACCGGGGTGCGCCTGATGCTTCCGCACGTGGATGCGTTCGTTCCCGCGCACAGCATCGAAAGCCTGGCGGACCTTGCGCGAATTCTGGCGCCGGCACGTCAGGATGAAAGGAGAAAATAGAAAATGGAAATGACCGGCGATCAGCTCATCCCTCTTGCGCAGCAACGGGTGTGGGAGGCGCTCAATGATCCCGGGATCCTCAAGGCGTGCATCCCCGGCTGCGAGAGTATCGAGAAAGTCTCGGACACCGAGTACAAGGTGCTGATGACTGCCGCGATCGGCCCGGTCAAAGCGAAGTTCAACGGCAAACTGCTGCTCGCCGATCTGAACCCGCCGCACTCCTATTCGATCGCTTTCGAGGGGACGGGCGGCGCAGCCGGATTCGGTAAAGGCGCCGCGCAGGTCTCGTTGCTGCCCGAGGGCAGCAGCACCCGGCTCACCTACAAGGCCACCGCCTCGGTCGGCGGCAAGCTCGCGCAGATCGGTTCGCGGCTGATCGACGGCGTGGCGAAAAAAATGAGCGAGGATTTTTTCGCCAGGTTCAACCAGGTTGTCGCTCCCGCCGGCACAACCGCTGCAGCGCCGACGGGCCGGCGGAGAATACCAACCCTGGCGTGGCTTGCCGGCGGCATCGTCGTTTTGCTGATGCTCCTGATCCTGTTCAAGATCGCGTGACGCGTGACGTGGTGAGCGTCGACGTCGTCATCGTCGGCGCCGGCGCCGCCGGCATGATGTGCGCGATCGAAGCGGGCAAGCGCGGCCGCCGCGTGCTGTTGCTGGACCATGCCTTGAAACTCGGAGAAAAGATCCGCATCTCCGGCGGCGGCCGCTGCAATTTCACCAATATCGACACGCGGACCGAGAACTACTTGTCGGCGAATCCGGATTTCTGCCGCTCCGCCTTGGCGCGCTACACGCCGCGCGACTTCATCGCGCTGGTTGAAAAACACCGAATCGCCTGGCACGAAAAAAAACTCGGCCAGCTGTTCTGCGACGGCTCCTCCCGGCAGATCATCGACATGCTGAAAACCGAATGCGACGACGCTGGCGTACGCTGGTGCATGCCGGCCAAGGTGATCTCCGTGAACAAAGGCGAACGCTTTTCGATTGCGACCGACCGCGGCCATTTTGAAAGCGAATCGTTTGTGATCGCTTGCGGCGGATTGTCGATCCCCCAGCTTGGGGCCAGCCCGTTCGGATACCGCATAGCGGAACAGTTCGGCATCAAGGTCACGGAATTGCGCCCGGCGCTGGTCGGGCTTACCTTCGCCCCCGAGACCCTGGCGCAGTTCGCTGGCCTGTCCGGCATTTCCATCGACGCCATCGTCGGTTGCAACGGCACGCGCTTTCGCGAGAACCTGCTGGTCACCCACCGAGGTCTGTCCGGTCCCGCCATCCTGCAGATTTCCTCTTACTGGCGGCCGGGCCTGGATCTGTCGGTGAACCTGCTGCCGGATCTCGACCCCGGGACGATGCTCGAAGCAATACAGACATCCGAAAAACTTCTCGCCAACGAGCTCGGCAGATTTCTTCCGCAGCGTTTCGCGCAGCGCTGGGTCGAGATCTATTTCGAGAACCTGCCGATGAAGCGGCTGGAGGCACGCCGGCTGCGCGAGATCGCCGGACGCCTCCGCGACTGGCGCCTCAGGCCGAGCGGCACGGTCGGCTACAAGAAGGCCGAAGTCACTCTCGGTGGCGTGGACACACGGGAGTTGTCGTCCAGGACCCTGGAAGCGCGCAAGACGCCGGGTCTGTACTTCATCGGCGAAGTTGTGGACGTCACCGGACATCTCGGCGGCCACAATTTCCAGTGGGCATGGGCCTCCGGCTTTGCGGCCGGCCAGGCTGTCTAAAGCCTACACCCACTAATGCCTCCACCCAACACAGAGGCACAGAGAACACGGAGGGCGCAGAGGAAAGGCAACAACAGAGAAAAGGCTTGAATTGGAATGTTTCCGAGGTCTAGGATGCATCCCGCGAAAGTTGGCGGCAAAAATCCCCGAAAGATTGCGCTGCTCTTAATACCCATTTCTGTCCTTCCTCTGTGTTCTCCGCGCTCTCTGCGCCTCTGTGTTGGGTGTAATTGTTGGGTTTGATTACTAAAGCCCAAATATAGGTTTGGTCGCAGCCGTCCGCCTGAATTAAAATGGCGATTTTTCCGCACCGGCGATCGCAGGCGTGCGGACCAACTATCAAAATAATTGGGGAGTGCAATGAATCAACTCGACATGAAAGGCCGCAGCGCCATCGTGACCGGCGGGGCCTCGGGCATCGGCCTGGCCATCGCCAAGCGGCTTGCGCAATCGGGCGCCAACGTCGCCATCTGGGACATGAACGAAAAGACCATGGCGGAAGCCGCCAAGTCTGTCGGGGCGCCGAAGACCCATACCGCCAGGGTGGACGTAACCAAGCTCGACCAGGTCGAATCCGCGTTCAAGTCCACGCTCGCTGCATTCGGCAAAGTCGATGCGCTGGTGTGCTCCGCAGGCATCGCCGGCATCAATGCGGTTTCCTGGGAGCTGCCGGCCGACGATTGGCTGCGCGTGCACGATATCAATCTCAACGGCGTGTTCTATTGCTGCCGCACCGTTGTGCCGCACATGATCAAGAACAACTATGGCCGCATCGTCAACATCGCCTCGATCGCCGGCAAGGAAGGCAACCCCAACGCCGCCGCCTACAGTTCGTCGAAAGCGGCGGTGATCGGGCTCACCAAGTCTTTGGGCAAGGAAACCGCCAAGAATGGCATCACCGTCAACTGCGTGACGCCCGCTGCGGTAAAAACGCCGATCTTCGATCAGGTGCCGCAGAGCCACATCGATTACATGCTGTCCAAAATCCCCATGGGCCGTTTCGGCACTGTCGAGGAAATCGCCGCGACGGTCACGTGGGCCTGCACCGAGGACTGCTCTTTCACTACCGGCGCGGTGTTCGATCTCTCCGGCGGCCGCGCCACCTACTAAAAGACGAAAACAAAAATCTATTAGCCACAGAGGACACAGAGGGCACAGAGGAAGGACAAGAACGATATCGGGTAAGAGAATTCGGGGAAATTAAAGTAGTTATCGACGGTGCTACGGATATCACACGCTCCGCAAATCATCACTACTCCAAAAATATTTACTTTGTTTCCCTCGTTTTCCTCTGTGCTCTCTGTGTCCTCTGTGGCAAAACATCTTTTCAGGAATGATTAAATGAAAATGAAAGCCGCAGTAATAAGACAGATGGGCCTGCCGCAGCCCTATGCGGACAGCAAGCCCATGTCGATCGAGGAAGTCGAACTCGACAAGCCCGGCGAGCGTGAAGTCCTGGTGCAAATCAAGGCTGCCAGCCTTTGCCACTCGGACCTGTCCACCGTGAACGGGGATCGCCCGCGGCAGATGCCGATGGTGCTCGGGCACGAAGCCTCCGGCGTGGTGCAGGAAATCGGCACCGGGGTGAACGACCTGAACATCGGCGATCACGTCGCGCTGGTGTTCGCGCCGAGCTGCGGCCAATGTATCTCCTGCATCGAGGGACACCCTGGACGTTGCGAACCGGGGCAGCAGGCAAACGGCGCCGGCAAGCTGCTCAATGGCGGCATGCGCCTGCGCCAGCAAGGCAAGGATGTATTCCACCACGTAGGCGTGTCGGCTTTCGCGCAGTACTGCGTGGCCAATCGGGGCTCGATGGTAAAGATCGACAAGGAATTGCCTTTCGACGAAGCAGCGTTGTTCGGTTGCGCCGTGCTCACCGGCGTCGGCGCCGTGTTCAACACGGCACAGGTATTTCCCGGCGCCAAGGTCGCGGTGCTCGGTCTTGGCGGCGTCGGGCTCAACTCGCTGCTGGGCGCGATCGTCGCCGGAGCGCAGCAGATCGTCGCCATCGACCTGCACGACGACAAACTCACATTGGCGAAACAATTGGGCGCAACCGACACGGTGAACGCCAAGGCCCCGGACGCGATCCAGCAGATCAAGGACCTTACCGGCGGCGGGGTGCATTTTGCGTTCGAAATGGCCGGCTCGATACAGGCGATGGAACTTGCGTACCGCATTACCCGCCGCGGCGGTACCACGGTATCGGCAGGCCTGCCGCACCCCGATCACCGCTGGCCGCTGCAGCACGTCAACATGGTCGCGGAAGAACGCACCATCAAGGGCAGCTACATGGGTTCCTGCGTTCCGACCCGCGACATTCCCCGCTTCATAGATCTGTATCGCCGCGGCATGCTGCCGGTGAACAAGCTGATGAGTGATCACATCAAGCTGGAGGAGATCAACGTCGGCTTCGATCGCCTCGCCTCGGGCCACACCGTGCGCCAGATCATCATGATGTAAACCTCTTCACCGCAGAGGCGCCGAGGCGCGGAGGAAACGCAGAGAAAAGCCAGAAGGCGAGATAGAGACACAAGAACCGGCAGGCTGCGTACTTGGCGTCTCAGTTTCAGCCCCGGACGGCAATACTTGGTTCCAAAAACCTATTCCACATTATTGCTTTTCCCTGCGAGGGTCTCTCTGCGCCTCGGCGCCTCTGCGGTGAAAAGCCTCAAACAATGACAACCCCACGTTATCGCGCCGATGAACTCGTGCGCTTTGCCACCGCGTTGCTCGACAAGGCGGGCCTGGAAAATGAAAAGTCGAAGGTCGTCGCCGAGATCCTGGTTGAGGGTGACCTGCTCGGCCACAACACCCACGGCCTGAACATGCTGGCGCCGTACCTGAAAGACATCGAAAAGGGCGGAATGACCCGATCCGGATCACCTCGGGTAATCGCGGATTTCCCGGCTGCGGTGACCTGGGACGGGATGCGCCTGCCCGGCATCTGGCTGACCGTGCGCGCCATCGATCTGGCGCTGGAACGCGCAAAGACTTATGGCACCTGCACCGTCGTGATCCGCCGCAGCCATCACATCGCCTGCCTCGCCGCATACCTGAAGCGCGTCACCGACCAGGGCATGATGGTGATGCTGATTTCCTCCGGGCCGGAAACCGGCGGCGTGGTTCCCCACGGCGGGCGCGGCACCGGTGTGTACACGCCCAACCCGATCGCCGCTGCGTGGCCGACTGAAGGCGATCCGGTAATGATCGACGTCTCGATGTCCATTACCACCCATGGGCTGACCGGCCGGCTGCACAAGGAAGGACGCAAGCTGCCGGGAAAATGGGTACTGGACGGTGACGGCAATCCTTCCGACGATCCCGTCGTGCTGTTCAGGGAACCCAAGGGCGGTCTGATGCCACTGGGCGGAACCGATCACGGCCACAAGGGCTATGCGTTGGGGCTGATGGTGGAAGCGCTGACTGGCGCCCTCGCCGGCCACGGCCGGGCGGACGCCAACGAAGGCTGGGCAGCGAATGTTTACGTGCAGGTGTTCGATCCGGCGCTCTACGGCGGCAAGAAGGATTTCATCCGCCAGACCGAGTGGATGGCGGACGCCTGCCGCGCGACGCCGCCACGAACCGGATTCGAACGCGTGCGGCTGCCTGGCGAAACCGGGTTGCGCCGCCGCGAGAAACAACTCAAGGACGGCGTCGAACTCTACCCCGGCATCCTGCTTGCACTCGATGCCTGGAGCGACAAGTTCGGCGTAAAACCGCCCGCCGCCCTGTCTTGAGCACGGTGCGCGCGTCGTGCGGCGCCGCTGAGCCGGAAATAACAGCGGCGCCCGTCTTTATTTTCGCTGCCCGGAAGTGGATGATATGCAGGCTGCGGCGGGCCCGGAACGCGAGGCCGCCGCTTGCGCGCAGACGTCTGCAGCGTCCAGGCCAGGGAAGAATAACTCGACAAATCGCCACAGCAGCCTGTGAGCACGACCCATGTCTGATTCCGTCGTCCGCGTTCGCCATCCCGCTTTGTATCAGCTCAACACCCGCGTACGGCTCGCCAAGCTCGTGCGCGAACTCGGCCGGCCCGCGACGATAGACGATATTGCGGATTCGGAACTCGACGATCAGGCGGCCGCGGGCTTCGACTGGTTGTGGTTGTTAGGGGTGTGGCAGACCGGTGAAGCCGGGCGTCAGGTTTCGCTGCATAACGCGGCCTGGCTTGCCGAATTTCATCGGCTCCTGCCCGACCTGAACGCGGCCGACGTTCCCGGCTCCTGTTTCGCGATCAGGGGTTATGAGGTCAGCCACGAAATGGGCGGCGATCCTGCACTGGCCCGAATCCGCAAGCGGCTGCATAAGCGCGGCATGCGGCTGCTGCTCGACTTCGTGCCGAATCACACGGCGCCCGACCATCCCTGGGTGCATGCGCATCCGGACTATTACGTCCATGGAAGCGCGGATGACCTGGCCCGGGCGCCGCAAAATTTCTGCCGGCAGTCCGCGGACGCGCCCGTGCTCGCGTATGGCCGTGATCCGTATTTTCCGGGTTGGCCCGACACGCTGCAGCTGAACTACGCCTATCCCGACACCGCCCAGGCGATGAGGGCCGAGTTGCTGCGAATCGCCGGTATGTGCGACGGCGTACGTTGCGACATGGCGATGCTGGTGCTGCCGGAGGTATTTGCGCGGACGTGGGGACAGTTCATGACGCCGTTCTGGCCCGAGGCCATCGCAGCCGTGCGTCGCCGGCATGCGAATTTTTTGATGATGGCCGAAGTGTACTGGGATCTCGAATCGGAATTGCAGCACCAGGGTTTCGACTATACCTACGACAAGCGTCTCTACGACCGCCTGCGTGATGGTCACGCAGAACCGGTCCGCGATCATCTGCGCGCGGGGTTCGATTTTCAGCGCCGGCTGGCGCGCTTTCTCGAAAATCATGATGAACCGCGAGCCGCCGCGACCTTTCCGTTTGCCCAGCACTGCGCGGCGGCGATCGTTACCTACCTGAGTCCCGGGCTGCGTTTCTTTCACGAGGGCCAGAGCGAAGGTTATCGCGAGCACATCCCGGTGCACCTGAATCGCGGTCCGTTCGAACCCGCGGACCCGCCTGTACAGGCGTTTTATGCACGGCTACAAGAATGTTTGCGCCGGCCGGTGCTGCGTGACGGCGGATGGCAACTGCTCGAGACCCACCGCGCGTGGGAGGGCAACCAAAGTGCCGCGTGCTTCATCGCCTGGACCTGGGAGTTGAACAGCAAATCGCGGCTGCTGGTTGCTGTCAACTATGCGCCGACGCGCGGGCAGTGTTATGTGCCGCTGCCCTGGCTCTCACCAGGCGACGGTATGATGCGGCTCCGGGATACGATGAGTCCTGCCGTGTACGATCGCAACGGCGGCTCGTTGGCCGCACCGGGACTTTATCTGGACCTGCCGCCGTGGGGCTTTCACGTGTTTGATGTCGCCTGGGCCGATAATGCTGAAAAATCAGCCGTTACATAACGGTCCGCGAAATCAGTCCGGCCGCGCACCGCATCATTTCTGCTGCAGCGTTACACGGGGCGAGTCGGCAATACGATCAAAAACCGTTGGCAAGACGCAGGAGTACAGCGATGGCCGCTCACGAAAAACAACGATTGCAGGAAATAAAAGACGGCAAGAGCGATTGGCAGACGTGGGGCCCCTATCTCAGCGAGCGCGCGTGGGGAACGGTGCGCGAGGATTACAGCGCGGACGGCTCCGCGTGGAATTTCCTGACCCACGAGATGGCCCGCAGCAAGGCTTATCGCTGGGGCGAAGATGGTCTCGCGGGAATCTGTGATCGCTATCAGATCCTGTGTTTCGCCCTGGGCTTGTGGAACGGCCGCGACCCGATCCTGAAGGAACGCCCGTTTGGACTGGTCCCGGCCGAAGGTAATCACGGTGAGGACTTGAAGGAGTACTACTTCTACGTGGACAGTACGCCCACGCACAGCTACATGAAGTATCTCTACAAGTATCCGCAGGCCGAGTATCCCTATCTGTGGTTGGTGCAGGAGAACCGCGAACGTGGCGGCAGCGGCCCGGAATTCGAGTTGCTCGACACCGGCGTCTTCGACCAGGATCGATATTTCGATGTCTTCGTGGAATACGCGAAGGCCGGCCCCGACGATATCTGCATACGCATCGAGGCCTTCAATCGCGGCCCGGACGCGGCCGAACTGCATCTGCTGCCACAGTTATGGTTTCGCAACATCTGGGCCTGGAGCGACAAGCGACGCAAGGCGCCGGTGATCACGCGCGCACGCGACGGCGACGGCTACGTGGCATTGATGGCGGATGACAGCGCCGCCGATGGTCTGCAAATTCTGCCGGCCGTATACAAGCTCGGACCACGCATCCTCTACGGCGAAGCAGATGCGGAAGCGCTGTTTACCGACAATGAGACCAACCTGGCCAGGCTCTACGGTCCTGAGGCCGACGACGGTCGCGCGTACGTCAAGGATGGGTTTCATCGTTACGTGGTGAATGGCGAGGCGGCGGTCAACCCGGCACAAACCGGTACCAAGGCCTGCCTGCACTATTTCCGTCGCGTTCCCGCGGGCGGGTCGACCGTAATCCGGCTGCGGCTGTCGCCGCGCGAGCACGCCAAGCCGCTCTCCGATATCGACGCGATCGTCGTCGAGCGAAAGAACGAAGCCGACGCGTTCTACGCCGGTATCCACCCCAAGAACGCGACCGCGGACGAACGGCGCGTGCAGCGTCAAGCCTTTGCGGGGATGCTGTGGTCGAAACAGAATTACATTTTCGACGTCGACCTGTGGCTCAAGGGCGACAATTCACGTCTGCCGCCCCCAGCGTCCCGCGAGAATAATCGCAACAAGCACTGGCGCCACCTGAACTCGATGCGCGTGCTGTCGATGCCGGACAAGTGGGAGTATCCGTGGTTCGCGGCCTGGGACCTGGCCTTTCACACGATCGCGATCGCGCTGGTCGATGCGGAGTTCGCCAAGGAACAACTCTGGTTCATGCTGTTCGAGCAGTTCCAGCATCCGAATGGCCAGATCCCGGCTTACGAGTGGGAGTTCTCGGACCTGAACCCGCCTGTTCACCCGTGGGCGGTCTGGCGGGTCTACAACATGGACCGCATTCGCTCAGGCAAGGCCGACCGTCATTTCCTGGAACGCTGCTTTCATAAACTTCTGATCAACTTCGCCTGGTGGATCAACAAGGTCGACAGCAGCGGCAACAACATCTTCGAAGGCGGCTTCCTCGGGCTCGACAATATCACGTTGTTCGACCGCTCCGAAAAACTGCCTGGCGGTGCGGTGCTGGAACAATCCGACGCGACCGGCTGGATGGGACTCTTCTGTCTTAGCATGATGCGAATCGCGCTGGAACTCGCGCAGGAGAATCGCACCTACGAAGGACTCGCCATCAAATTCTTTCAGCACTACATCTATGTGGGCGCGGCGATGAAGCGCATGGGCGGTCGCAACTACAACTTGTGGGATGAGGAGGACGGTTTCTTCTACGATGTGCTGCGTTACCCCGACGGCAGCTTTGAAAAACTTCGCGTGCGCTCGCTGGTCGGACTGATTCCACTGTACGCGGTCGAACGCCTCGAGACCGACTGGATTGAGAAATTCCCCGAATTCACCACGAGCCTCCATTGGTTCCTCGCCAATCGGAAGGACCTGGTGCAGCACTGCGTCAACCGGATCGAGCGCAACGGTATCGATACACTGGCACTGACCATCGTCGACCAGCACCAACTGCAACGCATGCTGCAGCGGATCTGCGATGCCGACGAGTTCCTTTCAGACTACGGTCTGCGCAGCCTGTCGAAGACTCATCACAGGCATCCGTTCATCCTTGGCCACAACCAGGTGGCGTACGAACCGGGCGAGGCGGATTGCAAGATCAAGGGCGGCAACTCCAACTGGCGCGGCCCCATCTGGTTCCCGACCGCATTTCTCATGATCGAGTCGCTGCGCAAACTGGCCAAGGCCTATGGCCCGGAATTGGCGATCACCGGCAAGGACGGCCGGCAATGGACCATCGGCGAGATTGCCGAGACGCATGCCAACCGCCTGATTTCGATTTTCATCCGTAATGAGGCTGGCGAGCGTCCGCTCTACGGCGCGATCCAGAAGTTCCAGCACGATCCGCTTTGGCGCGACTATCTCTCGTTCCACGAATACTTTCACGGCGACACCGGAGTCGGCCTGGGCGCATCGCATCAGACCGGTTGGACGGGCCTGGTAGCATCGTTGATCGACGAGTGGCGGCGTTGATGGGCGCGGACGCGTCGGCACATGAAATAGGGTCAACACAGGCACATACATTCACCAACTGCCGGCCCCAGACCGGCGCACGAAGAGGACACAATGAATTCTTATCAGCCATTGAAAGGACAAAAGGCCCTGGTAACCGGTTCAAGCTCCGGAATCGGCGCGGGTGTCGCGATTGCGCTGGCGAAGGCCGGCGCGGACGTCGTGGTCAATTACACCTCGAGTCTGGCGGGGGCGGAGAAAGTGGTCGCCGAGATCAAGGCCGCCGGCCGCAATGCGATCCCGGTCAAGGCCGACGTCTCCAAGGAGCAGGATGTCGAGGCGATGTTCACTCAGATGTTGTCGGCGTGGGGCACGATCGATATTCTGGTGAACAACGCGGGGCTGCAGCAGGACGCAGCTTTCGTCGACATGACCGTTGACCAGTGGCACCGGGTGATCGGGGTTAATCTGACCGGGATGTTTCTGTGCAGCCGACTCGCGGTCAAGGAGATGTTGCGGCGGGGCGTGCAGCCGGGTGGTTCAAAGGCCGCGGGCAAGATCATCTGCATGTCGTCGGTACACGAGGTCATTCCGTGGGCCGGGCATATCAACTATGCGTCCTCCAAGGGTGGCGTCAAATTGTTCATGCAAAGTCTCGCGCAGGAACTGGCTCCCGCCAAAATCCGGGTCAACTCCATCGGACCCGGCGCGATCCAGACCCCGATCAACCGTGAGGCCTGGGAGACCGAGGCCGCATTGAAATCCTTGCTGACCCTGATTCCCTACGGGCGGATCGGTGTGCCGGAAGATATCGGCAAGGCGGCGGTGTGGCTGGCGTCCGATGAATCGGACTACGTGAATGGACAAACCCTGTTCGTCGACGGCGGCATGACCCTTTATCCGGAGTTTGCGCGCGGCGGCTAGCCGTAGCGCGGACGCCAGCTGCGGTCGATCGATGCGTACGCCGGCGGAGCACCGCAGGGGAATCGCTCTGATGGTCGGCGCCACGCTGTGCTGGGCCACTGCGGGCATCCTGGTGCGCAGCATGGAAGTCACCGACGGCTGGAGAATCACATTCTGGCGATCGTTCTTCATGAGCGTATTCCTGCTGACGGTGTTGTCGCTCCAGCATGGCCATCGACTGCCGCATCGCGTTCGTGCCATGGGCTGGCCGGGGGTGGTATCCGGATTGCTGTTCGCGGGGATGATGATCAGCTTCATCCTCGCCTTGTCGCTAACCACTGTCGCCAATACGCTGGTGGTCGGAAGCATCTCCCCTTTCGTGGCGGCCCTGTGCGGGCGGCTTTTCCTGGGCGAGCAAGTCGCGCCGCGAACCTGGCTGGCAATGATCGCTGCCATCGGCGGCATCACGATGATGTTCTTCGACGCGCTGAGCAGCGGCGGATGGGCGGGTAACCTGATCGCGCTGTGCATCCCCCTTGGCTTCGGCGCCAATGTCGTCATACTGAGAAAACATCGCACCGCCGTCGACATGGTGCCTTCGGTCCTGCTGGCAGGAATCTTCTCGATGCTGATCGCGTTGCCGTTCGCGCTGCCTTTGTCGGTAGGTGCGGGCGACCTCGCTCTGCTGTCCATCATGGGCGTCGTCCAGCTCGGCGCGGGACTGTTGCTGATGATGGTTGCGGTGCGCTACCTCGCCTCGGCGGAGATTGGACTGCTGTCGGTCCTCGAAATCATATTCGGCACGCTGTCGGTCTGGGTCCTGGTCGGCGAACGCCCAAGCCAGGCCGCGCTGATCGG
>JANOGP010000159.1:0-7476 GCA_031406075.1 Betaproteobacteria bacterium
GGCCAGCGGATGTTCAGTCCGCCCGCGGGCATCTGGAAGTCGGCCGGGATCACGATGCGCACGCGCGCCGGGCTGACGTCGACCGAGGCGCTGGCGTCGATCGTATCTTTCATGCACTTCAGTCCCACCCAGCAACCGGAGTAGCGCGACAGCGCCCAGCCGTACAGACCGTAGTCGAGCACTTCCTGCACGCCGGCGGGGTTGAGGATCGGGATCATCGCGTCCACCATCGCGAACTCGCTCTGGTGCGCGGTGGTGGAGGATTCGCAGGTGTGGTCATCGCCCATCAGGCAGAGCACTCCGCCCAACGACGCCGGACCGGCCAGATTGCCGTGGCGGAAGACGTCACCGGTACGGTCCACGCCCGGACCCTTGCCGTACCAGATCGCGAACACGCCGTCGTACTTGTTGTCGCCCTCGAAATGCGCCTGCTGCGTGCCCCAGCACGCGGTGGCGGCAAGGTCCTCGTTCACGCCCGGCTGGAACACGATGTTGTGCTCGGCGAGCCGCTTCGGGGCCGCCCACAGCTGCTGGTCGGAGCCGCCCAGCGGGCTGCCGCGATAGCCGGAGATGTAGCAGGCCGTGTTGGCGCCCGCGGCCTTGTCGCGCAGGTGCTGCATCATCGGCATGCGCACCAGCGCCTGCGTGCCGGTGAGAAAAACGCGGCCTTCCTGCAGCATGTACTTGTCGTCGAGCGAAACTTGCGCCAGTGACATGACCGTCCTCTACAAAACCTTCCGAACCTGCGGACGCGTGCGTTCCCGTGCGCCGCGCGCTGCGCTAGTAGTACTTTCTGTGACAGAAAACATCGGTGTTGGTGCCGGTCGGCCCCGAAAATCCCCGGACATCAAAAGGGTATATCGTCCTCCAGATCCTCCAAGCTGCTGCCCTTGGCTGCAGCGCCGGACTTCTTCGCCGGCGCGGCCGCCGCCCGGGGTGCGTCGTCCTCCGGCGGCGCCATGCGCTCCGAACCTCCGGAGCGCGAACCCAGCATCTGCATGCGATCGGCGCGAATTTCCGTGGTGGTGCGCTCCTGGCCTTCCTTGTCGGTCCACTTGCGCGTTTCCAGCCTGCCCTCGATGTAGACCTGCGAGCCTTTCTTCAGGTATTCGCCGGCGATCTCGGCGGTCTTGCCGAACATGGCCACGCGGTGCCACTCGGTCTTTTCCTGCTTCTCGCCGGTCTTGTCCTTCCACGTCTCCGTGGTGGCAATGCTGATGTTGGCCACGGCGTCGCCGCTGGGCATGTAGCGCACTTCGGGGTCGCGCCCGAGGTTGCCGATCAGGATCACTTTGTTTACCGAAGCCATATCAGATCTCCCCGCCTAGAAGTTTGATGACATTTTGTTCGTCGAAACCCCGGCTGTCCACCTTGAGGTACGCCACGCCCTCGCCCGAAAGCATCACTTCGCGCACGCCCGGCAGGCCGGCAAGCCGCCGCGTCAATCCCGGGATCGACTGCGAATCCATCTTCGGCAGGCGGTAACGGCGCGTGTCCAGGCTTTCCGGCACGCGCATGCCCAGCGCCAACAGCAGCCAGACCACCGCGAGCACGGCGCAGAAACCGAACACCGCCTCCGCGCCGTAATGCTGCGACAGCCAGCCGCCCAACGCAGCACCCGTGAACGTGCCCATGAACTGTACGCTGCTGTAGACTCCGATCGCCGTGCCTTTGGCGCCCGCCGGCGCGAGCTTCGAAATCAGCGAGGGCAGTGTCGCCTCGAGCAGATTGAACGCAGCGAAAAACACCAGCAAGCCGGCCACCAATCCCGCCAAGCCGGCATTACCCAGCGCCAGCACCAGCAGGCCGGCGATCAGCGTGCCGACCGCACCGATGAACACCGGCTTCTGCAGTCCCTTGCGCTCCGCCGCCAGCATCGGCGGCAGCATGAGCACCACAGCGCCGCACATGACCGGCAGATAAATCATCCAGTGGCTGGCCACGGGCAGTTGCGCGCGCAACGAAAAGGGCACCACCACGAACAGCGCCATCAGCATCGCGTGCAGCGCGAATATGCCGTAATTCAGACGCAGCAACTGGCGATCCAGCAGCACCCTGCCGGCCGGTACAGTCGGTCCCACAGGCGATCCGCCGGCACGACTCTGCGACGGCTCGGGAATGACGAAGCGCACCACCACCATCGCCGCAAGCGCCAGAAATCCGGTCAGCGCGAAAATGCCCGGCACGCCCATCAAATGATCCAGCACCGGACCGGCCACCATCGAAATCGCGAACGTGGCGCCTATGGTGATGCCGATGATCGCCATCGCCTTGGTGCGTTGATCGTCGCGCGTGAGATCGGCGGTGAGCGCGATCACCGCTGCGGAAATCGCGCCCGCGCCCTGTATCACACGGCCCAGGATAATCATGGTGATGTCCTGTGCCAGAGCGGCCATGAAGCTGCCGAGCGCGAAAATCACCAGTCCGAGATAGATGGCGCGCTTGCGCCCCCAGCGGTCGGAAAGCCAGCCGAAAGGCACCTGCAGGCAGGCCTGCGTCAGGCCGTAGGCCCCGAGCGCGAGCCCGACCAGCGTGTGGTCGTTGCCGCCCGGAAGGCGCTCCGCGTACAGCGCGAATACCGGAAGAATGATGAACATGCCCAGCATGCGCAACCCGAAAATGCCGGCCAGGCCGACACTTGCGCGCAGTTCCTGGGGCGTCATCCGGTCCGGGAAGGGCATTCTGCGAAAGGGGCTAAACCGCGGATTGGGAAAAGAAATTGAAGTGCAGTATATTAACAGGTTGACCTATCCTCCTTCCAGCGAATGGACTACATCCGCGTCCGCGGCGCACGCACTCACAACCTCAAGAACATCAATCTCGACCTGCCACGCAACCGGCTGATCGTGATCACCGGGCTGTCCGGGTCCGGCAAATCTTCGCTCGCTTTCGACACCCTTTACGCCGAGGGTCAGCGCCGTTACGTCGAGTCGCTGTCCGCTTACGCCCGGCAGTTCCTGGAGCTGATGGAAAAGCCGGACGTGGACCTGATCGAAGGCCTGTCGCCGGCGATCGCGATCGAGCAGAAAGCCACCAGCCACAACCCCCGTTCCACCGTCGGCACCGTCACCGAGATCCACGATTACCTGCGGCTTTTATACGCGCGCGTCGGCGAGCCGCACTGCCCGGACCACGATACCGTGCTGTCGGCGCAGAGCGTGTCGCAGATGGTGGATCACGTCCTGCAGCTGCCGGACGACACGCGGCTGATGATCCTGGCGCCGCTGCTGGTGGGCCGCAAGGGCGAAAACCTGGAACTGTTCGAGGATCTGCGCGCACAGGGCTTCGTGCGCCTGCGCGTGGACGGCGAGGTGCACGACATCGACGCCGTACCCAAACTTGCGAAGACCCGCAAGCACACGATAGAAATCGTGGTGGACCGGCTGAAGATCCGGCCCGATGTGAAACAGCGGCTGGCGGAATCGTTCGAGACTGCGCTGCGCCACGCCGACGGGCGCGCGCTGGCGGTGGAAATGGACGGCGGCAAGGAGCATCTGTTTTCAGCGCGCTTCGCGTGCCCGATCTGCAGTTACTCCTTGCCCGAGCTCGAACCGCGGCTGTTCTCGTTCAACAATCCGATGGGAGCCTGTCCGCGCTGCGACGGCCTGGGCAGCATCACCTTCTTCGATCCGAAGAAGGTCGTGGCCTTTCCGCAGCTGTCGCTTGCCGCCGGCGCCATCAAGGGCTGGGACCGGCGCAACCAGTTTTATTTCCAGATGCTCGCCAGCCTCGGCGAACAATACGCTTTCGATGTCGACACACCTTTCGAACAGCTTCCGAAGAACGTACAGGACCTGGTGCTGTACGGGTCGGGGCGGAACAAGGTGCGCTTTCACTATGTCGGCGAGCGCGGCAACAGGTACCAGCGCGAGCACCCGTTCGAAGGCATCGCGCCGAATCTGGAACGGCGCTATCGCGAAACGGATTCGATCGTGGTACGCGAGGAACTGGCGAAGTTTCTCGCCAGCCAGCCCTGCCCCGAGTGCAACGGAACGCGGCTGCGCCGCGAGGCGCGCTACGTCTTCGTGGCAGGCAAGCCGATCTACGAAGTAAGCGCCATGCCGCTGAGACAGGCGCTGCAGTTCTTCAAGGAGGCCCGTCTAGAGGGCGCCAGGCTGACGATCGCCGAAAGGATCGTGCGCGAAATCGCCAATCGGCTGCAGTTTCTGGTCAACGTCGGACTCGACTACCTCGCGCTCGACCGCTCCGCGGACACGCTCTCCGGAGGCGAAGCGCAGCGCATCAGGCTGGCCTCGCAGATCGGCTCCGGCCTCACGGGCGTGATGTACGTGCTGGACGAACCGTCGATCGGACTTCACCAGCGCGACAACGACCGGCTGCTCGCGACGCTCAAGGAACTGCGCGACCTGGGCAACTCGGTCATCGTGGTCGAGCACGACTTCGAAGCGATCATGAGCGCGGACTACGTCGTGGATATGGGGCCCGGGGCCGGAGTTCATGGCGGCCATATTGTCGCCGAAGGCACTCCGCAGGCGATGATTGCGCATACCGAGTCGCTGACGGCCCAGTACCTTTCCGGCAGGAGGCAGATCGCGATTCCGCGCCTGCGCCACAAACCGCAAGCCAAGAACACGCTGCGCCTGCTGGGCGCGCGCGGCAACAATCTCAAGGGCGTGCACTTCGATCTTCCGGTCGGATTGCTGGTGTGCGTGACCGGCGTGTCGGGCTCGGGAAAATCCACCCTGATCAACGACACGCTCTATCACTCGGTGGCGCAGCATCTCTATGGCAGCGCCGCCGAGCCTGCGCCGTTCGACGAGATCCAGGGAATCGATTTCTTCGACAAGGTGGTGAACGTCGACCAGAGCCCGATCGGCCGCACTCCGCGATCCAACCCCGCCACTTACACCGGACTCTTCACACCGATCCGCGACCTGTTCGCAGGCGTGCCGCTGGCGCGCGAGCGCGGTTACGGAGCGGGGCGCTTCTCCTTCAACGTCAAGGGCGGCCGCTGCGAAGCCTGCCAGGGCGACGGGGTCCTCAAGGTGGAGATGCATTTCCTCCCCGACATCTACGTGCCCTGCGACGTCTGCCACGGCCACCGCTACAACCGCGAGACGCTGGAGATCCAGTACAAGGGCAGGAACATCCACGAAGTGCTGGAAATGACGGTGGAGCAGGCGCACGAGTTCTTCAGCGCCGTGCCGGTGATCGCGCGCAAGCTCGACACGCTGCTCGACGTCGGGCTGGGCTACATCCGCCTCGGGCAGAGCGCGACCACGCTTTCCGGCGGCGAGGCGCAGCGGGTGAAATTGGGGCTGGAATTGTCGAAACGCGACACCGGCCACACGCTGTACATACTCGATGAGCCCACCACCGGGCTGCATTTCCAGGACATCGAGATGCTGCTGAAGGTGTTGCATCGCCTGCGCGATCACGGCAATACGGTGGTGGTGATCGAACACAATCTCGATGTGATCAAGACTGCCGACTGGATCGTGGACCTCGGTCCGGAGGGCGGCGATGACGGCGGGCGCATCGTCGCCGAAGGTCCTCCTGAGGAAATTGCCCGCCACCCGGACAGCTACACTGGCCGCTATCTGCGGCCAGTGCTCGGCATGGACAAGGTCGAGAAGCGCGCATCCGGCGCGCGCTGAGATTCAGCGCCGGCGCAGAAATAAAAAAGCCGGGCAGTGCCCGGCTTTTTCTTGATGAACCGCCACTGACTTACTTTTCAGCCGGCTTGGCCACCTCGGTCTCTGGGGGACGATCCATGAGCTCGACAAGTGCCATCGGCGCGTTGTCTCCCTGGCGGAAACCGAACTTGAGGATGCGCAGATAGCCGCCGTTGCGCTTGGCGTAGCGCGGGCCCAGTTCGTTGAAAAGCTTCATCACCATGTCGCGATCGCGCAGCCTGGAAAACGCGAGGCGCCGGTTTGCGAGCGAAGGTTTTTTGCCCAGCGTGATGATCGGCTCTGCCACGCGGCGCAACTCCTTCGCCTTCGGCAACGTGGTCTTGATTACCTCGTGGCGCAACAGCGAGTTGGTCATGTTGCGCAGCATCGCCAGGCGATGGCTGCTGGTGCGGTTGAGTTTTCTGAGTCCCAGACGGTGGCGCATGATTCGTTCCTCATCAAAGGATGAAGGATGAAGGATGAGGGATGAAGAAACACCCGCCACGCGGGCACTTCAAGCTTCCACTCTCTGCCTTCATACTTGTTCTTAAACTTTCTCCAGGCCGACCGGAGGCCAGTTCTCTAATTTCATCCCCAGGGTCAATCCGCGGGACGCGAGCACTTCCTTGATCTCGTTGAGCGACTTGCGGCCGAGGTTCGGCGTCTTCAGCAGTTCGGTCTCGCTACGCTGGATCAGGTCGCCGATGTAATAGATGTTCTCCGCTTTGAGGCAGTTGGCCGAGCGCACCGTGAGTTCCAGGTCGTCCACCGGTCGCAGCAGGATCGGGTCCACTTGCGGGGCCTTCGGTTGCTCGATCGGTGCCGGCGTGCCCTTGAGGTCCGCGAACAGCGACAGCTGGTCGACCAGTATGCGCGCCGCGTAGCGGATCGCTTCCTCGGGTTCGACGATACCGTTGGTCTCGATGTCCATGATCAGCTTGTCGAGGTCGGTGCGCTGTTCGACGCGCGCGGACTCGACCGCGTAGCTCACCCGCTTCACCGGGCTGAACGAGGCGTCCACCATGATGTTGCCGATGACGCGTCCTTCCTTGGCAGCCGCCCGGGTGGTGGCCGGCACGTAACCGCGACCACTCTCGACCTTGATCTGCATGTCGAGTTTTCCGCCCGGCGCTATAGGCGCGATCACGTGATCGGGATTGATGATCTCGACATCGTGTGTGGCTTCGATGTCTGCCGCGGTCACCACGCTCTCGCCCTGCTTTTTCAGGTTCAGCACGGCCTCGTCGCGGTTGTGCATTTTGAGCACGATGCCCTTGAGGTTGAGCAGGATGTCAACGACGTCTTCCCGCACGCCGTCGATCGTGGAGTACTCGTGCAGCACGCCGTTGATCTTGACTTCAGTCGGCGCGTAGCCGGGCATCGAGGACAGCAGCACCCGGCGCAGCGCGTTGCCCAGTGTGTGGCCATAGCCGCGCTCGAAAGGCTCCATCGTCACTTTCGCGTGAAAAGGCGAGATGGTCTGAACATCGATAATTCGCGGCTTTAGAAAGCTGCTTTGCATAAAGGTGACCCTCTACGAGAAATTCGGATCGTAACGGCCCAAAAAACACGCGGCCCGGCCTGTCAACATGGTGAACGGCGGGCCGCGATCAGGCCGCGGTTACTTCGAGTACAGTTCGACAACCAGCGATTCGTTGATGGTGGAAGGCAGTTCGGAACGTTGCGGCTTCGCCTTGAACGTGCCCTTGAGCGCCTTGATGTCCACTTCAATCCATTCAGGGTAACCGCGGCCTTCCGCGGCCTCGGTCGCCGCCTTGATGCGCAGCTGGCTCTTCGCCTTCTGGGCCACCTCAACCACGTCGCCCTGACGCACCTGGTA
>JANOGP010000195.1:0-32546 GCA_031406075.1 Betaproteobacteria bacterium
CCGGGACTTTCCTGAATCCTCGCTCAATCCGGCGGGCGGTTTTTGCGGTGCAATGATTTCTTGCCAGGTTCCTGCTTGAGTCGAGTCCCGATGAAGGGCATTATCGGCAGTGTGCGGCAGATTACTTGCCGCGCGCCTTAATAGAGACGGCGGCCGCGTCCTCGCGGCACGCCGACAAGATGAAGCGGATCGATCGGGATGGAGGAGACAACCATGCGCGGGCGAAACATTCGCAGTTGCGTGCTGATGGCGGCGATGATGATCGCAGGAGTCGGCGCGTTCACGCCGGCTCCGGTGCAGGCGAAAGAAGTCAAGATCGGTGTCATCTTCGACTACACCGGACCGTTCGCAGCCGGCGGATCGCAGGCAGCCGCGATCGGCACCAAGATCGCGATCGATATGATCAATGAGCGCGGCGGTGTCGAAGGATACAAGATCAATGCCATTTACGCTGATGCGCAGTCCAAGGCCGAGGTTGCGATCAACGAGGCCATCCGGCTGCTCGACCAGGAGAAAGTCGACCTGGTGATGGGCGTGTTTTCCAGCGCGCACTGCGTGCCGATGGCGCAGAAGGTGGACGCGGCCAAGAAGTTCATGTGGGCGAACGTGTGCACCGCCTCAAGCGTATTCAAGGGCAAAAACCTGCGCTACGTCTTCCGCCCGCAGGTGCACACCGACCAGTTCGGCGTTGCCTCGTGCAGCCTGCTGAATGAAACCGCCAGGACCCGGTTCAAAAAGGACCCGAAAGACCTGAAGGTCGCGATCATTTACGAGGACGGTCCCTACGGTTCGGGCGTGGCGGCCGGCAACGAAGAGACGTGTAAGAAGTTCGGGATTCAGATCGTGCTGAAGGAAGGCTACTCGGCGACCGCCCCCGATCTGTCCAGCCTGGTGACCAAGCTGCGCCGCGCGCGCGCGGACGTGATCCTCCACACCGGCTACAACCCGGACATCACGCTGTTCTGGCGCCAGGCGCGTGAACAGGGGTTGAGGTGGGCTGCGCTGATCGGCCACGGCGCAGGCTATGCGCAGTTCGACAAGTTGCGCGACTCGCTGGGCAAGGATTCCGAATTCGTCATGGACGTGGACCCGGTGCCCGCGCAACTGCTCGATCCAAAAAGCCTCGCCCCGGGGCTGGGCCAGCTCACGCAGGAGATGGTCAGACGCTACAGGGCCGAGGTCAAGATCGACGAGCTGCCGCCGCACGTCTCGATGGGCTTCAATCAGACCTGGATTTTTCTTACCGACGTGCTGCCGCGCGCGATCAAGAAGTACGGCGGGGTGGATCCCGAGGCGCTGCGTAAGGCCGCCCTCGACACCGACATACCGGACGGCGGCACGATCCAGGGCTACGGCGTAAAGTTCCATCCGCCGGGCCACGAGATGTCGGGACAGAATGAGCGCTCCTCGCCGGTGATCATCCAGTACGTCGGCGGCGACAGCAAGATCGTCTGGCCGCCACGGCTGCGCACCGCCGACCCGGTGCTGCCCTGGCCGAACACGCACAGTTACTCGAATCAGTAGGCGAGAGGCGAGAGGCGAGAGGCGGTAAGAGAGAGACCTTACCGCAGCACGCAAAAAAACGAGTAAACGAGTCAAAAACGAAAAATCACGAAAAGAACACGAAGGACAGTATCGAACCCGGAATTCCGCTTTGTCACAGCATTCTTCTTGGCGTCGTTGGCGTACCCCTCAAGGGAGTATAGAAAAGAATCTTGGCGGTTCCGATTCGACTCTGTAGATTTCTGTGGCTAATTCGAAGCAAAGGGGGGAGATGTTAGCGGTCAGCGGTTTGACCAAGGTCTTTGGCGGCTTCACGGCCGTCAACAGCGTTTCCTTTGAGGTGAAGGAAGGCGAGATCCTGGGATTGATCGGCCCGAACGGCTCGGGCAAGAGCACCATGTTCAGTCTCATCGCCGGCGCGCTTGCGCCGACCGCGGGATCGATCCGCTTTCTCGGTCGCGAAATCGGCGGTTGGCCGGCTCACCGCGTCGCCCACGCCGGTATCGGACGGACCTTCCAGATTCCGCGTCCTTTCCGCCGGCTGTCGATCATCGAGAATATCGCGCTCGCCGCCAGTTACGGACAGGCGGATCGGCCGACGCGTGAACAAGCGTTCTCTCAGGCACAAGAGATCCTCGATCTGGTGCGCCTGCGCGCTGAACCGGGCTCCCGCGTCGAAGGTCTGGGCGCCGCGGGGCTGAAGAAACTGGAACTGGCACGCGCACTGGCCACCAAACCAAAGCTGCTTCTTGCCGATGAAACGCTCGGCGGCCTCGACGAGCAGGAGATGAACCAGGCTGCGGATCTGCTCGCGGAGATTCGGGTGCAGCGCGGCATTACCATCGTCTGGGTCGAGCACATCATGGGCGCGCTGATGCGGGTGGTGGACCGCTGCGTGGTGCTGGATCACGGCGAGGTGATCGCGCAAGGAAAACCCGAGGTGATTGCACACGACCCGAGAGTGATCGAGGTGTATCTGGGCACCGACGCAAAAGACGTGCAGGCAACCACGGCCGCGAGGAGCGATTGATGCTCGCGCTGCGCAACATTTCCGCAGGCTACGCCGGCTTCCAGGCGCTGTTCGACGTGAGTCTCGAGGTCAAGGCGGGTGAAACCGTAGCGGTAATCGGGCCGAACGGCGCCGGAAAGACGACGCTGCTCAGAGTCGTCTCGCGGCTGATCGACGCGACCGCGGGCGAGATGACGTTGGAAGGCCGGCGGCTCAACGAGATGGCCTCATACGAACTGGTCGGCCATGGAATCGCACATGTGCCGGAGAACCGGCGACTGTTTCCGAAACTCACTGTGGAGGAAAACCTGCGAATGGGCGCGTTCGTGCCGCAGGCGCGTGCGCATTTCGAAGAGCGGCTCGCGCGTGTGTACCAGTTGTTTCCGCAAATGGAAGACCACCGCCACCAGCCGGCCGGCACGCTGTCCGGAGGCGAGCAGCAGATGTGCGCGATCGGCCGTGCGCTCATGTCCGGACCGAAATTGCTGTTGCTCGACGAACCCTCCGCGGGACTGGCGCCGGTGGTCGTGCAGTCGATCTTCGAAACGGTGCGGCGCATGAGTGCGGAGGGATACACCGTTCTCATCGTCGAGCAGAACATCCGGCAGGTGCTCAAGGTCGCAAGCCGCGGGTACCTGCTGGAGACTGGGCGCATTCGCGCCGCAGGAACAGCCGCCGAGCTGCTCGACACCGACGAGATCAAAAAGGCTTACTTGGGAATCTAGCCGATGGAAATGTTCGACATCTTTCTGCTGGAAGCTATTGTCAATGGCGTGCTCCTGGGCGGCATCCTGGCGCTGCTGGCCTTGGGGCTGAACCTGATCTTCGGCGTGATAGACGTAGTCTGGATCTGTTACGCCGAACTGATCATGATCGGCATGTACGCGGCCTTTTTTTTGCACGTCGACTACGGCTGGCCGCTGTGGATCACCTTCCCGGCGTGTGTTGCAGTGGTCTCGGCACTGGGTGTAGTGCTGCACCACTTCGTGATCCGCCCGGTGCTTGGCGCCGAGCCGATCAATCAGCTGCTGGTAACCGGCGGCGTACTGTTCTTCCTGCAAGGCGCGGCCACGCTGGCCTTCGGCGTCGAGTTCAGGAACATCGGCGTCAAAATGCCGATCTTCGAGCTGGGCGGGATGTTCCTGAGCCTGGCGCGGCTGACCGCGTTCCTGATCGCACTCGCAGCCATGATCGGCGTCTATCTGTTCCTCAAGCGCACTTACCTCGGCATCGCGATCCGCGCCATCTCCCAGGACCGCACCATCATGCCGCTGATGGGCGTGAATCCGAGCCGCATCTTCCTGATCACCTCCGCGCTGGGCGGCGCGCTGGCCGGCGTCGCCGCTTGCCTGCTGGTGCTGCAGTACGACATCCACCCGGCGATCGGATTGTCGTTCGGGCCGATCGCTTTCCTGGTTTGCGTGCTCGGTGGGCTGGGCAACATGATCGGCGGTTTCCTCGCGGCGTTCATATTCGCGCAGTTCATCTCGGTGGGCGGGTACTTTTTCCACCTTGAATGGGGTTACGTGCTGGCCTTCCTGTTCTTTATCGCCTTCATGTTCTGGCGGCCGCAGGGCCTGCTGGGGGGCAAGTCATGAGGCGCGCTCTGCCCTGGATCGGTGTCGCGCTACTGGCGGCCGCACCGCTCACGGGGATCGGCAATTACCCACTGCATCTGATGATAATGTGCCTGCTGTGGGCGTTCGTGTACACGAGCTGGGCACTCATGGGGCGGCTCGGAATGACCAGCCTGGGTCATGGCGCCTTTCTGGCCATCGGTGCGTACGGCGTGGTGATGGCGTGGAACCTGTTCGGGCTCTCGCCCTGGCTGTCCCTGCCGCTATTGCTGTTGGCTGCCGCGTTGGTCGCCTTCCTGATCGGCTACCCGTGTTTCCGCCTCAAGATCGTCGGCCACTATTTTGCGCTGGTGACACTTGCCCTCGGGGAGATCGCGCGCATGGTCATTGTCGCGCTGCGCGACCAGACCGGCGGATCGCTCGGCGCCACACCCAAAACCGCGCTCGCGGACGCGTCCTGGTCGCTCACCGCGCTGCAGTTCTCCTCCAAGCTGGTGTGGTTCTACCTGATCCTCGGCCTCTGGCTGTTCGGGCTGTGGGTGTGGAAGCGGGTTGATGGCTCGATGGCACGGCTTGCCCTGGAGGCGATCAGCCAGGAAGAAGACGCCGCCGCCTCGATCGGCATGAATGTCACCCGGCTCAAGCTCGGCGTGACAGTAATATCGGCTCTGATGACTTGCCTGGGCGGCGCGATGTACGCGCAATACCAGCTCTATGTCAATCCCGAGACGGTTTCAGGAATCGGGGTGAGTCTGCAGATGGTATTCGGAGCCATCGCCGGCGGGATGTTCGTGCGCCTCGGTCCGACAGTGGGCGCGGTGTTCACGCTGCTGCTCGCCGAAGTATTGCGGCTTGTGCTCGGGCACGATATTCACGGCCTGGACACCACGCTCTACGGCCTGACGCTGGTGCTGTTCATCATCTTCATGCCGAAGGGCATCCTCGGCGCGGCGACCGAAGCCTGGATCAGACGCCGCGCGAAGCCCGTCATCGCCACGGCCTGATCACGGCTCGTTCGCAAACGTTCGCTCGGCCGCGATACCGCGGACGTCCATTTCGTATTCGAGTTGCTCGATCGGCGGATGGCAATAGTGCCAGGTCAGCCCCGCTCCATTGCCGGCGCGGCGGAGAATTTCCCCGGAAAGAATCGAATGGATGTCATGCACCGTGTAGACCTGTACCGCGGTCGCTTCACGCCACGATGCGCCCAGGCCGGCAAGCCGGTCTTCCATCTTTCCCAGCACGAAGCGCGCTTTCTCTTCAAGCCCCGCGGGAGAGCTGTCACCGCGTGCGACGATGTCCTCGGGAAACCTTCCGCCTTCCGGCCACTCGCCACTGCCGGCGACGACGAAATTCGTGACGGCGTTCTTCGTCGGAACGGTGTAACAGAAGGCGTAGAAGCAGGGCTCGGAAGGCGGAGCGAATTGCGGCGCAACATTGGAGCGCGCGACCGGATTGAGCGCGTCGCGGAACAGATTCCAGCGTTTCAGCACTTCGACATAATTTTCGTTGAACGATTTGAAGCCGGACATGGAGAGAGGAGCGGGTGAACGCAACTCGACAGCGCAAAGCGCGGTGCGTGGCCGGCCAAGTGCCGAGAGATGCGCCTCGATCGCCGCGAAGCCGGGCATCACGGGCAGCGGTTGCGCGAAGCGAACCCGATCGATTGCGTAACCCTGCAATGCCTTTACGCCCTGAGAGTAGGGGAAACCGCCCTTCAGAAAGGCGTATCCGCCGTCGTGAAAATGGTTCAGCTCGCTCATTGCGTCTTCGCATGGCTTGGATTTCGCAACTTTACCGCGAGTCGCGTCGGCGCGGATTGACTTTTCCGGGGCGCTTTCCCATCTGCCGCTTCCTCGGGTATTGTCCGTCATTAGATACATCCGGCGAATCCTGATTGGATTTCTGCCAAAATTCGGAGCAGAGCATGCGTGCAAGTCGGGAGGTGCAGCGGGTGGCCATTGCCGGTCTCGGTGCGATCGGCAAGGCGGTCGCGCGCAAGCTCGATGAAGGCATTGCAGGTCTGTCGCTGAGCGCGGTCGCGGTACGCGACCCTGGTGATGCCGCAGCGTTTCTACAGACGCTGTCGCGCCGTCCCGCGGTGATCGCCCTGGATGCACTCGCCGCTCACGCAGACATCGTGGTCGAGTGTGCGCCGGCGCAATTGCTGGTCGCGATCGCCGAACCTGTCCTGCGGCAAGGGAAGAAACTGATCGTGCTGTCGGCCGGTGCGCTGCTTTCCAATCCGCAACTCGGGGAGCTTGCCGGGCGTTACGACGCGCAGATTCTGGTGCCCACTGGGGCGTTGATCGGGCTGGATGCCGTGCTGGCGGCCGCCGAGGGCACGATTCAGTCGGTTCGCATGATCACCCGCAAACCGGTAAAAGGCCTCGCGGGCGCACCCTATCTCGTGGAGCGCGGAATCCGGCTGGACGATGTCCGCGAGCCGCTGAAGATTTTTTCGGGAACGGCACGAGAGGCGGCGAGCGGTTTTCCGGCGAATCTCAACGTTGCCGCGGCGCTTTCGCTGGCGGGTATCGGGCCGGACCGGACCCTGGTGGAGGTGTGGGTCGACCCGACCGTCACGCGCAATACTCACCGCATCGAAGTGGAATCGGACTCGGCGAGCTTCAGCATGACCATTGAGAATATTCCGTCTGAGAATCCCAAGACCGGACGCATCACCGCGCACAGCGTGATCGCGCTGCTGCGCAAGCTGACGTCAGCCGTACGCGTCGGCACCTGACCGGTGCGAACGGGTCCCGGCTGCCTTGACTTCGTGCCCTCAACGAATCAGGTCCCGGTACGCGTGCCAGGTTGCGTGTCCCAGCACAGGCAAGACGATTGCCAGCCCCAACAGAAAAGTTGCGAAACCAATCGCGGTGAGCACCGCGATCAGTGCCGCCCATACGATCATCGCCGACGGGTTGATGCCGACGGCCTTGATGCTGGTCAGAATCGCGGTCCCCGTGTTCGCGGCACGATCGAAGATCATCGGCGCCGAGACCGCGGACACGAAGAATGCAATCACCGCGAAAATCGCCCCGGTAATGAAATAGGTAACGAAAAACTCGTAGTAGTCCCAGTCGACGATGGTCTGGTAGAAAGTATCTTGAACCGACGGCAGGGTACCTCCCAGTGCCTGCACGAACAGTAACCTCGATATCAGCACCCATGCGATCGACAGGATTGCGAGCAGCAACCCCAGACGCGCGAGCGATCTTCCGTTTTTCAGCGCGCCGTCGAGGGAGGCGTCGAAGGTGGCGCGCTGGCCGGCGCCGCGTAGCCGCGACAGCTCGTAAAATCCAGCCCCGAATACCGGTCCAACCAGCAGGAAACCGGACACTGCCGCGGCAAACAGATCGATCTGCGTGCTGCACATCAGCAGGATCAACCATCCCAGCGCCACGAGAATTAATCCGTGGGCGACGCTGGGTCCCGGGTTGGCCGCGAAATCGTTCCATCCGCGCGCGAGCCAGTTCAGGGGTTGCAGCGTTCCGACTCGGGCCACTTGCAACAAACCCGGAGAGCGAGAAGATGCAACCATCGGCTTGTCCATGATGTGCTCCTCCTTATGATGAAATCGCGATGCCTGCCGTGGAACCGCACCCGGCGAGGGTACGGGCCGGTGCTGCAGGCCTGGCGCGCTGCCACAATAGTCTCCTCCATTTTTGTCAGTGACGGTTGCCTGCGGTGCAGCATCGGGAGCAAACGCGCGCCAGCCATGGCCTGGTCCTTGCCGTAAATGTCCTTGCGCGGCAGGCGATGTTACCGCTTCTGAAAGCAGAAGGACCCGCGTGAGTTTTGCAGAACGCGCAAGGCGCGGTCCTCATGCGAATGGTGCAGGGATTTGCCACTTTGCGCGGGAAATTCCTGTACCGGCTGTCCGGAAAACGGCCATCCGGAACGGCCCGTTTCTTGCGTCAAATAACCGCAATGGCACCGCGTGGCGCAATGCTGTGACGCGGCACCAACCATCGATCCCGGAAATCAGTATTGAGAAAATTTCTTCGCATTCGACGTAGCGCGCGCCGCGTTCCGCTGCTAGCCGGCTGGTGGAATGATGCGCGCTTTTTCTGGCACACCAGAAACAAGGCTCCTTGGATTGCCATCCTGGTTGTCGGGGTGGCCATCACGACGATCAGTGCGCTCACCTATTGGCTCGAGTCGAACGGCTCGGAAAAGCGCGAGCTGGCGTGTCTGGCACTGAACGTGTATTACGAAGCCCGGGGAGAGCCGCTTGCGGGAAAATACGCTGTGGCGGAAGTCACTATGAACCGCGTGGTTTCGCGCCAATACCCGGGAACGGTTTGCAAGGTCGTTTACGAGAAAAGATGGGACCGGCTGCGCATGCGGTACGTGGGCGCATTTTCGTGGACCGAGTTCGACATCATTCCGCACCCGGAAGGCGCGGCGTGGCATCAGGCTAGGGATGTTGCCGAAGCAGTTTACTTCGGGCGGCGGCCGCCGCAGCTGAGCGGCGCCCTGAACTATCACGCGACTTACATCAGGCCGAGTTGGACACGCGGCCGGCAACCCGTGGCACGCATCGGCGGGCATGTCTTCTACAAGTGATTCTCGTGCGAGGATTGGTGGGAAACAGGACTGCGAACACAGTAAACGGCCAAGACGCTGTGCAGAGTGCTGCGTGCTGTGTGCTGTGAGAAAGTTAGCCGTCCGCAGGCCGGCCACAAGAACGTTGACGCAGAGGGCGCAGAGGACAACATAGCGCGAAGCGATCTGTTGCGGCGGACACTCACCTTCAGGTGATGTGGGAGCCAAAAACAAGAAAGGACGCAGAGGAATGCAAAGTTTCGGAAAAGTGCACAGGCCAGGCTAGAGTTTTTTCACGCAGCACGCGGCACTTTTCGTTGTCCCTTCATCCTTCCGCCTCACTTGTCCCCGGAGGGGATCATCCTTGCTTTTCCCCGTCACCAGTCACCGAGCCGTGTTGCGGCCTGCGCAATGTCACAAAGCGTCGGCGTCGCCACTTTGAAGTTGTGCGGGCATTCCTGGTGCCGGTATGCAGGCTTGCAGCCGGCGACAGATGCGGTAGACCGATGCAGGCGGCATGTTGGCCAATGCGCCGCCAATGCGGACTGCCTTGAGTCCAAGCCATTCTAGAATGGAGCGGCGCACGGGGCAGCGCGGGCCGTAGGTGAACTGGTAGAACGCCCCGTCGGCGCGCATGTGTGCGAACGCGCCATCCAGGATGGCTGTCACCATGTTCGCGGGCATTGACAGCAGCGGCAACCCGCTCACCACCGCGCCGACGCGCTCGCCGCCGAACAGTTCGACCGACTTCAGGCCCGCGGCATCCATGCGCAGGACGTGTGCACGCGGGTAGCGGGACTGAAGCATGAGTGCGAAGTCGGGTCCATATTCGATAAGCACCAGCTTGTCTTCAGGTACACCCCTCGCAATCAGCGCTCTGGTGAAAACTCCGGTGCCCGGACCGAGCTCGATGACGGGGGCGGAAACCGGCGTGATCTCCGCCGTAATTGCGTTGGCAAGTGCGGAACCCGACGGCGCGATGGCCGCAACCCGACGCGGATCGGCGATCAGGGAACGGAAGAACGTGAGTGCATTGATCATTTTGTGTTGGTATCGGCGGCAGGCGACAAGAAAGCGTTTGCAATGTACTTCAAATTGATGGCGGTGCGCGAGCGAAAGAAATGGGGGGTTTTGTGGCTGACGTTCCTGCCGCCGAAGAGTAGGATTTGTCATTTACGGGGATTGACCCGGTCACTAATAGACAGGAGGTTCGCCATGCGTATCAAGAGAGCATATGCGATAACGGCACTGGCCGTGACACTGGGCTTCGCAATGGGAGTTGCGGTCGGCCAGAGCGCGCCCACCGAAAGCAAGGGCGTGAAAATCAGCCCATCTACCGCGATCGACTTGGGAGGTGAGATCGACGGGGTGGCAGGACGGCAATTGCGGCTGCGGGTGGTCACGCTGGAACCCGGCGGTGTGGTCGGCGTTCATAGTCATGACGGCCGGCCAGCCGTGGCCTACGTCCTGCAAGGCACGCTCACCGAGCACGTTGAAGGCGGCGGCGTACACGAGCGCAACCAGGGCGAAAGCTGGACCGAAGGCAAGGCCATAACACACTGGGCCGAGAACAAGGGCAGCAAATCCGTCGTAGTCGTCGCGGTAGACGTTTTCAAGCCATAAGACCGTGACGAGCGACGAGTGGCCAGCGGGTAGAAGAGTCCAGCCGGCATTCCTTTGGTTTTCTTTGCAGACTTTGATTTTATCTCTGCGTTCCTTGCCTAAACCCTGTAGCCGGTCGTAACGTTTCGGTTTCTCCGGCGCAAAGTGGTTCCGAAATCTCGTTCACGATGCGGGCGTACGTCGGTGCGAATGCGTTCACGACTATCGTCCGCGGGCTCCGCGCGGATTGCCCCTTGCCCGCCTGAATACCTGGGCTTTGGGCACGGGAGCGGCGGGCCGGTTTGAGGTGCCCGGCCGTGGCGCTTTGGTCACCGAAATCCGTTTGCCGCAGTCGCCGCACTGATAGTTGTCGTGGTGCTGCAGCGCATGGCTTTGCACGGCTTCCGGGGCCGGCGCGACGTTCTCACTTTGGCAGTAGGGGCAGCGCATGAACGCAATGTTACGCTGCCGCCGTTCCTGACGCCACAGCACCGCGGCTGCGAGAGTACGGCAGGACAAGGGATTCCAGAGAACGCCGAAAGCGGCAGGCCACCGCTGTCCGAGAAATCCTGACGAATCGGGGAAAAAGCGCGGAAACAAGGATAGGAGGGATCGCGACGGCGTGTTTCTGAGACCGCAGTTCATTGGACCGTGCGCCGACTTTTTTTTGGCGTGAGCGTTGACTGGCAGGGTAAGACAAGCACGCTGAAAGCAGCCGCGGCACGATGGTCTTGACCTGGCGGATGGGCGGGCGCAATCTGATCCCGCGCCTGCCGCCAAAGGCAGGGCGCGGCATCGTGCGGTCAACGTACTGATTGCCAATGTCCAAGGGACGCTCTCGACCAAAGGGGGATCTGGCCATGAAGTACATGACGCTCCTGTCGGTGTTTGTTCTCTCCGTGTTTCTCGGCGCCGGTTTGCCCGGCGCACGGGCTCACGAGGACGACGCTGCGCCACAGGGCGCTCCTCCCGAGAAACTCGGCGAAGTGAACTTCACCGTCTCCTGCAACGCCGCCGCGCAGACGGAATTCAATCGCGCAATGGCACTGTTCCACTCATTCTGGTTCGATCCCGCAAAAAAATCTTTTGCTCAGGTGCTGGCGCTGGACCCAAAGTGCGCAATGGCGCAGTGGGGAATCGCATTCATGTCCATGGGTAATCCGTTTGCCTGGCCCGCCAACCCGAATGCAATGAAGGCAGCGGCGGCCGCCGCGGCCGAGGCGCAGCGCATCGGCGCCGGCAGCGAGCGTGAGCGCGACTACATCGCCGCACTGGGCGTGTTCCTGAACGACTGGGACAGCATTGACCACCGAACCCGCGTGATCGCGTTCGAGAATGCGATGGAAGGCGTTGCACGGCGCCATCCGCAGGATATCGAGGCGCAGATCCTGTACGCGCTGGTGCTGGACGCCACCGCGCTGCCCACCGACAAGACGTTTGCCAACCAGCTCAAGGCGGCGGGGATTCTGGAGCCGCTATTCGGGAAATACCCGAGCCACCCGGGTGTGCCTCATTACCTGATCCACACCTACGACTACGCAGAACTGGCGCGCAAGGGCCTTCCGGCGGCGCGCGTCTACGCCGGAATCGCGCCTTCGGTGCCGCACGCGCTGCACATGCCGTCGCATATCTTTTCGCGGGTCGGCCTGTGGGAAGAATTGGTGGAGGGCAACCGCACCTCGTATCGCGCCGCAATGGGTGAGCTGTCCGAGAAAACGCTGGGCATCGGCGCCTACGATGCGCTGCACGCAATGGATTACATGGTGTTCGGTCATTTGCAGCAAGCACAGGACAAGGCGGCGCAGCAGATCGCGGACGAGGTCGCCGCGATCCGCAAGGTGAATGTCGAGAATTTTGTTGCCGCGTATGCCTTTGCCTCGATTCCGTCGCGCATCGCGCTGGAACACCGCGACTGGGCGCAGGCGGCGGCGCTCGAATTATCGCCGCCCGATCTGGCGTGGAACAAATTCCCGCAGGCGGAAGCGATCCTAATATTCGCCCGCGGTTTGGGCGCCGCGCGTACAGGCGATATCGACGCCGCGCGCCGCGATCTGTTGCGCCTGCAGGCGCTCAAGGACGCGATGACCGCCGCGAAAATCGGTTACTGGGCCGGACAGGCAGATTTTCAGATCAAAACGGTCAACGCGTGGATCGCGCTCGCGGAAAAACGCAGTGACGAGGCGTTGGAGTCGATGCGTGCCGCCGCCGAAATGGAGGAGGCGAGCGACAAGCATCCAGTGACGCCGGGGAACATCGTGCCCTCGCGCGAGTTGCTGGCGGAGATGCTGATGGAAACGGGTCAGCCGGCGCAGGCTTTGGCGGAGTACGAGCGCTCCCTGAAGCGCGATGCCAACCGTTATCGAAGTATTTCCGGCGCCGCGCGCGCAGCCGAAGCTGCCGGCAATACCGGCGCCGCCCGCGACTACTACGCGAAACTGCAGGGCCTGACGGCGAAACACGATACCGAGCGCCCGGAACTGGCGCATGCGCGGGCGTTTCTGGCGAAACGCTGAGCACGTGTAATCGCGCTCTTTCAGAAAACCCTGGGGCGGACTAGCGCACGCCTGTCAGTGCAGTTGCGGTTTTCTGAGGAAATCGTTGCGATCTGCGGAGCGCAGGCGTGCGCGTACCAGATCGCCGTCGCGGCCCAGAGTGAGTGGAATTTCGGTGCCCGCGGGACCGAGGCTCCACACCTTGCGAAATAATTCGGCGAGTGCGGTGACGCGGCTGCCCGCAACTTCGAGCACGAGATCGCGCTGGCGAACGCCCGCACGAGCCGCCGGGCCATTGTCGGCGATTCCGGCAACCACGAGCTGCCCGTTAGCTTCCATCGTGTACATTCCCAGCCACGGGCGCGGCGGGCGATTGGCGCGGCCGAACTGGAGCAGGTCTTCGAGTATCGGTTCCAGCAGGTCGATTGGCACCGCCATATTGCCCTGGACCTTGCGGCCGTCGTGGCTTTCCTCGATTACCAGCGATCCGATGCCGAGCAGCCGCCCGTCGCCGCCGACCACTGCCGCGCCGCCCCATTGCGGGTGCGCCGGCGCAGTGTACAGGGCTTCGTCGAGCACGTACTCCCAGTAACCGGCGAACTCACGCTTGGCGAGGATTTTTGCTTTCAGGGCGTGCGCCCGCCCGCCGTTGCCGATAACGATCACGTCGTCACCCGGGGCGCACGACGCGGTCGAAACGCGCTGCAGGAACGGAGTGTTTAGCCGGCCGAGCGGCTGAACCAGACCCAAACCGGTAACCTGGTCGTAGGCCAGCGGATATCCTGCGACGGCAGCGCCACGGTTGGTCGTCAGCCATACCGCACGGGCCTCGGTGATGAGATAGCCGATGGTGAGAACCAGTCCGTCCTCGCGGATCACGACGCCGTTGCCGATGCGCTCGGTGCCGAGTATCGATGCGGTGAACGCGTCTTCCGGAATTTCAGCGCGCAGCATGACCACGGCACCCAGCGTTGCGTCGAGGTCGAAGCGGACCTCCGCGGGGTTCGGTTGAATGGCCTCGGGAAAGGCCCAGTCGGTCTGTTCTGCCATTTCTGATTGAAGGGGTGCGAAGCGCGCCCGTGGATGACGGCGGCCTCAAGTAAATGTTACGCCATTGGCGCGTTACCTCAGCAGCCGTCCAGGCAGCGCGCCGGTATGCTCGTCCTCGCAAAGGGTTTCGGTGCCCGCGACGAACGTGTGCCTGTAACCGAGCGCCCGCTGCGTCAGGCGCCGTCCGCCAGCAGGCAGGTCGTAGACCACCTCGGGCTTGCACAACCGCAAGCGCTCGAAGTCGATGACGTTGAGGTCGGCACGGTAACCGGGCGCGAGGACGCCGCGGTCGTGCAGGCCGTAGGCCGCCGCAGTGTCGCGGCTCTGCTTGCGCACCAGGAATTCCAGCGGCAATTGCTGGCCGCGCTTGCGGTCCCGCGCCCAGTGGG
This sequence comes from Betaproteobacteria bacterium, assembly GCA_031406075.1. Classification (GTDB taxonomy): domain Bacteria; phylum Pseudomonadota; class Gammaproteobacteria; order Burkholderiales; family JACQAP01; genus JACQAP01. The sequence goes on from JANOGP010000195.1 coordinate 14,177, forward strand.
TCAGCAGAAATGTGGGCGAGCTCGAATCGCAGATGGTGCAGACGTGCGCGCCGCCATCGCCCAGTCCCATGATTGTGGCCTCGTCCATCAGCATCTCGCGAATCACTTCGAGGCTCCCCTCGGTGTAGTTCTCGAAGGTATGCGTCAGCAGGCCCTTGCCATCGTTGGACAACAGCGCTTCGAGCGCGAGCGCCCATGGGCTGCGATTCTGCGCCTGCGCCCTGGAAGCGAGGCTGTTCGACGTGGGCGGTTCATAGTCGTACGCGTCATCCAGGATGTAGGTGCGCGCGAACGCCTGCCCTATGTTGCGCGTTTGCTCGTCGTCGGGAAGCTCGTCCACCAGCACGCGCCGCAACTGTGGATCGCGTTGGACCCGCTCGAAGCGCGCGGCGGGCGAAAGGCCGTCCATCGCGGTCCAGGCCGGATGCGTGGAAAACGGATGCGCCGTCGTTTCCAGTCCCATCATCACGCCAATCGGCCGGCACCCGACCTGGCCGTTCACGGAGAGGCCGGCCTTGCGGGCGTCATGGATTTGCGCGCGGGTTTCGCGCCACAGGTCAGGCGCGTTGTTGACCTGCAGCAGCAGCACCGAGAGCGGCCGGTTGGCGACCGCCGCCGCCGCACGCAAGGCCGCGAACTCGCCCGGACCGAAATCGGAGTTCACTTCAATGACGCCACGGCCCGCGCGTTTCATCGCCGCCGCCAGGCCGAACAATTCCGGCTCGCTGGCAGAAAAGCCCGGGGTGAGCCGCCCGTCGCGGGCGCGGTGCTTTATGGTGCGCGATGTCGTGAGTCCGAGAGCTCCGGCGTGCAGCGCTTCTTCCAGCAACTCGCCCATGCGGGCAATCTCCGCGTCGGTGGGCACTTCGGCATGGTCGGCTCCGCGATCCCCCATCACGTAGTAGCGCAGCACCCCGTGCGGCATCTGCGCGCCGACGTCCATCACTTTGGGTGCCGCGGCCAGAACGTCGAGGTAATCCGGAAACGATTCCCAGTCGAAACTCACGCCCTCGGCAAGCACCGTACCGGGAATGTCTTCCACGCCCTCCATAAGGTTGATCAAATAGGGTGCGGCTCCCGGCCGCACCGGGGCAAAACCTACCCCGCAGTTACCGAAAACGACCGTTGTCACGCCGTGCCAGGATGATGGCGTGAGGTAAGGATCCCAGGTGGCCTGGCCGTCGTAATGGGTGTGGATGTCGACGAAGCCTGGGGTGACCAGCATTCCCCTGGCGTCGATTTCGCGGCGTCCGCGCCCAAGATCCGCGCCGATCCCGCTGATGGATTCACCGTCGACCGCGACGTCGGCTTCGCGTCGCGGCGCGCCGGTGCCGTCGATTACGATGCCGCCGCGAATAACCAAATCGTGCATGTAGTATTCCCCCTGGATGCAAGTGTAGGGCGGTTACGGCGTTATATCAAAGACGGTGACCGGCGCAGAGCAGGTTTTGCTTGCCAGTCCGACCATCCGCAATACCCATCGCGACATGAAAAATCCAATGTCTGTGTCTTGTTTGCCCGCGGACTGCCGGTTATAAGCTCAACGACTGTTTTCAACATCTCCTGCCGTCGGGGGCACGGTGCGTCAACCGTCAGGATTTCAATTCGCGCTTACCGGCATGCTGACTCTGGCCGTCGCCATCGGCATCGGTCGTTTTGCTTTCACTCCGATCCTGCCGATGATGCAGAAAGACGCGGGTGTGTCGCTTGCCGCAGCGGGATGGCTCGCCTCGGCGAACTATGTCGGGTATTTCATCGGCGCGCTGTCCGCTATCTGGATTCGCGCGCGATCGGTGGCCATCGTTCGCGGTTCGCTCGTGGCAATCGCATTGCTGACGGCGGGCATGGGCGTGACCGACCATCCGCTTGCCTGGCTTGCGCTGCGGGCGCTTGCGGGCGTCGCCAGCGCGTGGGCGCTCGTGTTCGGCTCTGCGTGGGTGCTGCAACGACTTGCGGCGATCGGCCGCGATCGCCTCGGCGGAGTGGTTTTCGGCGGGGTCGGACTGGGCGCGGCACTGGCCGGTGGACTGTGCCTGTTGTTTCTGCAACTCGCGTGGTCGTCCGACCGGGCGTGGGTCGCAATGGGCGCAGCCGCGCTATTGTTCAACGTGACGATATGGCCGGGTTATTCCGGCGCAGTCTCACCCGCAGCCGCGCCCGCGGCAGCGATCGCGTCTGCCGGGCCGCGGCGCTCGGGCGAGCACATGCGGCTGATCTGGTGCTACGGCTGCTTCGGGTTCGGCTACATCGTCCCGGCAACTTTTCTGCCGGCGATGGCGAGGGCTGTGATCCCCGATCCGGCGATCTTCGGCTGGGCCTGGCCGATTTTCGGCGCGGCGGCGTTCGCCTCCGCGCTGGCGGCCGGCTGGCTCTCCACGCGCCTGACGTACCGCACTCTCTGGATGGCCGCGCATTTCATCCTGGCGTTCGGCGTCGCCGTTCCAGTCGTCTGGCCCGGCATTGGCGGCATTGTGTTGTCCGCGCTTTGCGTCGGCGGCACCTTCATGGTCGCGACCATGGCCGGGATGCAGGAGGCGCGCCGCGTCGCGCCCGACAACACCGCGAGCCTGATGGCGGCGATGACTGCGGCATTCGCGATCGGCCAGATTCTCGGTCCAGTCCTGGTGAGCATTGTCGCCGGCAATCCTCGTGGCATGGATCTGACCCTGATTGCGGCGTCGGTCGTGCTGATTGCCGGCGCGATGGCCTTAATAAAGCCGCGAAATATGATCTAAGGATATCCGCCGAAATCCTTTGACCCTACCGAAATTAGGGCGTATAAAGGCGGCGCAGGATTCTCCAAGCGCTGATATTGCTGGTCCGTTGTATCCGTTTCCGGTACCCCTCAGATCTCCTTAATTTCTCCTCTTGAAGTATCCGCACTCGGGCAAACGGCCCATTTTTAATTTTTATTAGGAAAGTACATTTATGGCTACAGGTACCGTCAAGTGGTTTAACGACGCGAAGGGTTTCGGTTTCATTACTCCGGATGGCGGCGGCAAGGATCTTTTTGCCCATTTCTCCGCGATTCAGGGCAATGGCTTCAAGTCACTCCAGGAAAACCAGAAAGTCTCGTTCGACGTGACCACCGGTCCCAAGGGTGATCAGGCATCGAACATCCGTCCCGCGTAAGCCCGACGGCAGTGCCGGTTGCCTGGCGCGGTTCGGCCAGTTCAATCCGGCACTCAAAGAGAAAAGCCCGGGCGACCGGGCTTTTTTCTTTTCCAAAAGGCGATACGATCCGTCACCAGCAATCGTCTGCGCTATCCCTGCGTCTTCGTCGCGTTCCAATTGGAAATATCGGCGGCCTTCATGTCGAATTCCTGATTCTTCGGCAGGCTGGGAGTCTTGACTTCAACGCCCACGCGCTGAAAGGCCTCGGCCAGTTTGAAGCTGATTTTGGCGAGGCTTTCGGGGTTGGTTTTGATCTGCGCGGCATTTTCGGTGACCACGACGTTGCGGCAAATCAGCTCAATGTAGATCTTCGCCGCTAGGTCCCTCAAGGGATCACTGATCGGGGATGGAGCGGGAGCGGCCATGGGTTTGCCTTACAGTAGGGGTAAGGTGCATCCTACGCCAATGGCGGCTGCCTTTTCCCTTTTCTCGTCATCGGAGCGCGACCAGCGGCAACCGGCGCACGCGTTATTTTTCGAAAAAGGGAACAATAGATACTCGGGCCTGTAAATTTCCGCTGTCCGCTCATGACAACCGAACTGGCAAACACAGAACTTACGCCGGCAGATGTGCCCGCGGTCGGCGAGCCCTGGACGCGAATCGAACCCTTCGCCCTGACTTTCGACGGCTTCCGATACTGGGGGTCGGTTGAAAAGTGCGCCGAGGTCGCGGGCCAGACACCCGGAACTCTGACGGACCTGCGAACCTGCCTGTTCTTCGAAGCCCGCCGCTGGAAAAATCTCGGACGCCAACCGGACATCGCATCGATGAAACGGATTCGCGCGCTGATATCTGTGATCCAGCAAAAAATCAAGGCTGGCGACACGCGCTAATCAATTGCCGTGACGTCGGCAAATTTCGTGTAACGCGACGCCATTAAAATTCCCGCTTTTTGATTTCCATGTCTGCGCGCTGTGACGTGTCGCCCGTGCGGATTCCGGGGCCTGCGTTTGTTTACCGCCTCGGCACTGAATGCCTGCGCTCGACTGAATTCTAAACTCTCATTTCCTGGCGTTATCGCTTACCGGTTACCAGGCTCTAAGGTTTTCCCTTGGCTGCGGGGGTGGAAACGAACAGGAAGAAGCCGATCACGAACAGCGCCAACGCGATCGGCAGGCTGTAGTCGCCGCCGATGATCCCGGAAGTGATACCTCCGGCCCACAGCGCCACGCCAGTGATGCGGCGCGCCATCCGTGCCCTGGAAACCGGCTCGCGATGCAGCTTTTTCCTTTTTAACACCACACACCTCCCCTGCCCGGAAATGCACCTGCCGCACCCAATCAATCAGCAGGTTACCCTTGAGCGGACCGGTGTTCCTAATTTCGGCACCCGGAGTCGCCGGGCGGCGACAATTGCCCCCGATCATCAAGCGGTTTCCGGGCTCCCTGCCATCGATTTATTCGCGCAATAACAGAGGGGTAAGCGCGCCGGCCCGCGAACCATGCCGATATGGCGGTTAGGCCGCAATTCTGGCCCGCCGGTTGCAGATAACAGATAGTTAAGGCACGCGAACGCTGTTTCGCGTGTTGTCTTGTTTCCGAAGCCAAAGTCAGACAACAAGGGGGAACCATGTCACTCCTGGAATCGCTATTCATCTGGCCGGACCGCCCGTTGCCGTCGCTGCTGGTCCTGCTGGTCCTGGTAATGCCGTTTCTGTATGCGGCGCGCGAGCCGATGCATGCGCTGTTCCGAAGCGCGTGCCGGTCGATCGCCAACCCGCTGCGGCTTGGCGCGCGCTGGCTGGCCGATACCGGATTGCGACTGCGCAACCGCAACCGCGAAGTGCTGTTCGCGCATGGCAGTCATGAAGTGAAGCTGACGATCGAGCGCGAATTCGAGCACGTTACCATGCTGGTTCAGCGGGACCTCGAAGGTTACCCGGTGCTGCAGCGCAAATTGATGGACGAAATAACGCGCGTGGAGGAAGACTACAAAAAGAGCGGCGAAGTGCCGCCGCCCCCCCCGGAGTGGGTCAAGGCAATCGAGGCCATAGCCAAAATCAAGGCCAGCGGCGACGGTGTGGTGGAGCGTATCCTCTCCGACATCCGCGATTCTCTCGACGATATCTATCAGAAGATCGTGGCGGAGTACCGCGGCGCCTTCCAGGAGCGACACCATATTTTGAAGGGCTTTCTGCCGTTCTGGCGCTCGGTCAGCCAGACATTGACCCAGGTGGACCGCAATATCACCAGCCTGCAGAACAGCGCGGCGAAGATCGACGCCAATGTCGTCAAGCTCGAAAATATCGCAGCCCGAGGGAACGACTCTGCAAACATACTCGCGGCATCCGCCACAACTCAGTTCTTCATCGCCGGTTTGGTGATGTTTATAGCCTTTGGCGGCGCCTACGTAAACTTCAAGCTCATCGCGCTGCCGATGTCGGCGATGGTCGGCGGCGGCGACTACATTACCGAAAGCATGCAGGCTTCGGAAGTTGCGGCGCTGGTAATCATCCTGTTCGAAACCCTGATGGGCCTTTTTTTGATGGAGACATTGCGCTTCACCAGCCTGTTCCCGCTCGGCAACATTACCGAGAAGATGCGCCGCCGGCTGATGTGGGCATCGCTCAGTATCCTTCTTGTGCTGGCCGGGGTTGAAGTGGCGTTGGCGGTCATGCGCGACATGATCATCGCCGCCGACGTGGCGCTGAAGCAGCAGCTCGGCGCCGCCGCCGGCGCTGCGCAGGTCGAAGCAGGCTGGGTCACCAGGATACCGACATTCGGCCAGATGATCCTGGGATTTACGCTGCCGTTTGCGCTGGCGTTCGTGGCGATCCCGCTCGAGTACTTCATCAATTCCGGCCGTACCGTGGTAGGTGCGGGCCTGGAGATGGCGTTGCGCGGGTTGGCATTCATTTTGCGCTTCGCCGCCAATCTGATCGTCGGGGCCGGCAAGCTGGCGGTCATGCTTTACGACGTGTTCATCTTTGTACCGCTTGCGATCGAGCGAATGATCGTCGGTTACCGCGAGGGTGCCGCGCGCGGCAACAAGCTGCGCCCGGTGCCGCCGCTCAAGCGGGCGTCCGGATCAGAGGAGGCTCTATGAAAGGGGCATTCAGTCTTGCGACGCTCGGGGTACTGCTGTTCATCGTTGCGTGCGGGCCCGAGACCAATCACAACCAGGCGGTGTACATGCTGATCGATACCTCCGGCACCTACGTTAGGGAAACAGGCAAGGCGCAATTGGTGGTGAACTACCTTCTGGGCTCGCTCAATCCTGGCGACGCGCTTGCAGTCGGGCGCGTCAAGAGCCGCAGTTTCAGCGAGAAGGACATCGTGGCCAAAGTGAGCCTGGGCAAGGACCCGCTTGCGGCCAACGCGCAAAAGCGCGCGTTCAGCGAGCAGATTGCGGACTTCACCAAGACCACGAAAGACGCAAAAGGCAGCCGCTACACCGACATCACCGGCGGTATGTTGCAGGCCGCCGAGTTCCTGAACGAGTCCCAGGCCGGGCGCAAGACCATCGTGATCTTCTCGGACATGCAGGAAGAACTCGACTACAAGACGGTGCGGGACTTTCCGATCAGGCTCGACGGCATTCGCGTAGTCGCTCTCAACGTCACCAAGCTCGACTCCGACAACGTGGACCCGCGCCGCTATATCGACCGGCTGGAATGGTGGGAAAGACGCGCCCGTTCCGCCGGTGCGTCGGACTGGAAGGTCGTCAACGACATGGAGCATCTCGACCGTATCTTCAAGAAGAACGGCTGAGTGTTTCGAAATTCAAGCCAACGGCCGGGAATCCCCGGCCGTTTTTCTTAGTCCTGGCGCGGACCGGAGCCGCAATGCAGATCTGCACGCGGGATGCCGAAAGCAACAATCCAGTAACGGCGGGCCTCGAACGCGTAGTCGCCCGCGATGGTCATCCCCAGGCCATCCACGTGGGCGGCCAGCGATCGCGAATTGGTCTTGGAAATAAAAGCGGCGGCCACGTCGAAATTCCCGGCCAGCTCTTCCTTCAAGTTTGCAATCAGTTTGCGCAGCACGCCACGTCCGCGCCAGGCACGATCAACGCACGCCGGTCCGTAAATACATACACGCGCATCGATCAGCGTCGTGCCCAGGTAAGTGAGCCGCCCAAAGGTGGCGATCATGGCGTCGAGTATCGGGAAATGGCGGCTGAAATCCACGCCCGCGGAGCATGCGTAGCCGACAATGCGCCCTTCGTCCTCTGCGACCGCGATCACCGCGTCACGGTTCATCTGCACGAATTGATCCGCCGTAAAGCGCGCCGACAGAAATCCATCCTTATGCTCTGCGGCCGGGACATTCTCGAAGAGGTTCGCTTCCTGCAGTTCAAGAAGGCTGGGCAGGTCGCGGGGGACGAGACGGCGGAAAATCATTCCTGAAAGCAGCGCCGAGGTACGAGGATGGAGGTCCGAGAGGGAAAGTTTCGGTGGAAAAAAAGTCGGATGCTTATCGATGCATTGGCAGCTTTTGTTCGATTGGGTTTAATCGGCCCTCGTACCTCGGTCCTCGTACCCGTTGTTATTGAAGATCGAGCGCGAATTTCTTGAGGTCCTTTAGGGCCACGTAATCAAGCGCCCGTTCGTGGGTTGCGGTGAGGACCACGGACGGGGCCATTCCGGCACGCAATGCCTCGCGCCAGCGCGCCGCGCACAGGCACCAGCGATCGCCGGGTTTCAGTCCCGGGAAGCCGAAGTCCGGCATTGCCGTGGTCAGGTCGTTGCCGCTGGCGAACGAGAATTCGAGGAATTCCTTCGTGACCTTAACGCATACGACATGCGCACCGTGATCCTCCGGGCCGGTGTTGCAGCAGCCGTCACGGAAGAATCCGGTAACCGGATTGTCGCAGCAATCGGCAAGCGGCCCGCCGAGCACGTTGCGGGCGCGATTGCCGCGGCGGGACGTCGGATCGAATGGCATGGTCCTTGTTATTTCGCCCGCACGAATTTCATCGTGCCGCCATCGGCCGGCAGATCGAGAAACAGGTTTTCGCCCCTGACGCGCTGGCCGACTGCCATTTCCAGTGCCTTGAGGTAGCGGCCGGAGAGCGAGCCGGTCGGACAGGCGGCGCGGGTAACTCCGGCGATCCTGATGCTGAAGCTACGACCGTCGAATGAATAACTGGCCTGGGCCCGGTTGCAATCTGCAAGCACCTGCGCCTTGCCGCCTGCCTGAAGTTGCAGCCTGTAGCGCTCTGGTTGGTTGACGCTAACTTTCTCGGCTGAGGAGATCAGGCTTTCCCATTGCCAGGCCCCGACCGGAGAAGCGGAGCCGGTCACCGGCTCGAATAATGGCGGCGCCGCTGACTTTGCCAGTTTCAGCAGCAAGCCCTGATCACCAAATTCGGCAGCCGCCGCCGCCGTGGTTCGCAGAGTGTCCCCCTGTTTTAGCAAGCGAATGGTCGAGGGCTCGAGTTGATTGCCGTCACGGCGGTCGACGATGACCTCGATTTCTTCGACCGAGATGGCATTCCAGCGGCCCTCCGCCGTGACCGGCGGACGATTGTTGCGGTAGTCGGTGAGCCAGATCATTTTTCCGTCCGCCGAGAGCCGCAGCTCGATCCTTCTAGCCGGGCCGGACGCGGCGGGCGCCTCGCCGCGATAGATTGCCACTGCCGGCGCAGCGAACGCGGCACTGCGGGGCAGCAGCATGAGCGCGGCGAAAACGACCGCCACGGCAAACACGATACGCGTGAACTGGGGAACGCGGGCCATCATGGTGGTTGTCCGTCGGGCTGTTAAGGTCAATCTTCGCGCCGCCGGGTGCCCGTGACAAGCCCTTGTGTCTTTCCGCCAAGAATTCGGGCGAATACGTCGCGATCCACATTCGCGCCGCACAGGATCACTGCGGCTTTGCGTCCGCCCAGCCGGCCGCGCTCCTTGGTTGCGGCCGCAAGTCCGGCTGCGCCGGCACCTTCGGCGACGTTGTGCGTGGCGGAATACATCAGCCGCATCGCCTCTTCGATTTCATCGTCGGTTACCCGCACCACGCGCGCCATCCCGTGCCAGAGAATTTCCAGAGCCTCCGGTTCAGGAGTACGGCAGGCCATGCCGTCGGCGATGCGGGTGCTGACCGGGTGCTCGATCGCGCGCTTCTGCTCGAACGAGAGCGCGTACGCGGGTGCAAGATCGGAGACTACGCCGACGATTTCCGTTTTCAGCTTCAGGGCTGCGCGTGCGGCAATCATCCCGCAGATCCCCGATCCCAATCCGATCGGCACGTACGCCACCTCCAGATCCGGCACCGCACGCAGCAGTTCCAGCGAGTACGAGGCCACGCCCTGCACCAGCAGTGGGTGGAACGAAGGCACCATGTGAAGACCGCGCTGTTGCGCAATCCATATCGCGCGTTCGCGCGCCGCCTGGAAATCGGCGCCATGCTCGACCAGCCCGACACCGAGTGCCCGCATTGCCGCGTTCTTCTCGACGCCGTTGCCTTGGGGAACGACGATAGTCGCCGAAATTCCATACCGGCGGGCGGCATAGCCGACCGACTGCCCGTGATTGCCGCGGGTGGCGCTGATGACGCCGGCGGGCCTGTCCTTGTGTTTGGCGAGATCGTGAAAGTAGGTGAGACCGCCGCGCAGCTTGAAGGCGCCGGTCGGAGTGTGATTCTCGTGTTTGACCCAGATCTCTGTACCGAGTTGCGCCTTGAGCAACGGCCAGACGTACTGCGGGGTCGGCGCCATCGTCTCGTACACGATCGACGCGGCGTGATCGAGTTGCTTCAGCTTGGGCAGGAAATCGGACATGGGCTCAGCGGATGGGCCGCAACGAACGCGCCGACTAGGAGGCGGCGCGGATCTGCGGCTGGACGCGCACCGGAAAATTCACCGAATTGGCGATGAAACATTTGTCATGGGCCTCGTGGTGCAGTCGCCGTGCAGTTTCGAGGTCCGACTGCGCAGTAATGGTAATGGCCGGATGCAAAGTGACTTCGACGAAGTGGCCGCCACCGTCCGCGGTTTCCTCCAGGGTGCCTGCCGCATTGTCCTCGTATTCGAGTACCACGACCTTGTTTACCGCGCAAAGGTGAAGATACCAGAGCATGTGGCAACCGGACAGCGAAGCAACCAGCAGGTCCTCCGGGTTGTAACGGGCCGGGTCGCCGTTGAACGCGGGGTCCGAAGAAGCCGGGACAACCGGCTTTCCGCTTGCGCTGATCTCGTGGTCGCGACCGTAGGCCCGGTAAGCGGAGGTGCCGCTGCCCCGATTGCCGGTCCAGCGGGCCGTGGTCCGATAGATGTGTGTTTTGGCCGTCACGTCATTGCCTGCCTGCTTTACCGATGCACGACGATTTTTCTCAAGCGCTCGATGCCCTGCGCAAGGCGTTCCTCGCTGGCGGCGAAGCACCAGCGCACGAAGCCCTCGCCTTCCGGACCGAAGGCGATCCCGGGCGCCAGACCCAGCCCGGCGTCGGATACCAGTCTCTTACAAAAAGCCAGACTGTCGGTCACGCCGTGCACTTTAAAAAAGGCATACATCGCGCCGGGCGGGAGCGTGGTCTCGATTCCGGGCATCTCTTTCAGCCGCGCCGACAGGAAATCGCGCGCCTTTCGCAGGCGGGTGAGCGTGCGCGCGACCACCGGTTCACCCTGTTCGATCGCTACGATGCCGGCCCGTTGAACAAAGCACGGTGTGCAGGATGTGTTGTATTCCAGCAGTGTGCCGAGATTGGCGATCAGTTCTGTCGGCGCAACGATCCAGCCCAGCCGCCAGCCCGTCATCAGCCAGGATTTGGAGAAAGTGTTGGTGCTGATCACGCGATCCAGCGGATCGGCGATGTCGAGGAACGATGGCGCGATAATGTCGTCGTAACAGAACCGTTCGTAGGCATCGTCGCCGACGATCCAGATGCCGTGCCTGCGGCAGTGTTCGAGAATCGCGCGCTGGGCCTCCGGGTCGATGGTCCAGCCGGTCGGATTGTTCGGCGAGTTGATGTACACCGCGCGCGTGTGCGGCTGCAGGGTCTCCAGAAAGCGCTCGAGGTCGAGGTGCCAGCCTTCAGGCGTGACACCGAGCGTAAAGGTGACGGTTTCGGCACCGAGTATTTTGGGAATCTCCACCAGGTTCGGCCACACCGGCGTGACGATCACGACACGGTCGCCCGGCCCCACCAGAGACTGGGTAGTCAGCATTAGTGCGGACATGCCGGAACTGGTCACGGCAATGTTGTCGGAGGTGATCTCCCTTGTTCCTCCACGACGATGCAGGCGAGAGACGTATTTACCGATCGCGTCGCGCAACCCGGGAACGCCAAGGTTCTCGGTATAGAAAGTTTCCCCGTGTTGCAGGGCCTTAATTCCGGCCTCGCGGATGAAATCCGGGGTGACTTCGTCGGGTTCGCCGAACCAGAATGCGATTACATCTTTTTTCCCCATCCCGGCATTGGCGACTTCGCGGATCTTCGAGGAACGAAGCTGCTGGACTGCGTGGCGGCCGGCAAGGGAACGCATAGATTTTTCGTTAACCATCGGAAAGTCTGGCATTTTCTCATACCCACCTCACCCCGTCCCTCTCCCCCCACTGGGCGGAGAGGGTGATGGCGCGCTTGTACCCTACTGGAGTTCTGGGATTGAATGGACCGATTGCTCTTGAATGGCTCGATAAGTCCCTGGAACTTGAGGCGCGGGAGAGTCGGTGCCAGAAACAAAAACGCAGCCCCTTCTCCGCTCTGGGGACTCTTTTCAGTACCCCCTTGAGGTGTAGAAGGCGGGGGATAAGGTGAAAAAAAAGGCCGGTCACGCGATGTGACCGGCCGAAGCGGTGGAGGATCGCCCCCTCCCTTCAAAGGCGTTCCCCATCCGCACAGGATCGTTACGACGTGGCGCCGATCGCGTCCGGGTACATGCCGATGCGGCGTTGGATGATCTGGTCGCGCCTGGTTGCGCTGTTGCGAAGCGCGGTTATCAGCACAAGGTCAGCGGTAACCTCCGGTACTGGAGGGGTAGTGCCAGGCATGCGGTTCAATGCGGCTGCGAGCGCGGTAGCCAGATTCTCGGTCTTCATCGTTCTCTCCCCTGACTGCGTTGGTTGATCGGCTGGGACTTGAGACGGCGCCATGGTGGCGACTCGGCCGGCGCCGGAAAAGCGCCGCAAGAGATGTTGCTACCTGGTATCCGTTCGGTATCGCATAATTAGACTTTCGGGCTTTTCCAGGGGGAACCATGTCCCAGACTGCGGCGGTGGTGGAAGCGCTGAAGCGGGCGCTCAAGGCCAGAAAGCTCACTTACGCCCAGGTGGCCAGGACGCTGAAGCTCTCAGAGGCGAGCGTAAAACGCATGTTCGCGTCCAATCACTTCACCCTGGAACGCTTCGAGCAGGTCTGCCAGTTGGCGGGCATCGGCCTAACCGATTTGGCGCGCGAGGTGGACAGCGAGCGCAACTACCTTTCCCAACTCACGTTGGAGCAGGAGCGCGAGATCGTCGGCAACCCCAGGCTGTTCCTGGCGGCAGTGTGTGCGCTCAACCACATGACGCTGGAGCAGATCACCGAGATCTACGACATTCCCAAGTCCGAATGCATCCAGCTGCTGCTCAGGCTGGACCACATCAAGTTTCTTGAACTGCTGCCCAAGAACCGCATCAAGCTGCTGGTGACGAGAACTTTCTCCTGGCTGCCGAACGGGCCGATCCTGCAGTATTTCAAGACGCGCGCCGCGGCCGAGTACTTTCGCTCGCGCTTCGACGCGCCGGGCGAGTTCATGATGGTGATCAACGCGATGCTGTCCCCGGCATCCGGGAGCCAGGTGATCGCCAGGCTGCGCCGGATCGCCACCGAATTCTCCGAACTTCACAACGACGACATGAATCTGCCGTTAGGTGTGCGCCGACCCGCGAGCATCGTATTGGCGCTGCGGCCGTGGGAACTGGATGCGTTCCACACCCTGCGGCGCAAGCGCAAGGCCGGCGCCACGGCGTGAGGTGACCGGCGCCCGTGCGCCGTGCTAGCATCGCGCCCCTCACTCAGGAGGACCAATGAGCGCACAAAAATTGCAGAACTACATCGCCGGCGAATGGATCGCGGGCGCTACCACTTCCAAGGACGTCAATCCCTCGGACATCAGCGACGTCATCGCCGAGTACGCGCAGGCGGACAAGACGCAGACCGAACGCGCCATCGAAGCCGCGCGCGCCGCTTTCCCGGCCTGGGCCGTTTTCAACGTCCAGGCGCGCGCGGACCTGCTCGACAAGGTGGGCAACGAGATCCTCGCCCGCAAGGATGAACTCGGCAAGCTGCTTTCGCGCGAAGAGGGCAAGACGCTGCCGGAGGGCATCGGCGAAGTGGTGCGCGCGGCCAACGTCTTCAAGTTCTTTGCCGGTGAAGTCCTGCGCCGCTCCGGGGAACTGCTGCCCTCGGTGCGTCCCGGCATCGACGTCGAACTGACGCGAGAGCCGATCGGCGTCGTTGGGATCATTTCGCCTTGGAATTTTCCGGCGGCCATTCCGGCGTGGAAGATCGCCCCGGCGCTGGCGTACGGCAACGCCGTAGTGTTCAAGCCCGCCGACCTGGTGCCCGGCATGGCGCACGCGATTGCGAAGATCATCGCGGACGCCGGCGTGCCCAAGGGCGTATTCAATTTCGTGATGGGGCGTGGGAGCGTGGTCGGCGAAACTCTGGTCAACGATCGTCGTGTGGATGCGATCACCTTCACCGGTTCGGTGGAAACCGGCAAGCAGGTGGCGGCGAAAGCAGTGGCGCGCATGGCCAAGTTCCAGCTCGAGATGGGCGGCAAGAACCCGCTGGTAGTGCTGGACGATGCCGATCTGAAAACCGCGGTCGAATGCGCGGTCAACGGTGCCTTTTTCTCCACCGGCCAGCGCTGCACCGCGAGTTCGCGGTTCATCGTCACCAAGGGCATCCACGACAAATTCGTGAGTGCGGTGGTCGAGCGCCTGAAGAATCTGAAAGTGGACAACGCCCTCAAACAAGGCACCGAAATGGGCCCCGTAGTGGACAAGAACCAGCTCAACCAGGACCTCCACTATATTGAAGAGGCGAAAAAGGAGGGCGCCAAGCTCGCCTTCGGCGGCAACCTGCTCAAGCGCGACACCGAAGGCTTTTACCTGGAGCCGGCGCTGTTTACGGAAACGGTGAACAGCATGCGCATCAATCGCGAGGAAGTGTTCGGTCCGGTGGCATCGGTGGTGATGGTCAAGGATTACGACGAGGCGCTGGCGGTCGCCAACGACACACCGTTCGGACTTTCTTCCGGCGTTGTCACGACTTCGCTCAAGCTCGCCTCGCACTACCGCAAGAACGCGCAGGCCGGGATGGTGATGGTGAATCTGCCCACCGCCGGGGTGGATTACCACGTGCCCTTCGGCGGACGCAAGGGCTCGAGCTACGGACCGCGCGAGCAGGGACGCTACGCGGTGGAGTTCTTTACCACGGTGAAGACCAGCTACGTTCTTGCCTGATGTTTCGGCGCGCGCAGAAACTCGCGTCCGCGCCCGGGCGGTCCGCAACCACCTTTGTCAATAACGGCACCACGCCGGTCGAACGGGCCCGGTTCGTGCCGAAACAATTGCGGTAACCGTGACCGTCGGGGCATGAAAAAAGGGCGCCGCAAGGCGCCTTTTTTTTTCCGTGGGACGATCAGAAGGAGAACAGCACACCGGCTTCAGGGTAAAGCTGCGAGCAATCGTTGTACGTGGACACGTCGCACCCCGATATCTTCTCGTAAACAACGCCGACGTTGAACGCAGCGTTCGAGCTGAACGGCATGTAGATCCCGCCGCGCGCGCCGTAGGTGTTCCGGTCCGGGGGACCGTCATAGATGGTGCGCGAGACGAAAACGCCAACGTAAGGTTTCACCGGCGCGACCCGGGTAAACGTGTAACGCACTTCCGGCGTGACCTTGTAGATGTCTGGCTCGTTGCCGAACCACATTTCGGCGCTCACGCCGAGCATCAGTCCTTCTGAGATCATGTAACCCAGCGTGCCTCCCACGGTCGTGTACTCGCGATCGAGCGCGCGGCCGGCGCCGACGAAGATCGAGCCGGTGGTGTTGCCGCGGCCGAAAGGCTCGGCAGCCCGGATCTGTGTGGGAAAGCAGGTGAGGAGCGCGCCGATCAACAGAACCGCCGAGATTGCCGCCAATCGTGGATTGAGCCGGGGATCTGATGCGCAATACCGGGTACATGCTGTTCTCATGATCCGTCCCTGTGATTGATACAAGCGTATTCGACGCCCGGATGGCGCCCAAGTTCCGGCAACTTGTTTGGATCGGAATTCCGTCGGCGTCGCCGCCAGGCGACGCCCGTGTCTGCGCCAGGATTCGCGCGCGACGGATAGGCGCTCAGAACAGCGAGCGCTCCTGCGCGTTGGCATCCACCACGCACAGGGCGGTCATGTTCACAAGCCGCCGTACCGTCGCGGTCGGCGTAAGGATGTGCACCGGCTTGGCGGCGCCCAGCAGGATCGGCCCCACGGTCACGCCTTCGCCGCCGGTCATCTTCAGCAGATTGAACGAAATGTTCGCGGCGTCGAGATTGGGCATGATCAGCAGGTTCGCCTCGCCCTTCAGCCGCGAATCCGGATGCACGTGGTTGCGAATCGAATCCGAAAGCGCGGCGTCGCCGTGCATTTCGCCTTCGACCTCGAGATCCGGGGCGCGCTGCTCGATCAGGTCGCGGGCCCGGTTCATTTTCAGCGCGGCAGGCGAGTCGTCGCTGCCAAAGCTGGAGTGGGACAACAGGGCGATCCTGGGCGCCACGCCAAAGCGCTTCACTTCTTCGGCCGCCATGATCGTGATCTCTGCCAGTTGTTCGACGCCAGGGTCCTCGTTGACATAGGTGTCCGCAATGAACAGCGTGCGCTTGGCCATCAGCAGCACATTCATCGCCGCGAATATGCTCGCCCCGGGTTTCAGGCTGATCACGTTGGCGATATGGCGCAGATGGTCCTTGTGGCGCCCGAACGTGCCGCACAGCATCGCGTCGCCGTCGCCCCTGCGCAGCAGCATGGCGCCGATCAGTGTGGTGGACTGCCGTACATGCACCTTTGCGTCGTCGGGGGAAACGCCTTTGCGGTTCATCGCCTTGTAGTATTCCATCCACACTTCCCGGTAACGGGCGTCGCTCTCCGGATTGACCAGTTCGAAATCCTTCCCCGGCTTGATGCGCAGCCCGAAGCGTTCGATCCGCATTTCCACCACTTCCGGCCGCCCGATCAGGATCGGATTGGCGAGGCGCTCGTCCACGACGACCTGCACGGCGCGCAGCACGCGCTCATCCTCGCCCTCCGCATAGATCACCCGACGCGGTGCGGCCTTCGCCGCCGCGAACACCGGCTTCATTACGAACCCGGAGTGGTAAACAAAGTTGATCAACTGCTGGCGGTAGGTGTCGAAATCCGTGATCGGGCGCGTTGCCACGCCGCTGTCCATCGCCGCCTTCGCCACTGCCGGCGCGATGCGGATGATGAGACGCGGATCGAAGGGCTTGGGAATGATGTACTCAGGCCCAAATGACAGTTCCTGGCCTTCGTAGGCCATGGCTACCACGTCCGACTGTTCGGCTTGGGCGAGTTCCGCGATCGCTATCACGCAGGCGAGCTTCATTTCCTCGGTGATCTTGGTTGCGCCGACGTCGAGCGCGCCGCGAAAGATGAACGGGAAGCACAGGACGTTATTTACCTGGTTTGGATAGTCGGAACGTCCGGTGGCGATCACTGCATCGGGCCGCACCGCCTTGACTTCCTCGGGCAGGATTTCCGGCGTCGGGTTGGCGAGCGCCAGCACCATCGGCTTTTCCGCCATGGTCTTGATCCACTCCTGTTTCATCGCGCCGGGGCCCGAAAGCCCAAGGAAGATGTCGGAGCCGGGCATCGCGTCGGCAAGCTTGCGCGCGTCGGTCTTGCGTGCGTAACGCGCCTTGTTCGGTTCCATGTTCTTGTCGCGGCCTTCGTATATGACGCCCTTCGAGTCGCAGACGATGATGTTCTCGCGTTTCAGCCCGAGCTTCACCAGAAGATCGAGGCAGGCGATCGCCGAAGCGCCGGCGCCGGAGCACACCAGCTTTACTTTCGAAATGACCTTGCCCACGACCTTGAGCCCGTTGGTTACCGCCGCGCCGACAATGATCGCGGTGCCGTGCTGATCGTCGTGGAAAACCGGTATTTTCATGCGCTCGCGCAACTTGGCTTCGATGTAGAAGCACTCCGGCGCCTTGATGTCCTCGAGATTGATGCCGCCCAAAGTGGGTTCCAACGCGGCGATCATGTCGACCAGCTTGTCAGGGTCGTTCTCGGCCAGTTCGATGTCGAATACGTCGATGCCGGCGAACTTCTTGAACAGGCACGCCTTGCCTTCCATCACCGGCTTGCTTGCCAGCGGGCCGATGTTGCCCAGGCCGAGCACCGCGGTCCCGTTGGTCACCACGCCGACCAGATTGGCGCGCGAAGTCAGTTGTGCCGCGCGCGCAGGATCCGCCTCGATCGCCTTGCAGGCGAACGCCACGCCGGGCGAATAAGCGAGCGCAAGATCGCGCTGATTGGTGAGCCCCTTGGTCGGGGTGACGGATATTTTTCCGGGTGTTGGTTTCTCGTGGTATTCGATCGCCGCTGACTCAAGATCCGAAGCCATTCTTGTCTCCTCTGGGTATCGTTCTGGGTTCGCTGCACGAACGGGCGGCGAAACCGTCTTTTTCGGGTGGCTGCAGCCGATAAGATACTGCGGGTTGCGGTCCGATGGGCGGCTTCGTTGTCCTGGAGGACGAATTGCGTCGAAACGCGGTTTAAGATGCGCAGGGTCAGCATGCGCGAACAGGTGCCCGGATTGCCGAGCCGATGAACCAAAAAACCGCGATTTACCACGAAGACACGAAGAAATACTGAAACCGGCCATGAATGCAAGAAAAAGGGAAACAGTGGATTGATGTCCGCTCCGGATTTCCGACGGATGGCTGATTGAAAATCGTTGCCCATTGTGGATCTCGGACCTTCACGCTCTTTCACCTTGCGCACTTGCGCCTTTTCATCGTGTCTTCGTGCCTTCGTGGTGAAATGCTTTTTCTAAGATGAAAGTGGAGACCTCCGAACAAGTCACCACGGCGAAGCCGGCGGTGCTCGCGCGCCTGCGCGCGTTGGCGGTGCTTTGGCGCTTCGCCACGCCGTACCGCGCGCGAATGTTGGTGTTCGCGCTGGCGCTGCTGGTCGCGGGGGCATGTTTCCTGGTAATCGGCCAGGGACTCAAGCAAGTCATCGACCGCGGTTTCGCAGGTGGCGAT
>JANOGP010000259.1:0-1602 GCA_031406075.1 Betaproteobacteria bacterium
CCCTGATGTTACCCCGGCTTTTTCAAATGAAATGCTGTACAAATCAAGACGTTGAATGTAGGATGATAAGAAACGGCGTGTGCATGAACGGTTTTTTCTCTGCGTTGGGACCAACCAACTTGGAGATCTGTCATGCACACGCACGCGACAAAGATTGTACAGAACTTTGTTCACAAACACCTGAGTCTGATTCACGCGGCACGCCGCCAATTGCTGTGCGCGGCGGTGTGCGCCGTGATGGGCGGACACTTGCTGAGTCTGTCGCGGCTGGCACGAGCGTTGATGGGTCAAAGCAACCAGAAGGCGGCGCTCAAGCGTGTGGATCGGCTGATGGGCAACCAACGCATTGCTCAGGAAGCGCGAGTCGTCGGAGCAGCGTTGCTGCGCTCGTTGTGCCGCAGCGCGCAGCCGCTGGTGATTGCGGTGGACTGGTCGGAGGTCGCCCCCGACGGAGCGTTCGTGGAGTTGCGTGCAGTGGCCACGTGCATGGGCATGGGACGCGGGCTGACGATCTATCAGCAGGTCTATCCGGAGAAGAAGTTGGGCAATGGGCGGGTGGAGCGCGCGCTGCTCAAGACGCTGCACGAATGGGTGCCCGCCGGCGTTCCCGTGATCATCATCACCGATGCCGGGTTTCGTCGGCCATGGTTTATCCAAGTCGAGCGCCTGGGCTGGTCGTGGGTCGGGCGCATACGCGCTGGAGTCTGTGTTTCGCGCGACGATACCCATTGGGAGCAAGCCAGCGCATGGTTCGCCAAAGCCACCGGCAAAGCCTGTCGCTGGCGCGACTGCTGGCTCACACGCGAATTCCGCTTCGCCTGCGACATAGTGCTGTATCGGCGCCGCGCGGTGGGTGGCAAACGATATGGTCGCGCCGGTCATGGCTCGACGCCGAAGGCGCGCCGTGAAGCGAAAGCCAGCGCCCGCGAGCCGTGGCTGCTTTCCCACTCGCCGCAACTTCGCACCTTGCGGGCAGACGAAATTGTGGCCCTGTATGGACTGCGCATGCAGATCGAGGAGAACTTCCGCGACAGCAAGTCCACCCAATTGGGGATGGGACTGGAAGTCAGTCAATCGCGCTCGGCGCCACGGCTGCATGCGCTACTCCTGATCGGTACCTTGGCGGCGTTTCTGCTCTGGCACGTCGGACAATTAGCCGAGGCCGAAGGGTTGCACCTGCGATTCAAAGCCACCAACCGCGTTGCCCGCGAACTATCGATCATTACCTTGGCTAAATTCTTGTGTGCCCAGCAGTCCCTATTCTTAACCGATATCGCAATACGGGCACTCAATGTACGACTCGGATTACGAACATGAAAAGCCGGGGTAACATCAGGGGATGGGGGAGGATTCTGCGGGGTCACAGGGCCTTGCCTTTTGCTTGAGTCCGCCGCCAGTCACTACTACCAAAGGTGTATCGCGGGGTGCGGCGGGCGGCGTTATAAGCGAATGAAGAACCCGCCGGGGAGCAGAACATGACGAGTGGCCAGTTCATCGCGGCGCCTGGACGCGAGCACGGGCGCCGGTGCCTTGTACCACCGGCGAAAAACCTGTAGAGCCAATAGCCATGCGCCTTTCCGGACATATTCGGCGCCTGTTCCG
>JANOGP010000294.1:0-7806 GCA_031406075.1 Betaproteobacteria bacterium
CCAACACTCTTATGCCGATGGTCCCGACGTCTCTCGCCTGGGCGCGCGCGATAAGGTTGCCGTAATCCTGCGCCGGGTAGTTTGACGGCAGCTTCGCGCGCGCTGGGATTGAGCAGGTTGTAGCTCACCTGGGCTGAATCGAAAGCATCCAGAACACTGTGATTGGCCGGGGTGTCGCCCAAAGCCGTAAACCCGAAATGGCGCGCCTTTCCCTGTTTTCGCAGACGCGCGAAGGCGGGCAGCACCTGTTCGCGCACGCGTGCGCACGCGTGGGGCAGGTCTTGCCTTTTGCCTCTCAACCATGGCGCAGCATCACGCAGCCTCGGTCAACTCATAACGACGCACGAGCACGTCAGCAGGAATATCCAAACCTTCGGACAATCGGCGAATCATTTCGAGCGTCAATGGCCGCACTCGATTGAGTACTTCGGCCACGCGCGCGCGCGATCCAATGTAGGGCTCGAGGTCTTTTCGCGTCAGCGCGCGGGCTTCCATGACGTGAAGTAGTAGCTCGATCGGGTCGGGATCCGGGATCGGGTAGTGCTCGGACTCGTAGGTTTGAATCAGCAGCGTCAAAACTTCAAGCCGGTCCGACTCCTTCGATCCTGGACGGGAGTCCCACAGCGCCTCGGCTTCCTTCAGTGCGGCAAGGTAGTCGCGTTTTGTTTTGATCGGTCGCACGTCCATTTCATTGTCCTCAAATGTCTTCGGCGTTGATGCGGTCATATTGCTGGTGAGTGCCCACAAATCGTATAAAGACGAGTCCGCGGTTGTAGTGCACGGCAACGACCAACCGGATCTCATTGCCCTTGATGTTGAACACCACTCGATTCCCGCCCAGAAAACTCGCTGCTCGGTAAGCCGCCTTCACGTCCGCGGGACTTCGCCAGTTTGCACGACTTGCGATGGCGTGCCACGCACGGAGAGGCACTTCGGCTTGCGGATGCTTTTCCCAGAAATCGCGCAGCGCCTTGAGCGCAATTATCCGCATGGGAGCTAAGCTACCATGCTCCCGCGGTGGGATCAAGCGACCTATCCGCTGTCGTGGAGTTGGCCGCAAGTTGCCCCGGGCAACTGGACCAAGCCATACGGCGCCGTGTCTTCAACTCCCGGTCGCTGTGGTGTCCAGCGAAGTTTCGATCAGGACCGCAAAACCTGCCCGGCCGCTGCACCAAGGAGTTCCCCGTCGGCGTACATAGTGACGCCATTTACGATGGTGTACCGGACCCCGCGCGAAGGCATGACCATGCGTTTGCCGCCGCCTGGAAGATCATAGCGCCGCTCGCCGCGGTTCGAGGAGCCTACGGTCTGCGGATCGAAAGTCGCGATGTCGGCTGCCAGCCCGGGACGGAGGCGTCCGCGGTCGCGGATGCCGAAGAAATCGGCCGGCTAGAAATGTTTCGGCAGTCCTGCATGCTTCAGGACGGCGTTGGCGGTATGGCGGGACTTTATCTTTCCGTCGACGACGAAATTCAACTGGGTGACCGGGCTGTGCCAGATTTCGTGATCGCCCTTTCCTGGGCGCACGAGTCTGCAGCCCGCAGCCAGTAGCAGCCGCTTCAGTTCGGGCGTAAAACTCTGCGTCACGCGGCGAGTTCGAAGCGCCGGGTCAGGAGTTCGAATGCGATCGGCTTCGTGTCTGTGCGACCATTGACCGCCAACAGTTCCGGAATGAGCGACTTGAGTTTTTCCACGAGGGCTTCCGTCGTCTCGGCCTCGGTCGCCAGGCCGGGCACATCCTCGCTCGACGCGACCCAGACTTTCACCTCCTCGTCCCAAACGGCATGCACGTAGTACGGCTTTTCCATCTGCGCTGCTCCCATGTTTGTACACCCCAACCGATTATTCGCCGAGGTCCATCGCCATCGCGCGAAGAGCGTCTTTGAGGTTTTCCTCAAGTTCCTCGAGCGTCTCGCCCTGAGTCATGATTTCGGGATGTTCGAGCAACTTCCCGAGCCAGAAACGTTCGCCCTTCCAGTAAACCGTCGTCAGTTTTTGGCCCATAAAAATCCTTGTCGGTGCTGAAATCCGGAATTAGTCTACTCCCATGAAATCGGTTTTGCGTGTCGAATGCGGTGACGGGCAAGGGCTAGTTTCTTCTGTGCTCCTGTCAATACTTATCGCATTTCAGGTTCGACTCAGAATGGCGTAAATGGGGTCGTAAATGGGGTCAGACTCGATTTTCTCGTAAATGGGGTCAGACTCGATTTTCTTGTAGCTTTTTTGCCAGGTTACGAAAAGTTTCTTTTGCGACACCGTCCGTCCTCTACGTCCTCTGCGCCTCTGCGTTGGATGAAAGCCTTCGATAAATGGCTTATTTGTCCGGCCGCCGATACTTCAGCACGAACTGATCGACCGGACCGGTCGCTTCGCGAAAACCCTTGTCGCGAGGGTCTTCGGGATGGCGCAGGAAGTCCGCTTCTCCAGCCAGCTTGAATCCCGCCGCTTCGAGTTCGCGTCGCACCACGCTCTCCTCGATCCGGTGCAAGGTCTGGGTCTGCGTGGCGCCGGTACCGGGATTGCCCGCGTGATCGACCACTACTAGATGCCCGCCGGGCTTGAGCGCATTGAAAAACTTCTTGTTCATGTCCTGGCGGTTGCGGCCGAGCCACTCGGTATCGTGATAGACGAAGACAACCGTGATCAGGTCGAACGGCCCTGCGCCGGGCGGGACCGGATCGTCGTAAGGCCGCACCACGTACTGCACGTTCTTCATGATCGCGGTGCCGAAACGCGGGTCCGACTCGCCCTTGAGAAACTTTTCGGAGATGAACGTATCGTTCTGCCCCACGATCGAGCCGCGAGGGCCGACCGCGCGCGCCAGAAGTTCCGCGGTGTAGCCGCGTCCGGTGCCGATGTCGAGCACCGACATTCCCGGCTTGACCCCGAAGAACGCGAGCATTTCCGCGGGGTGACGGCGCTTGTCGGTCTCGCGATCCGCGTCGCTGCGATCCGGGCTGTCGACGATCGCCTGGATCTCCGGCGGCACCATTACGTCTGATGCAGGAAACGCGGTGTGGCCCGCAGCGAGCAGCAGGATGCCCGCGAGACAAGCGATCAACCGTGGCGGTGCGATTGCCGCCGTTGACGGGTACCGGTTCGTGGTGGCCGGGAACAGGTTATTGAGTAGCATGTTTTCTCCTCCGCAGTATTGAAACAAAATGTTCTGCCGGGCATTCTACGCGCCGCAATCGGCGCGCGGCAGGGATGCCCCGAATCGCGCGGCTGACGGGGTTGTGTCGAGGGTCTAGCGGGACTCGCCGGCGAAGCCGTGCTGAATGGTAGAGATCAGTTCCAGCGCCTCGGCCGGCAGCGGCCCCTTTTCCGCGCTGCGGGCGGCATGCTCCAGTTCCTCGAGGGTGGAAAGCCCCACCAGGGTCGTGGAAAGATCGGGATTCGACAGGACGAATCGCAGGGAGGCTTCGATGAGGCTCTGGGCGAACCCCAGCCTGACGACTTCACCGAAGCGGACGGCGCGCGCCACGTCGCCGGCATAAGTGGCGGCCGAGCCGATCGGGTCCACTTTGGGCATGCCGAGCGGATGGCGGGTCTCGACGCCGCTGAGCGCACCACCCGCGAGCGCGCGGATGCCGATCGTCCCGACGCGGGCCGCGTGTGCTCGCGCGATGAGGTTCCCGTAATCCTGTGCTGGGTAGCCGGACGGCAGTTTCGCACCGGCGCTGGGATTGAGCATGTTGTAGCTCACCTGCGCCGAATCGAATGCGTCCAGCACGCTGTGGATCGCCGGGGTTTCCCCCAGCGCGGTAAAGCCGAAGAAGCGTGCCTTGCCTTGCTTGCGCAGGCGCTCGAAGGCCGGCAGTACGTGCGCGCGCACCGCCGCCGGGTCGATGGTGCCTTCGCGCTTCTCGTCGGAGATGGGATTGTGCAACTGGTAGAGATCGACGCTGTCGAGGCCGAGGCGTTGTAGGCTCGCTTCCATGGAATCGGCAATGTGCCGATCGATGTCGCCGGTCGCTCCAACCAATACTTTGGTGCCGACGTAAACCTTAGGCCGTTTCAGCGCCTTTAACACCCGCCCGAGGTTGCGCTCCGATTCGCCGTTGCCGTACATCGGCGCGGTGTCGAAGTAGTTGATGCCCAATTCCATCGCGCGCGCGACCGCGCGCTCCTGATCCGCGGCCGCGCCCTTTACCATCAGGCCGCCGACCGCGCCACATCCGAAGCTCAGGACTGAAACCTTGAGCCCGGTTTTTCCGAGAATTCGTTGATCCATCATGCGTCTGGAAACCTTATCAAATTTTCAATTTTGCACTTCATGAACGCAACATCCTCCCCGTCGAATCTCCGTCAGAAGATCGACCGTGTGAACATCGACTCTGACCAAATTCAGGCGCATCATCGCGCGAGCCTGGCGCGCGAGTCCCCGGGACGCATATTTGACCACCATTCCCGTACACAAAGGAGACTGCCTTGATCCGCTTCTACTTTCATCCCTCGCCCAATCCTATGAAGGTGGCGCTATTTCTGGAAGAGGCGGGCATCGCGTACGAAGTCGTTCCGGTCGATTCGCGCAAGGGCGAGCAGCACACGGCGGACTTCAGGGCTGTCAACCCGAACGGCAAGCTGCCCGCCATTGTAGACACCGATGGGCCCGGCGGCACAAAAGTGACCGTGTTCGATTCCAATGCAATCCTGCTCTATCTAGGCGACAAGATCGGCCGCTTCGTCGGCGGCGCCGCCGACCGCGGCGACCTGTTGTCGTGGCTGATGTTCGTCGCGACGGGGATCGGGCCGTATTCGGGACAGGCGGTGCACTTCCAGCGCGCGGCGCCGGAGCAGATTCCCTACGCGATCAACCGCTACCGGCGAGAGGCGGACCGCCACTACCGCGTGCTCGACAAGCACCTGAAGGGTCGCGACTTCATCGTCGGCGCCGGCTACTCGATCGTCGATATGGCGGCCTGGGGCTGGGTTGACCGCGCGCCCATCGTGCTTCCCGGCGAGGCCGATCCGCTCGCGGCCTACCCGAACCTGAAGCGCTGGTTTACCGCGATCAACGCACGTCCTGCCGTCGCGCGAGCGCGCATTGTCGGCAAAGACTTCGCCTTCAAGCAGGAGATGGACGAGGCCGCGAAGCGCGCGATGTTCCCGTCGAACTACCCTCTCGCGACGGCGTGACCATGCGTTTGCCGCCGCCGTACAAATCATGGCGCCGCGCTACTTCAAGTATCCGTAGTCGCGCCAGATCGCGTAGTTCTCCCGGAATGCACGGTACGAGTCATAGACCTTCTTGAAGTTGGGATTCGCCGCCGACTCTTCCGCGGCAACCTCGTGCCAGGTCTTCTCGAAAGCTTTCAGGATCTCGGGCGGCCAGCGCATGATCTTCACGCCGTGCTGGTCGCGCATGCGCTTCATTGCGGCCCACTGGGTGGCCTCGCCCTGCGCAATGATCTGACGCAGCATGTCGCCGCATGCGTGTTCGATGATCGCTTTATGCGAATCGGAGAGTGACTCCCACTTTTGCTTGTTGATGAAGAAGTTGTTGAACGAGGCTGGCTGATGCCAGCCGGGAAAATAGTAGTACTTTGCAACCTGATAAAAGCCGAGCTTCTCGTCAAGCGAAGGATTCGCGAACTCGGTGGCATCGATGGTCCCGAGTTGCAGCGCCTGGAAGATGTCGCCCGGCGCGAGCAATTGCGTGGATACGCCGAGCCGGTCCATGACCCTCGCGCCCATGCCGAAGAAACGCATCTTCAGGCCCTTGAGGTCGTTCACCGACTTGATCTCGTTGCGGAACCAGCCCGAGGCCTCCGGCGGCGTGAGCCCGCAGGGAATGGCGTGGATGTTGTGCTTGCCGAAGAGTTCGTTCTGCAGTTCCAGCCCGCCGCCGTAATACATCCAGGCGAGAAATTCCGGTATGCCCGGACCGAATGGAAGTGTGGTGAATATATTGAATGCCGAGTCGGTGCCCGAGAAAAATCCGGGGCTCGACCAGGCCGCATCCACCGAACC
Organism: Betaproteobacteria bacterium; assembly: GCA_031406075.1. Classification (GTDB taxonomy): domain Bacteria; phylum Pseudomonadota; class Gammaproteobacteria; order Burkholderiales; family JACQAP01; genus JACQAP01. Next base: position 5,974 of record JANOGP010000294.1, read on the forward strand.
CTTGCCAACCGCCGGGATGGATTCCAGCCCCGGCACCAACGCCCCCGGCTCGTAGACCTTGATCTGGATCGTTCCGTCCGAGGCGCGCTCGATCTTCTTGGCGAGCGCGGGCGCCGCCTCGCCCAGCAGCGTGAGGCTGGTGGGAAACACGCTGGCCATGTTCATGGTTACCGTCTCGGCTTTCTTCGCGGGTGCGGTCCCCGCCTGCTCTGACGAAGTGCGTTCGCCGCAGGATATGATCAGCAGCGATACAGCGGCGAGAAGCGTCGCTCGCAAGATCGTTATTTTCCGAATCATGGTCTTCTCCTCCACAGTTGGGATCCGGTGAGAAACGCACAGGGACATGCGGGATGAGGCAGGTCTACGGCAATCGTTCACGGGCCGGAAGGCGTCACTGCATAAGTCACACGGTCCGGTCCCGCCTTTTGCCTATCGATGCAATTTCGCTCCGCTATTCGGCCCACGAGCCTCGACAATCACGACCGCAACACCTTCCCCGCCGCTGCGCCGACAAGTTTCCCTTCGGCATACGTCGTGACGCCATTTACGATGGTGTACCGCACTCCGCGCGAAGGCATCACCATGCGCTTGCCGCCGCCCGGAAGATCATAGCGCCGCTCTCCGCGGTTCGAAGAACCTACCGTCTGAGGATCGAAGATCGCGATGTCGGCGGCCAGCCCCGGCTTTAGGCGCCCGCGGTCGCGGATGCCGAACAGGTCCGCCGGATCGGAGGTGAGCCGGCGAATGGCCTCGGGCAGCGAGAGGACTTCGCGTTCGCGCACCCAGGTGCCGAGGAGGTAGGTCGGATAGCCGGAGTCGCACAACATGTCCACGTGGGCGCCGCCATCGCCGAGGCCGATCAGGATCGCCGGGTTGTTCAGCAATTCGGCCATGCGATCGATCCGGGTGTTGAACGACGTCATGGTGAATTCGAGATCGAGGTCGTCGGCCAGCGTCAGGTCGAGAAACGCGTCCACGCCGTCCTTGCCTTCGGCACGGGCGACCTCCGCCACCGTCATGCCCTCGAAGCGCTTGAGTTCCGGCGAGCGGACTTCGTGCAGCGTGATGCGTTCCCAGTTGCCAAAGCCCATTGGATTCTTCAGCTCTTCGCGAAACTGGTTGCGGAAGGCCGGGTCGCGGTAGACCGCCTTCTGCGCCTCTTTAGATTTGTCCGCGAATACACGGTTCCACGACGGAAACGCGGCAAACGAAAACGGGCTGTGCATGTCGATCTCGCGGGTGAGCGGCAACGGCGAGGTCTGCGGCCTCGCGCCCTTCGCGATCATCGGCGCGGCCCGGCGCAAGGTGTCGCGCACCGCCTCCGAAATATCATCGCGGTCGAACAGCGCGATGAAGGTCACCGGGCGGCCACTTTCATCGAGCAGGAAATCGAGCATCTCGCACTGGTCTTCCTCGAGTACGCCGATCTGCCGGGTCAGCGCCACTTCGATCGCGCCCTTGTTCTTCTCCCTGAGCACGTTCGCATACGCCCTCAGCTCATCGCGGCTTGCATTGCGACACGCGAGCGGCCGCCCGCCGTAGCCGAGATGCTGGTTCAGGATCGTGCTCGAGAATCCAAAGGCGCCGGCGTCCATCGCCCCGGCTAGCAAGGCGCGGATTTCCGCGGTTTCCTCTGTAGTGGCCGCCCGCTCCATCGACGCTTCGCCCATGACGTAGTGCCGGAACGGCGTAAGCGGCGCGAGGAAAGCGAGATTCACCGAAGGCTTGCGGCGCGCCGCGGCATCCATGTATTCGGGAAAAGTCTCCCAGTCCCATGTGATGCCCTGATCGAGCACCTCGAACGGGATCGACTCGACATTGACAAGGTCGCGC